>NZ_CALEFV010000217.1 GCF_937877005.1 uncultured Fibrobacter sp. | reverse complement strand
GTTTTTTTCTTCGGCAGGAGCGGCAGCGACAGGAGTTTCCTGAGCCGGAGCAGCGGCAGGGGCTTCCTGGGCAGGAGCCGGAGCGGCCTGAGTTTCAGCAGGGGCAGCAACGGGAGCTGCAGCAGGAGCTTCCGCAACAGGCGCTGCAGCGGGGGCTTCGGCGGCAGGAGCAGCTTCCTGAGCGAATGCGGGTATCGCAAACACGGAGGCGGCAGCAAGGCCGAACAAGAGATTAGAACGAGATTTCATTGTAAGGTATTCTCCTATGAGATTTTTTTGTTATAAGTTTCACTTATTAGACTAAGCTAACTTAATCTTTTTAATAAAGGGCTGGCAGGATTTGGGCCTACCAACCCTATTCTTGATTCCAAAAGTTAGTCTTCGAAGCGCTTTTCTTTATTCGCCTTCATACCGAAGAGCTTGAGGAAGATTCCCGTACCCACGAGCACCACGATGGCGGCGACAATCCATGTCATGTTTCCGCCAACAGGAACCTGGTAGAGGAGCACGGCAATCGCCCAGGCAAGGAGCGTCTGCACGGTCGCCATGAGGACGGCGAGACCGAGGCCGATTTCACGGGCAACCACGCCCATGGCGGCAAGGCACGGCACGTAAAGCAAGATAAAGATGAGGAACGCAAACACCTGCCAGTTAAAGCCATCCACCGGGTTACCGTTCTTGTCCGGATTGTGGAAGTAAGAGCGGAGGTTCGCATAAATATCCATCGTCTCGGAGAGGTCGCCTTCTTCGAGAGCGCCCATTTCGTCTTCGGAGAGTTCGAGGCCTGCGGCAGCGAGCTTTGCGAACACGGTTTCGCGGGTCTTTTCGTCCTCTTCTTCTTCGCCGAAGGTTTCGATGGCTGCATATTCTTCGCAGGTCAGCACCTTGGCATCGGTAATCTTGTCCAGAGTTTCCTTCTTGAGTTCGGCTGCTTCCTGGCCTTCCAATTCACCGGTGGTTCCCAGCGGGTCGGTAAGCGAACCGAAGACTTCGGCGAGGTTAGCAGGAATCGAGCCGAGAGCTTCGAGCACGGCGCCCTTGATATCGGGAGCGCCGCCTTCTTCCTCTTCTTCGGCGGGGCATTCGTCGATGCCTACGATAAGCGGCTTTTCTTCTGCAGCAGGTTCCGTGGCCTTTTCTTCGGCAGGAGCGGCCTTGGCAACGGCTTCCGCGGATTCAGCAGGTGCTGCGGCACTATCGGCAACCACAGCGCTATCAGTTGCAGCGGAGTCAGCAACAGCGGCGACTGTCGAATCAGCCTTCACGCTATCCGCAGCGGCAGAGTCAGCAACCGCCACTTGTTCCGGAGCAGGCTCTTCTGCCTTCGGCTCTTCAGTAGGTTTCGCAGCCTTATTTTCTTCTGCAGGAGCCTCGGCATTCTCCCCCACCATGGAATAGAGCGAGTTCATGGTACCGATAACGGCTTCCTTGGCCAAGAGGCCCGTAAACAGCGACACGGATGCGGGCCAGTTTTCTTTTTCGACACCGAAGGGTTCGAACACCGGCGTAATCGCCTTACCGATGGTAGAAAGCAAGCTGTTTTCGGAGTCGCCGTTACCGGCAGTGAACTCGTTTGACTTCACCACCTTGGATTCGTCAACAACGAAACCTTCGGGGAGAGCAACATTTTCAGCCTCGCCTTCTTCATTTTCCTTGACCATCTGGTAGCCATCTTCGGCCTGGACGATTTCGGTCGTCTTGCCGTCAACATCGACATACATTTTCTCGACAATGCCGAAGCTGTTGAGGAAGCCAAGAACTGCAACGGCAAGCGTAATCACCTTACCGGCGCGCCAGATGTAGTCACGCAGGCGCTGCCAGCAGTGAATCATCAGGGACTTGAACTTGGGCAAATGATACGGCGGAAGTTCCATCACAAAGTTGCTGGCCTGGCCCTGGAAAAGCGACTTCTTCAGGAACAAACCGTAAGCGATGGCGAACAGCACACCGGCGAGGTAAAGCAGGAACACCACCGTGCCCGCCATCTTGCCGAAGAATGCCGCCGCAAAAAGCGCGTACACCGGGAGGCGTGCGCCGCAGCTCATGAACGGCACCAAGAAGATGGTGAGGAAACGTTCACGCTTGGATTCCAGCACGCGGGAGCCCATAATGCCCGGCACGCCGCAACCGAAGCCCACCATCATCGGCACGAAGGCACGACCCGGGAGCCCAAGGAAACGCATGAAGCGGTCTGCAACGAAAGCCGCGCGGGCCATGTAACCCGAGTCTTCCAAGAACGAAAGGCACAGGAACATGAAGAAGATGACCGGGATGAAGGTCGAAACCGTCTGGATACCGGCACCGATACCGTCGGCGAGAATTGCCGTGACAAACGACGGGCAACCGAGTACATCGCCCAGCACGTAGCCGAGGCCATCCACAAAAATCGCACCGAACAGCACGTCAAAGAAATCAATGAACGCAGAACCGATCGTCACCGCAATCCAGAACACCAGATACATGATGACCAGGAAAATCGGGAGAGCCGCCCAGCGGTTCAAAAGAACTGCGTCAAGCTTGTCGGAGAATGTCTTCTTGGCGCGCGCAGAAACAATCGCCTTGCCCGCCACGCTATGCGAAATGGAATAGCGGTTTTCGGCCATCGCAAATTCCGGCTCTTCGCCCAGAATCTTCACGACATCGGCCTTGTCGAGCTTTACGCCCGCTTCGGCGAATTTGTCTGCATAGCTCTTCTGGTTGCCCAAGTACATGAGCGAAACCCAACGGGAGTCCGCATCCAAAAGCTTTGCGACCGGTGCCACCTTCGGTTCCAAAACCTTCACGGCCTCTTCGACCTTGTCGCCGTAAACCATCTGCTTCGGGAGCGGCATCGGGCTCGCAAGCACGTGGCCCATCTGGCTAATGAAATTGGTGACACTCTTTTCGCTCACGGCAGAAAGCGGAATGCACGGCACGCCGTAGAAATCAGAAAGTTCGTCGAGATCCAGCTGGATTCCGCGATTCTCGGCAATGTCCATCATGTTGACGGCAATCACCATCGGAATCTTCATGTCGGCAAGCTGGCTCGTAAGGAACAGGTTGCGTTCCAGGTTCGTCGCATCGACAATGTTGATAATCAGGCTCGCTTCGCGGCTGAGCAAGTAATCGACAGCAGCGCGTTCGTCTTCGGCATTTGCGAACAAAGCGTAAGTACCCGGAAGGTCCACCAGGCGAATCTGGCGGTCGCCCAGTTCAAAGTAACCTTCCTTCTTTTCGACCGTCACGCCAGGCCAGTTACCCACACGCTGGCGTGCACCCGTAAGGGCGTTAAAGAGAGCCGTCTTACCGCAGTTCGGGTTACCGGCAATTGCAATCGTCAAAAGTTTTCTGGCAGCCATTATACCCTCCTCAACTTGAGAACATTGGCTTCTTCTTTACGGAGCGAGAGCCTGTAAGACAGTACGCTTACTTCAATCGGATCGCCGAGGGGGGCCACCTGCAAGACTTCCATTTGAACGCCACGCACAAGGCCCATCGAAAGCAACTTGGACTTATAAGCAGAATCGCCCTCGTTATAACCGACGATCTCTACCTTGTCGCCCTTCTTGAGTTCCGAGAACTTGGGCTCGGTACTCCACTTTTTCGTTTGCGACTTTCCGCCGCAACCACAATTACAGCTCATATCATCCTCATATAAAAACGGGAAAACTCTTGAGCGGAGCCTTCCTGTTTACTTTGTGTTTTTGACAACCCTTAGTTTTTTTACCGAAGAAACTTTTGCCGAGGCAATCGCATTCGACGGTTTCACAAAATCTTCAATCTTACCGAGAGTTTCTGCAGAAAGAATGTGCTCCATACTGCAAGCATCCTTGTCGGCAATCGCCTCGGACACGCCCAGCTTAATCAGGAATCCCTTCAGAAGAATATGACGGTTCAAAATCATGGCGGCAACGCGCTCTCCCTCTTCGGTGAGTTCTACACCGCTGTAGGGTTCCTGCCTAACAAGGCCCATCTTCTTGAGTTCAACCATGGCCTTTGCAACCGACGGCATTTTCACGCCGAGAGCCGCCGCAATATCCTTGACGCGGGCAAGCCCGTTCGCCAGGCGCAGCATATGCACCATTTCCAGGTAATCTTCTAAGCTTTGAGTCAGTTTTGTATGGTCCATTTCAACCAGCCTTATTTAGACGCGGCTAATATAGTTTAATAAAACTAATTAGGCAAGGCTAAAAATATTACCGAATTCGTATTTATTTAGATTAGACTAATTTTATAAGAAAAATTTACATCATTTTCGCCATTTTACCCTTGTTTTTACAGTTAGTTTTATCTAACTTTTAGTTAGACAAGTCTAATTCTGAATGTCGCCATAGCTTTCGGACTCAGGCTTGTTAGGTTGAATCAAAAAATCAATTCCCTCTTTTGTGTCTCTTTGGGAATAAAGGTGCCCCCGCTCAAGTAGCTCTGAGCAGGGGCATTTTTGTTTACTATTCAAGTCAACATTTTTACACTGCATAAAGCGGAACATTAGTCAAGGACGCTTGTTCCTTATAGGGGCGCATGGAGTAGCGAATTGCCTGGAGTCCTGGCGTGTTTTGCAGCAGCGCCGAAAGGGAGTTGGAGCGCACTGATTCTCCCGACTTGACTTCGATGGGCAAGAGGCGGCCTTCCGACTGTATCAGGAAATCTA
This sequence comes from uncultured Fibrobacter sp., assembly GCF_937877005.1. Classification (GTDB taxonomy): domain Bacteria; phylum Fibrobacterota; class Fibrobacteria; order Fibrobacterales; family Fibrobacteraceae; genus Fibrobacter. The sequence continues at coordinate 1,318 of NZ_CALEFV010000217.1, read as the reverse complement.
ATTCTAGCCTTGAATCGTCCGTCGAGTGGTAGTAAATCGGTTCAATCCGTTTACTTTTCATTTGTTGCAAAATAAACTGTTCTGCAAGTCCGCCATTGAATTCTGCAATCAGGTCGCTCTTGATTAGAATCTGCGAAGAATCTGTATTTGCCATCGCACCCAACAGACCGACATCCAATGCATATAACTTGAAAATGTTCAGTTCTTCATAAATGCTTAATGGCAAAGCGGGTTTAGAAACGCGAGACACCTTGTAAAGCAAGCCGGAAACCACAAGCCATTCGATAGCTTCTTCGTATTGCGTTGCACGGGCGCCCTTGCGGAGTGCCCCGTAAATAAACTTCTTGTTTTCCTTGAACAGTTGCGAGGGAACGCTTTTCCAAACAAGCTTTATCTTTGCAACCTGGTCTTTGGGCGCATGTTTTGAAAAATCCTGCTCATATCCACGCAAGATGCTTTTCTGTATTTCGCGCACGCTCTGCAGAGCCCCGGTTTCAGCATACTGTTTAACTGCTTCGGGCATGCCGCCCACATAGTAGTATTGCCTGAGCAAATCGACGCACTTTTCGTGCAACGGAGCAATGCTAGCAAAATCTCTTTTTGCAATGAGATCCGCAGTGTTCTGTTCGCCGATGGCGTCAAGGAATTCCATAAAATTCATCGGGAAAATGTCTAGCTCGTCCACTTTTCCGACAGGGAACGACACTCCCTGATGGAGCGAAATTCCAAGCAACGATCCCGCAACGGCAATATGATATTCGGGCGCTTGCTCGTAAAAATATTTAAGCGCCTCGATGGCTTCGGGAACATCTTGAACTTCGTCCAAAACAATCAACGTGTCACCGGGGGTGATGTCAACCTTGCTTAAGGCCCTTAAATCGCGCAAGATTCGTTTAATGTCAAAATCGCGGGCGAACACCTGTTTCACCAACTCATTTTTTCGGCAAACGATATAGGCTTCTTTCTGATATGCCGTCTTGGCAAATTCCCGCAAAAGCCAGGTCTTGCCGACTTGACGCGCCCCGTTAAGAATCAAGGGCTTCCGGTTTGCGCTTTCTTTCCATTTAAGCAGATTTTCTAGGGCGATTCGCTTCATTTTACATTTTTCCGCATATATTTCACCATGTAAAATACATTTTTCCGCACATAAAATCAAGTCATTTTGACATTTTTCCGCACTTTAAATAATGAACAAATGTATAGAATTTCATCAAAAACTAAGCAAAAAGGCAGTCCATAGACTACCTTTTTAGCGCTTTTTTGGTAATTTGGGCGATTTTGAGCGTTGTTGTCCTACGCCTGCTTCAGCGGCGTCATG
>NZ_CALEFV010000216.1 GCF_937877005.1 uncultured Fibrobacter sp. | reverse complement strand
CATGTAAAGACTTCAACCGAGAGGAACCTATGAAAAAAGTATTGGTCTTGTCCAGCAGCTTGCGCAAGGGGAGCAACTCCGAAACCCTGGCGCAGGAGTTCGCGAAGGGTGCCGCCGAGGCGGGCAACAAGGTGGAATTCGAATCGCTGCGTGGCAAGAAGATCGGTTTCTGTATGGGCTGCCTTGCTTGCCAGAAGAAGGGCAAGTGCGTCATCAAGGACGACGCTCCCGCCATCACCAAGAAGATGGAATCGGCTGATGTCATCGTGTTCGCGACGCCGATTTACTATTACGAGATGAGCGGCCAGCTCAAGACCATGCTCGACCGCGCGAATTCCCTCTATTCCAGCGATTACAAGTTCCGCGAAATTTACCTGCTCACTTCTGCCGCCGACACCGACGCGAAGGCCATGAACATCGCGAAGCGCGGCATTGGCGGGTGGATTGCCTGTTTCGACGGCGTGAAGTTCAAGGGTGCTCTCTGCGCCACGGGTGCCGAAAGCGCAGGCGACGTCAAGAAGAATTCCGCGCTCCTGAAAAAGGTGTTCGCCATGGGAAAGAAAGTTTAACAACAAGGAGATAAATCATGAAATCCCAATTCTTAAAAGCGGCGTTTGCCGTGGTTTCCGCATGCACCCTGATGGCGTGCACCCCCGCAACAGAAACTGCTCCTGCAGCACAACAGACAAAGGAAGGAAATATGAACAAGCTCACGCTCACCGCCGAATGGGACAAGGTTTTCCCCAAGAGCGACAAGGTCGAACATTCCAAGGTCACTTTCAAGAACCACTTTGGCATTGAACTCGCTGCCGACATGTTCGTGCCCAAGGACACGAGCCTCAAGGTGAACGGCAAGTTCCCGGCGATTGCAGTCTCAGGCCCGTTCGGTGCCGTCAAGGAACAGTCCAGCGGACTTTACGCCCAGCAGATGGCGGAACGCGGATTCCTGACCATTGCATTCGACCCGAGCTTCACCGGCGAATCGGGCGGCGAGCCGCGCTACATGAACAGCCCGGACATCAACACCGAAGACTTCATGGCGTCCGTGGACTTCCTCTCGACCCGCGACAACGTTGACCCGGAACGCATCGGCATCATTGGCATTTGCGGCTGGGGCGGCATGGCGATTAACGCTGCCGGCATCGACACCCGCGTAAAGGCGACGGTAGCCTCGACCATGTACGACATGAGCCGCGTATCCGCAAATGGCTACTTCGATGCGGCAAACAACGCCGACGCCCGCAACGAGGCCCGCAAGGCCTTGATGGCCCAGCGCACCAAGGATTTCAAGAACGGCACCTACGACCTGGCAGGCGGCGTGGTGGACCCGCTCCCGAACGACGCTCCTTACTTTGTCAAGGATTACTACGCCTACTACAAGACCCCGCGCGGCTACCACAAGCGCTCTCTCAACAGCAACAAGGGCTGGGCCGCCTCCGCAGGCACCTCGCTCATGAACACCAAGCTCCTCGCATACGCTGACGAAATCCGTAACCCGGTGCTCATCATCCACGGCGAAAAGGCCCACAGCCGCTACTTCGGCGAAGGCGCATTCGAAAAGATGACCGGCAAGAAGGCGAACGTCCCCGCAAAACTCGACGCCACCAAGAACTGGAGCAAGACCGTCGGCAACAAGGAACTCCTCGTCATCCCCGGAGCCTCCCACGTGGACCTCTACGACAACCTGGAAAAAATCCCCTTCGAAAAGCTGAATGAATTCTTCAAGGCGAACCTGAAGTAAAAGTGAATTCAACATTAAACAAAAAGCGGCCTGCGAATTGCGGGCCGC
>NZ_CALEFV010000215.1 GCF_937877005.1 uncultured Fibrobacter sp. | reverse complement strand
ACATATCATTGGCAACATTAAATCCCAAAGTACGCAGATACTTAATCATAAATACCGCTGTTGTTCTGGTATTCCCCTCTCCGAAGGCATGAATCTGCCAGAGACGCGATACGAAAAATGCCAGATGACGGACTATTTCATCCATACTTATATTGCTATAGCTAAATTCACGTTCGCGCTCAAAATCATAATCCAGAGCCATCCGCAATTCAAACGAAGCCCCGTACATTACTGAATCCCCGTTCAGTACCCATTCTTTTTTGGAAATATCGTACTTGCGGATTTCTCCAGCATGTTTGAACACCCCCTCGAAAAGCCGCTTGTGAATAGCAATCAAAAAAGAGGGTGAAAAATTGAACGACTTTTCACTCAATATTTGCGCAATGCGGGCAGAAACTTTGTCAGCTTCTTCAGTATCGTCTTTGTCGTCGGAACGCTCCGTCTTCGATTCGTAATAAGAATCGATAAGTGCCTGCGCCTTGTTCAGGGAAATCTTCCCTTCAATGTTCTTCTTGGCGACTTCGAGCAGATAATCCGAGGGCGTCAGACCATCGACCTGCTGCAAGCCGATAGCCGTAGACCACGCGTAGGACTTTTCCCGCTTAGCGGGCTCGACCTGACGGATGTATTCTTCAAAATCCAGTTCTGACGGTTTCTTTCGCATCGGAGATCCTTGTGCAGCAATCAAGGTCAAACATAATCTTACTTTTGAGAGAGGAAAGTTTACCCTTCAATATACACGAACGACTGCGGGGCAGCAGAAATGCCGTATTCTGCAAGCGTCTTAGGCGTATCAAATTTCTGCAGTTCGCCCAATTGGTAAGCATATGCCACCGACCGGTTGGCGTAGTAATCCATGAATTTCGGGCGAGAAATTCCTGCATGAGTACGAGTCTTCTCCCAAAGTCTCTTTGGGGAATCCTTCATGACACCAATAACTTCGACCATCGCAACCACTTTCATTTCTGGAGCGGTTGAATAAATCAGAATGCGGTCCACCTTTCTTTTGGCGACGCTTCTGCGGAACTCATATTTCTTTGAGCCTTCAAGAATCCGGTTGGTGTATTCGGGTTTAATGGAAAGAAGAATCGTACACATGTTTAACCATCCACAAATTTAACATTTGTATTGGAATCCGAGAGAATCTGTTTGAAAACCTCGTCAGATATTCGCATAAATGGACGAGGTCCATTAGGAGGTTCGACCACGCCAAGTTGATGCAAATAATCCAAAGTCAGGCGTTTCTTCAGGCTTTTTACAAAAACAAATTTCAAAACCATTAAATTGGCCCGATGCCGGTTCCAAAAATAATCAAGATCATCTTTTGAAAACACACTTCTATTTTGGCATTGCTTCAAGAAGTCTTCTTTATTATTGAATCCATAATGAATTCGGTCAACCATCCCTAAAGTTGTCAAGACCGACGTGTATTTCTTATTGGAGCCATCTTCACCCATTCTGTAGAACAGAACCAAATCACCGGGATTGATATTCCGCTCCGGCGACCACGAAATATAGACTTTCTGCAAAGCGTATTTCTGGGCGTCTTTGCCCATAAAGTCAATTTGCTTTTCTGTTTTCAGGATAGAATCCGGCAACAATGAAGTATGGTATTTCGCCATTATCGGAAGAATAAATTTCTGCTTGTCGAACAGAATGTTTGGAAAATTATTCTTTGCCGACAATTCAGGATTAAACGCGTTCAATTTCTTGACAAATACAGCTTCTTCTTTCCCATAGGAGTGTTTTATGCCATGCCGCACAAAGCCCCATGTTTCCAACAAACCCTTCAGAGCCTCCAAATTCGGACTATCCTCAAAAAAAGTAACGTAAATCTCATCTACTTTTCGGTAAAGAGCATTGTCGAAAATAATCTTTATGAAGCGTTCTCCAAGTCTAAATCCGGAAACATCAACTTTGAATGTTCCGATTTTCAGTCTTTTCTTTGGCAAAAAACTCGGCTCAATACTTGAGTAGTTTTCGGACTGGTCTTCTGTTTTGATGTACAGGAACCCCTTTATAACCCCCTCATCGGTACGGCAAACGTAGGCCTCTTCTTCGCTTTTCTTGTTGAACCAGGGAACAAAATCAGGATAAGCCTCTTTAAGGCTGTCAAAGAATATGTCGTTCAGATCAATGTCGCCAAAAAGTTCCTTTTTGACGGAGAGCATTTTATAGCTGATTAATTCGGGATATTCTTCGGTTTTTTCCGAAACGAATTCATTTATTGAATAGACTTTCTGTCTAACTCCGAGATTTTGGGCTTTTTCCCGAAGTTTTTTGTCTTCTGTAATCAGCAAATCTACGCGATTATTGAAGACCTCGCATAGCAACTGATGGTCAATTTTGTCGTTCGATGATTCTTCTTTCGGCATTTTCGCCAAAAAAACTTCTTGGGGAACAGAGACCGATTTCAAAATGGTGTAGGCAGGCAACTTCGTTTCATAAAGTTCCTGCATATTTTTGTCCTTATAGCCCTTTAACTCTTCAAGAGACCACGGATGAATGCACTTTTCGTAATGCAGTTTATCAAGCCAATAAAACAAAAGCCCAATCGACGGATTCGTCACCTTCACATTTTCGCGATGAATCACGATATTTGTATCTAAAAGGACTTTCATTGTATTCTCCTAGTAAAAACCTATCCCACTAAATATATAATTTTACGATGACATATTATGACATTATGGGGCTTGATTTGAAAAAAGATTGGCGTTTCGTTAATTTCACATCACCTTAAGCAATTGTTCAAATATAAGTGGCATTCTAAATTTTGGTTCCTGAATTAGCCGTTTCATAATGATTTAAGTTCTTCTTTTTCACATTGCACATGAAATCCATCCTTTTTTCACCATTTCTGCGTCATTGCGTATGCAAAAAACGCCCCTTTTTTCTAAAATGTAGTTGACATAGCCCTTTGCCACCCGGCATTGGGCGACCGGAAAATTTTGAGATTCGTCTCTTATTCTTATCGCTGAAACTACCACTTTCAATTCGTACAAGAATAAGACGAACACTCACGTCCCATCTGGGGCGTGGGTCGTTTGTGCTTATTGTACGAAAGGGTGTGGTAGCCCGCAGCGATGATAGGCACGCTAAGCGACTCCACGCCTTTTTTGTTTTCCCGACATCTTAGGCCAACGTCTCCGTGCGAATGAGGATGGATTTCGCCACTTTTGCTTGGAGATGTTATGGCGAAGGAAAAGAAGCAGGTATCGCTCGAAGCGGGTCTTTGGGCTGCGTGTAACAAGCTGCGCGGAAGCGTGAGTGCCACGGATTACGTGAACGTCGTGTTGGGACTATTGTTCCTGCGGTTCGCCTATGACAAGTTCGAAACGCAACGCCAGGCTCTCCTTGCAAACGAAGACACGAAGGATTTCGTCAACAATCCGCGTTTTTATTCCAAGGAAAACGTGTTCTATCTCGAAGAGACGGACTGCTGGAACTACTTGCTCAAGAATTCCAAGAAGAACGACATCTACAAGCAGATTGACGATGCGTTCAACAATATGGAAAAGAACAATCCGTCGCTCAAGGGCGCTCTCCCAATAGGCTTCTATCGCGACCTGCATATCGAGGCGAACAAGTTCTCTTCGCTGATGGACGAAATCAACAAGATGCAATACAGCACCGATGAAACGGACGATGTAATCGGTCGCGTTTACGAATATTTCTTGCGTAAGTTCTGTATTGCGGCAAAGTCCGAAAAAGGCGAGTTTTACACGCCGGGGAATATTGTCGAACTGATGACCGAAATCGTGCAGCCCTATACGGGTTCCGTTTTTGACCCGGCCTGCGGTTCGGGTGGAATGTTCGTGCAGTCGGCCGAATTTATCAAGCGCCACAAAGGCAACAAGAAGAACATCACCATTTATGGTCAGGAGTCGAATGACAAAACTTATAAACTTGCCCGAATGAACCTGGCCATTCGCGGCTTGAATTGCAACTTGGGCGATACCGACGCTTCGAGTTTCACGAACGATAAACATAAGGACTTGAAGGCTGACTTCATCTTGGCAAATCCGCCGTTCAACCTGAAGAACTGGCGAACGGAAGAAGAGTTGAAAAATGATGCCCGTTGGAAGGGCTACGAAGTTCCGCCGGTAAGCAATGCGAACTATGCGTGGATTTTGCACATGATTTCGCACTTGAGCTATAACGGGACGGCGGCGTTCCTTTTGGCGAATGGCGCTTTAAACGCCGATGGCGATGAATACAAAATCCGCAAGAAATTGATTGAAGAACACAAGGTAGAGGCAATTATCGTACTGCCGCGAGATATGTTCTATGCGACGGATATTTCGGTGACGCTTTGGATTGTGGGCAATCACAAGAAAGAAAAGACCGTAAAACGCAACGGCAAGAATGTCAAGCTCCGCAACCGCGAAAACGAGATTTTGTTCATTGATGCTCGCCAGCTTGGTGATGGTGGCGCAAACGAAGACGGCTTTACCCTTTTGACGGAAGAAAGCAAGCAACGCATTGCGCAAACGCTTTTCAACTGGCAATCCCCTGATTGGAAAAACTTGTACAAGGACGAAGCGGAATATTGTTACTCAGCCCCGATGAGTGAAATCATTGAAAAGGATTATTCGCTTGTTCCGAGTAAGTATATCGAGTTCATTGACCACGACCTGGATATCGATTACAAGAAAGAGATGAAACGAATCCAAAAGGAAATGCAAGAAGTCATTGCCGAAGAAGTTAAGTCTCAAGAAATGCTTGTGAACGCATTTAAAGGGATTGGGTATGGGATTAAGTAATTTGGCTACGTATAAATTGGGAGACCTGATTGAACTTTCAGATGACCGAAATTCTGATGGTGTTTATGGCATTGATGATGTTAAGGGAATTTCTATCAAGAAAGTCTTTATCGAAACAAAAGCAGATATGTCCGGAGTTTCTTTAACTCCGTATATTTTGGTCAAGCCAGATTACTTTGCTTATGTGACGGTAACATCTCGAAATGGCGAAAAAATTACTCTAGCTCATAACACTTCGCAAAATACTTATATAGTTTCCTCTTCCTATATTGTTTTTCGCATAAAGAAACCCGAATTGTTGTTGTCCAAATATCTCTTTATGTATTTCAATAGGGCCGAGTTTGATCGGTATTCTCGATTTAATTCTTGGGGTAGTGCCCGCGAAACATTTTCGTGGCAAGATATGTGTGACATCTCAATTATGCTCCCCGATGTGCCGACGCAGCAGAAGTATGTTAATATCTACGACGCAATGTGTGCAAACCAAAAGGCCTATGAAAAAGGCCTTGATGACCTGAAACTCACCTGTGACGCCTACATTGAAGAACTCCGCCGCAAAATGCCCTGCGAGAAAATTGGATTATACATATCGCAGAGTGATAAGAAAAATGAAAGTGGAAAATTAACAGTTGATGATGTAAAAGGCATTTCAATTCAAAAAGAGTTTATTGAAACTAAAGCTGATATGACTGGCGTGTCTTTGAATCCGTATTTACAGGTGTCTCGTAATTCGTTTGCATATGTTCCTGTCACATCAAGAAATGGTGATAAAATAACGATTGCTCTTAACTCAACAAACGACACCTACTTGGTCTCTTCATCTTATATTGTTTTTAGGCCAAAAGACGACTCTAAACTTGACTCCGATTATTTAATGCTTTTCTTTGTTAGATCCGAGTTTGACCGTTACGCTCGTTTTAACTCTTGGGGTTCTGCTCGCGAGACTTTTGATTGGAATGCACTCTGTGATTACAAAATTCCAATACCTGATATAACAACTCAAAAGAATATTGCCGAAATTTACAAAGCATTTAATATTCGTAAAAATCTAAATGAAAAACTTAAGCAGCAAATCAAGAACATCTGCCCCATCCTAATCAAGGGTGCTATCGAAGAAGGTAAATCCAAAAGAGGTTAACGCCTATGGCCAAGTTTTGCGAAAATGAATTCGAGCAGGCTGTTCTTGAAAAGTTCGAGAACAATTCCTGGGAATACCTTTGCGGCTACGATATCCGGCGTGAGCTGGATACGCCCATTCTGAAACAAGACCTTCGCACTTACTTGGACCAGAATTATGATTCCCTTTCGGATAACGAATTTGACCAGGTCGTGAGCTATATTACGGAGTATTCAAACCAGTCGCTTTATCGTGCGTTAAAAGAAACCTACAAGCGACTTTTCAAGGGTTTTGACCTCTTGCGAGACGATGGTTCAAGGCTGTTCATCAATTTCTTTGATTTTGGCGACGATGCGGAGACAAACAACATCTTTCGCGTCGTAAACCAGTTTGAATTCCAGGAATATAAACTACAACGCCCCGACATAGTGCTGTTTATCAACGGCATTCCTGTTTCCGTTATCGAACTCAAAAATCCTGCCGATGATTCCGTAACCATTGCAGATGCATACGAACAGACGCATATCCGCTACGCTCAGAATATTCCTTCGCTAATGAAGTTTGACTTTATCAATGTCATCAGCGACGGTGCAAATAACAAATACGGAGCGTTGTTCAGTCCATACGAATTCTATTTCAAGTGGAAACTCAAGGAAGGCGATGCTTACAGAAATGCCGATGGCCCGCAGGGAATAGACAACATTATCGAAGGCATTTTTGAACGCCGCACGTTACTGAATTTTTTGCGCAATTACATCTATATTCCTGACAACAGCGACAAGAACCTCGTTATCTTGCCCAAATACTATCAGTATTACGGTGCAGAGGCGATGTTCAACGGCATCGTCAAGGAATATGCGGCAAATACACACAAGGGCGGCACGTTCTGGGGTGCGACCGGCTGCGGAAAATCGTACATCATGCTGTTCCTCGCAAAAAAGATTACGACTTACGAGGATTTTGACAAGCCGACCGTCATCATGCTTACGGACCGCAATGATTTGGACGACCAGCTGTCCGAAGATTTCGAAAATGCCAAAGAATATTTTGTAGAAGCGAATACATTGCAAATCAAGAATCGGCCAATGCTGACCCAAAAGTTGAAGGATGTCCAAAGTGGCGGTGTTTACCTGATGACCATTCAAAAGTTCAGGGAAGACCTGAACTTGCTCAGTGACCGCAGGAATATCTTCTGTATTTCGGACGAAGCTCATCGAACGCAAACGAATGTGAACAGTAAAATTGTGATGTCGCCAGCCAAGGGCGCCAAAACAGTTTATGGTTTCGCGAAATACTTGCGAGATTCATTCCCCAATGCTACTTATATCGGCTTTACAGGCACGCCCGTAGATGCAACTTTGCAAGTCTTTGGAGACATCACCTTCAAATACACGATGTTCCAGTCAAAAGAAGACGGCGCAACGGTTCAAATTTCCCGATTGAACGGCCCGCGAGAAGTTCAATTAAATGAACGTCAAGCTGAAATTTGCGATAAATTCTACGAATCTATGGCAAACGCCGGCACAAATCCCGACCAGATTCAACAATCGCAACGGGATATGCTCAAAATCAAGACGGTTCTGGGAGCTACAAGTCGCCTTGATATTGTTGTCAATCACTTTATTGGTCATTATGAAAAACGCTGCCGCGAAAACGCAACGGTAAACGGCAAGGCAATGTTTGTGTGCTATGACCGTGAAATTGGGCTTGAAGTCTATAAACGAATCAAGACGCTCCGCCCGGAATGGTTTGAAAAACGCAAATGCGCGCCTGAATACGACGGAAATGAAATCAGCCGCGATGCGATGGACATTGAAAAGGTCAAGTTCGTCTGTAGCGGTTCCAAGAACGATACCGCTGAAATGAAGGCGATTATCGGGACTGAAGACGATCGCAAAAATTACGCCAAGGAATTCAAGAACGAAAAATCGAATTTCAAGATTGTCATTCTTGTCGATATGTGGATTACCGGTTTCGATGTTCCGTCGCTTGACACCATGTATCTTGACAAACCCGTAGAACGGCATAACCTAATTCAGACAATTTCCCGTGTGAACCGAGTTTTCAAGGGAAAAGAATACGGGTTGATTGTTGATTACATCGGTCTTGAATCGTCTATTGCAAAAGCGATGAAGTTGTATAATGGCGATATCAAGCCTGTTAACGGAACAGATGCAGCCCTCGTCATCTTCAAGGATTTCTTGCAAAAGACGATTGACTTGATGAACGATGTGGATTATAGCCGGTTCTTTGAAGAGACGGCTACGCCTCTTGAACGGCTGGATATCATCAACAAGGGGGTTGAATTTGTAATGGCGTTCAAGGAACGTCGCGACCGATTTATGGGCTTTACGCAGCGCGCCAAGAAAGCGTTTGACGTCTGTATCGGTCACGATCAAATTACAGAACGTGAAGTAGATTTGTTGCATTACTTCTTGTGTGTCCGTTCCGTAATTTTTAAGATGACCATTGGCGATACACCTGACGCCACCTTGATGAATAAGAAAATTGCAGAACTTGTGGACAAGGCCATCTGCTCGTCATACGAGGGTAAGGATTTCACATTTGACGATTCTGCAAAAGACGACGTGCAAAACTTATTCAGCGACGAATTTCTGGAAAAACTGAAGAAAATAAAATTCCCGAATACGAAATACTTCGCGCTGGTCAAGTTGCTGAAACGCGCCATCAAGGAATTTGGCAAGACGAACATGCTGAAAGCAGCCGAATTTTCGAAACGCCTGAAAAACATCATTGACCGCTATAACAGTCGTAACGAACTCAGCGAAGTTCAAGAAATTATCGAAGAAACCGTCGATAACTTGAGCGAAGAACTTGAAAAAGTATTCAAGGATTTGAAAAAAGAAAAAAGTTCCTTTGAAGAAATGGGAATATCCTATATCGAAAAGGCTTTCTACGATATCCTAGTCGCCGTCGCCGATGAGCACAATTTCCGTAAGGCCTTAAACGAAGAAACCTACATTGAATTGGCCCGAAAAATTAGGGAACTCGTCAATGGCAAAGCAAAATACGCCGATTGGACCAACCGGCAGGATATTCGCGATGAACTCTATTCCGATTTGGCGGTGCTTCTGAAAAAAACGGCTACCCGCCAACCGTAATCGACGAAGCCTACGATGAAGTCCTGAAGCAGGTTGAGAATTTCAAGAAGTATGAAGAATGACCTTATACCAAAGTTTCTAGCGTCTTTCGGAAAGCTTCGATAAAAGCGACTTCGGAGGGGATGGGGCCTGCACCGATATTTTTTATTTCGGTTGATTTTAATGGTTTATAGAACGCTTTTACATACGATTCTGGCACCAATAATTTGTATTCATAAACTTTCGTAAAATTTGTATTTCCCACAAATCTATATTGTCTTTCTTCGCAATTAGACGAGCTCCATTTAATGAATGATTGATTGAACTCAAGTGTGTTAGAGATTCCTTCTATAAGTGTTAATTGAGGGATGTGTAAGTATAGATTATGTGTTTCTTTTTGGATCTGCTGATGAACTATTACGGGATATCCTTTTTTTAGAATAGATTTGCAAAGACCATCTATTAATTCTATGCATAAGGTGTTGTATTTTAGATTTTTATCTAATGAGTTGTCTAAGGCTGTAATTTCGTGAGCGGTTTTTATCAAATGAATTAGTTCTAATTTGGTTCGCATAGGAAAGAACGAAAGAACCTCAGTAAAAAATCTTTCAACATATTCTCTTCCATTAGTATCAGCCTCGTCAAAGTTTTTATCAAATCCCTCTAGAAGGGACAATGGATTGTCTATTTTTTCGCCATTAGATACGGGGATTATCATCTGGAAAAATTTCTTGAAATAATAATTGCCAAATTGAATTTGAGATTCCTCAAAGTTATCGCAAGAGATTTTCCCTGGATTATAACCATTAGGGTTTGTATATCGCTGTGTTAAATTGAATTCACGGCCAAATGTTTTGGCTATGGAGCCGAGTAATTCACTTTTATTGATTGCCGCTAATTGAATAAACATGTATTTATCGGATGTAGTGTCAAAACATATATGATGTAACCGCTGCATTACTTTAATGGCGTATTCAGGCAAGCAACGATCAAGTTCATCGACTACGATAATGACGTTTTCAAATACATCTTTGCTTTCTGACAGGACATTAGTTAATTGTAAAAGATTTTCGCGAACCGCTGCTAAAGCATCTTTTAACGATTGATTCTTGTCAAAATCTTTTGATATAGCAGGAGCTTTGTCTGCGGCTATTGCTTTTTTCCCGGATTCTAAAAATTCGTTAAAACCGATACCGAACTTATTTGTTAAGATAGTCGATATTACTTCGGCGAAAAATTTTAATGCAATTTGTATTCTGTCTTTTTTATTCGTGTCCGAAATTTTATCTTGCAATTGGTTCAGTTTATCAATTATAACAGAGAGTATAGCGACAAGCGGTTCTTCGTAGTATTCGTTTTCCCAGCAGTTATAGTGAATTACCAAATAATTCTTCAACTCGAGCTTTTGCTCAAGTTCTTTCAAAATCCACGATTTGCCGCAACCCCACTTACCATCAATGGCAAATGAAAAACCTTCACGAGTATTTGTTTTTTGAACAATAATATTTTCTAATAATGAGACGAACGGCCCACGCCCTAACATATCTTGTTGCATAATTAACCTTTTTTCTTAAATATAATTGATTTTGCGTTAGGGATAGTGACCCCTTGGGGCGGAGACTACAGGCTCCGTGAGCGAAGCGAATATAGCCCGACCCGGCGAGGGCAAACGAGCCGGGGAACGCCCATTTTTTGTCGTTTTTTACCCCGACATTTACACCGACAAATACCCCGACAAACATGTTTTTATCATGACATTTATCATGACAAATAATATGACATTTATTCCGACATTAATCCGACATCTTTTCCGACATTTTTAGCAAAAATTAAGCAGACCGGATGGCTCGTAAACGCCCATTTTTGCCTTTATCAGTCAATCAAATCGTTCTGGAAGCGGGACAGGTGCTCGAACGGTAAAATCTGGCGACCGCGGAAAAGGCCGCAACCGTCGTTGATCAGCTGGTTGTTGATTGCCTTGAACATGTTCACGTCCACATTCGCGAGCTCGATTTCCTGCAATTTTGTCAGGCGCTCGTAAGCCTCGTCAAAATACACGCATTCGCCGCTCGGAATCTCGTCGTGCTTGCTGCGGCGCGCCTCTTGCGTTTTCTCGTAGCCAAAATGGTTCGCCTCGCCGATTTCGGCAAAGTCGTCCATATCCTTGGTGCGCAACTGCACCTCGGTAAAGCAGCGGGCTAGATTGTCGTAGAAAATAATATGCAGCGACTGGTAGCCCGAACTTCTCGGGAATGCCACCGAATCGTGGTAATACGGTCGCACTTGTTCATTCAACAATTCCGAATGACCGTCTTCCGTGTACTTCGTGATTTCTGCCGTAAAGCCGCGCTCTTCCAAGAATTCCGGCAGCACGTTCGCGATTTCGTACAGATACTTTTCTTCTACTTCGCGGCGGTTCTCGCCCTTTTTAATGTGGCAAACCGGCATCGAAATCACAATGCGGTAAGCAATCAAGTCGCGAAAGTTCAGCTTGCTCTTGATTTCGGCTTCTGTCGGGAACTTCCCGTTTTTCTTGTAGTAGCCGTAAATGTATTCAAGGATGTAACCATTGAATTTTTCTTCGGCGCGAATCAGCGACTTAATGCGACCCTTGAAGGTAAAGGCCAAGAACGGGTATTCCCGCGTCATGAACTTGTAGAATTCTTTGATTCGCTGGGACTGCGAAGTCAAAAAGTCGTTGTGCTCCAGCAATTCAATAATCTGAATCAGAAAATTCGAATGGGCAAGGTCGATGCTGTTGCGCGTTTCTTTCGCGCTGTTCCTGAGGTCGTTAGAATACTGGTGCAAAATTTTCAGCACCGTGTTTCCAGAAAACAAGTAATCGTTCAAAGAAATCATATTAAATCCTGCGCCCCATAGAATGCAAAAAATATGCCAAAGCTCTTTCGCAAGGGACTTTGGCATTTTTCGTTACAGTTTTTGGAAAACTTTACGATTTTTGAATAACGTCGTAATTATGCGGCGCTGCCGGCCAATCCGATTTCGGCGGCGTGTTCACGCATGCCCTCGATGCAGATGGCGGCAACATCCTTCACGTCCATGCCGAGCAGGGCACAGCCTTTCAGGATGTAGTCGCGGTTGCACTTGGCGGCGAATTTCTTGTCCTTGAACTTCTTCATGAAACTTTTTACTTCCAGGTCCAGGATTCCATTGGGGCGCATTCTCGCGCAGGCCTGGATGATTCCGGTGAGTTCGTCGACGGTGAACAGGCTCTTTTCCATGTTGGTCTTGGGTTCCACCTGATTCACGATTTCAAAACCGTGCGCCAAAATGGCGCGCACGTCTTCTTCGGAGACGCCTTGTGCGAGCAGTTCCTTTTCGGTGTGCTGCAGGTGTTCTTCGGGGAATTCCTGGTAGTCGTAATCGTGCAGGTAGCCCACGGCCTGCCAGTGTTCAACGTCCTCGCCGAAGTGCTTGGCCATGGCACCCATGGCGTAGCATACGTTGAGGGAATGGATGACCAGCGATTCTTCGGTCACGTGTCCATTGTTGATTTCTTTTGCGCGTTCAAGGGTCAAGCTCATCTAATGCCTCCAAATTTTCAGTGGCAATATAAATATTTCAAATTTCAATTGCACCCCCTTTTGTTATAGAAAAAAACAATAATTCAGCATAAATATTAAGTATTAGACGCACCCAAAAGCCCGTTCTATATTTGGCAACGTTTATGAAAAGAAAGAGTGTTGTCATACCGGGCTTCGGCCTTACTACGGGCGTTACGCTTGCGATTTTGAGCGTGGTGGTGCTGATTCCGCTTGCTTCGCTGGTCGTGTTTTCTGCCCAGATGAGCGCGAGTGAGATTATTGATGTCATCACGCGTCCGCGCGTGCTGTCCAGTTTTAAAGTGAGTTTCTTGACGGCTTTTATCGCATCGCTTATCAACGCAGTGATGGGCGTGGTTCTCGCCTGGGTGCTGGTGCGTTACACGTTCCCGCTCAAGCGCATCGTGGACGGAACGATTGAGCTCCCATTTGCATTGCCTACGGCGGTGGCGGGCATCGCGCTTACGGCGCTCACTGCGGATACGGGCCTTGTAGGCGGCTTTTTTGCGAATTTCGGAATCAAGATTGCGTTTACGCGCATCGGCATTACGGTGGCGCTGGTGTTTATCGGCATCCCGTTCGTGGTACGCGCGGTGCAGCCGGTGCTGGAAAAACTGGACCCCGCCTACGAAGAGGCCGCGGGTGTGCTGGGCGCAAGCCGCACGCGGATTTTCTGGAAGGTAATATTGCCGGAACTGATTCCCGCCATCTTTACGGGGTTCGGACTCGCTTTCGGGCGCTGCCTTGGCGAATATGGCAGCGTCGTGTTTATCGCGGGTAATATGCCCTTCGAAACCGAAATCGCGCCGCTCATCATCATGTCGGAACTCCAGGAATACGACTATTCCAGCGCGACGACGATTGCCCTCGTGATGTTGGTGGCTTCGTTCATTACGTTGTTCCTGGTGAACGTGGTGCAGAACAGGACCGCCAAGATTCTCAAGGGAGGTAGCTAATGAGTGTAGTTACGCAGAGCGGTCTCCATCGCGATACGAAGGGTTCTAAGCTGGTCAGGTATTCGCTGATTGGCATAAGCCTTCTTTTCGTATTCCTGATGCTTATTCTCCCGCTGATTACGGTGATTACCGAAGCGTTCAAGCAGGGCTTTGCGGTGTACAGCAAGGCGGTTGCCGACGATTACACCATCAAGGCGATACTCCTTACGCTAGAGGCTTCGTTCTTCGCGGTCGCCATCAATACGGTATTTGGGCTGTGTGCCGCATGGAGCCTCACAAAGTTCAAGTTTAAGGGGAAAAAGATTCTCGCGACGCTCATTGACTTGCCGGTGACGGTTTCGCCGATTATTGCGGGCCTGATTTTCTTGCTCACGTTTGGCCGTCAGAGCCCGATTTTCCCGCTGTTGCAGGATGCCGACATCAAGATTGTCTTTGCTGTGCCGGGAATCGTGCTTGCAACAATTTTCGTGACTTTCCCGTTTATTTCCCGCGAACTGATTCCGGTACTGGAATCGCAGGGAACCGACGAGGAAGAGGCGGCGGCGCTCATGGGTGCGAAGGGTTTTACGATTTTTAGGCGCATCACTTTCCCGCATATCAAATGGGCTTTCCTTTACGGCGTGGTGCTCTGCGCGGCGCGTGCCATGGGCGAATTCGGTGCGGTGTCGGTGATTTCGGGCCACCTGCGCGGAAAGACGAACACGCTCCCGCTCCATGTGGAAATCCTTTTTAACGAGTTCCAGTACGTGCCCGCGTTTGCGGTGGCGTCGATACTGGTGATGCTAGCCATTCTCATTCTGGTTGCTCGAAGCGTCATTGAACATAAGGGAAGAAAGAAATAGCCTTGAAAATTAGATCCCCGCCTGCGCGGGGATGACGATTATGAAATAGGAGATTTTATGTACGTCGAACTCAAACATATCAACAAGCATTTCGGAAATTTCAAGGCCTCGGACGATGTGACTGTCGGCATCGAGAAAGGCAAACTTATCGGCCTTCTGGGCCCGAGTGGTTCGGGCAAGACGACGATTCTCCGCATGATTGCGGGGCTCGAAAACCCGGACAGCGGCGAAATCGTCATCGACGGGAAGGTCATCAACAATGTGCCCGCAAGCAAGCGCGGCATCGGGTTCGTATTCCAGAGTTACGCCCTGTTCCGTTACATGACGGTCTTTGATAATGTGGCTTTTGGTCTCAAGATTGCGAAGAAGCCCGCGAATGAAATCAAGGAACGTGTTCACGAACTCTTGGAACTGGTGGGCCTTTCCGGACTCGAAAAACGTTACCCCAGCGAACTTTCGGGCGGGCAGCGCCAGCGTGTGGCCTTTGCGCGTGCGCTTGCTCCGAACCCGCAGCTTTTGCTCCTTGACGAACCGTTTGCCGCAATCGATGCGAAGGTGCGTCAGGAACTGCGCAGTTGGCTCAAGGGTATGATCCAGAAACTCGGTGTCACCAGCATCTTTGTGACCCACGACCAGGACGAAGCCATTGAGGTGGCCGACGAAATCATCATCACGAACAGGGGTCGCATCGAGCAGGTGGGCACGCCGTACGAGGTTTACAGCAACCCGAAAACCGCCTTTACGGCATCGTTCTTCGGACAGCCCAGCATTTTTAAGGACTATAGTAATTTCCGCCGCTTCGACATCCTCGAAAATGCAGAGAATGCGATTGTGCGCCCGGAATTTGTGAAGGTCACCAAGAAAACTGAAGTGCAGAAGTACAAGAATTCTGCAGAAGAAGGCGTCGTGGAAGAAGTGGATTTCCGCGGTTACGGTATCGAACTGCGCGTCCGCGTGAATGGGGTCTTGCTTACGGCGCGGCGCTCCTTCGATCAGCCGAGAATCGAGGTGGGCGAAAAGGTGGACGTGTTCATCTATCGCATGTTCGTGACCCAGGGAGATGCCGCGACCCTGCTTGAGAACAAGTCGCTGCGTGAGCCGGTGGTGGTGATTTAACGAACGGATGCGGCTTTGTTATAGAAAAAATTGATAATTCCGCATAAAAATTAAGTATTGGACGGGGTTGAAATCCCGTTCTATATTTGGCTGCGGATAAAAATTGTACGGAGACATGCTGAATGGAATTCAATACTGCTTTATTGCACCAGAATTTTGGTAGCGACCGATGTAGCGGTTCTACGCTTGCGCCGATTTATCAGGTGAGCGCCTTTTCACAGGATTCCGCCGAAAAACTCGAAGCCGTGTTCAACAACAAGGCTCCGGGTTTTGCATATACGCGCATCGCGAACCCCACGAACGATTCCTTTGAACGACGAATCGCGTCGCTCGAGAAGGGAATCGGCGCGGTGGCGTGCTCTTCGGGCATGGCGGCGGTGACTATCTCGCTTTTGAATATTTTGCACGCGGGTGACGAGGTGATTGCGAGCGCCGGGCTCTTTGGCGGCACCATCGACTTGTTCCACGATCTGGAGGCGTTCGGCATCACGACTCGCTTTGTTACCGAAGTGACTGCTGAAAGTGTCCGCGAACAGCTGAACGAAAGGACGAAGGCGGTGTTTACCGAGCTTATCGGGAACCCGAAACTGAATGTCGTTGACCTAAAGGCCGTGGCGGATGCAGCCCACGAGGGTGGCGTCCCGTTCATTGTCGATAGCACGACAGCTACGCCGTACCTTGTGCATCCCTTCGATTTCGGCGCGGATATCGTGGTGCATTCGTCTTCGAAGTACATAAACGGCAGCGGTTCTGCGATTAGCGGCCTCATTGTCGATAGCGGGAACTTCCCCTGGGATTACGCCCGCTACAAGGGCCTTGAAGAATACAGGCGTTTCGGCAAGTTCGCCTACATCGCGAAACTGCGCAACGGAATCTGGCGCAACGTGGGTTGCTGCGTTGCTCCTCAGACATCTTTCCTGAATTCGCTCGGGCTCGAAACTCTCGGCCTGCGCATGGATCGCCTGTGCAGCAATGCGCTGCAACTCTCGGAATTTTTGCAGGGCTTTGATGACATTTCTGTCAACTATCCGGCCCTCAAAAGCAGCCCCTATTACGACCTGGTGCAGAAGCAGCTTGGCGGCAGGGGAGGCGCAATCCTCACGATTGACGCGGGCACGAAGGAACGGGCGTTCAAGCTGATTAACGGGCTCAAGTACGCCACCATCGCCACCAACATCGGGGATATCCGCACGCTGGTGATACACCCGGAAAGCACCATCTTTACGCACAGTTCCAAGGAACAGAAGGAACATGCGGGGATTTTCGAAGGGACGATTCGCGTGAGCATCGGTATCGAGAATGTCGAGGATTTGAAGGAAGATTTCGAACAAGCTATAAAGAAAATTTAAACGGAGATGCCCGCCGTCGCGGGCATGAAAAACGGAGACACAAAAATATGGCAACGGATTATGCAACTCTTAAAAAGGGCGGTTGGATGCGCCAGAAGCAGAAGAATAACTTCTCGCTGCGCGTACGCGTCGTGGGCGGTAATTTGACTGCAACACAACTCGCCAAAATCGCGGAAGTCGCCGACAAGTACGGCGAAGGCTACGCTCATTTGACCTCCAGGCAGAGCGTCGAAATTCCGTTCATCAAGCTCGAAAACGTAGAAGACGTGAAGGCGGCCTTGGCCGAAGGCGGCGTGGAACCGGGCGTTTGCGGACCGCGCGTGCGTACCATCACGGCGTGCCAGGGTGAAGCCGTTTGCCCGAGCGGGTGTATCGACACCTACGCGCTCGCTAAGGAACTTGACGACCGCTATTTTGCCCGTGAACTCCCGCACAAGTTCAAGTTCGGCGTGACCGGTTGCCAGAACAACTGCCTCAAGGCCGAAGAAAATGACGTGGGCATCAAGGGTGCCATCAAGGTCAAGTGGATCGAGGACAAGTGCATCGGTTGCGGGCTTTGCGCAAAGACTTGCCGCAAGGGAGCCATCAAGGTCGAAAACAAGAAGGTCATCTTCGACGAATCGCAGTGCAATTTCTGCGGTCGCTGCTACAAGTCTTGCCCGACGGATGCCTGGGAAGATACTCACGGCTACATCGTGTCCTTCGGCGGCCTTTTCGGCAACAACATCAACAAGGGCGAAACGATTATCCCTTTCATCGAAGACAAGCAAAAGTTGCTCGATATCTGCGATGCGGCCATCACGTTCTTTGCCGAGAACGCGAAGCCCGGCGAACGCTTCAAGTACACCATCGACCGCATCGGTCGCGACGTGTTTGCGAAGAAAATCCTGGAAGCGAGTGTCTAGCGTTAAGAAATGAGCTGGCGGCAACGTATTGCAGAAGAAGCCCGGCAAAGTTATCCGCACGAATGTTGCGGAATTTTGCTCGGGAAAAACGCCCCGGACGGCAAGTTTGAGGTGACGGAAATACGCGCTTTGCCAAACCGTGTTCAGAGAGAGGGGAGAGGGACGCATTTCGAGGCAGACCCTCTCTTTCTTTACCAGGTGGAGCGGGAAATCGAGGGAAGCGGGCTTGAAATCGTCGGTTTTTACCACTCGCACCCCGATTATGAGGCTGTACCGTCCAGGGAAGATGCCAGAAACATGGTCCCTGGGCTTGTTTACGTGATAATTTCCGTGACAAGGGAGGGGGTTGCCGATATCAGAAGTTACAAAAACGATATCAAATGCTGACGACTCCTTGCTGTTCTAGGGCGTTATAAAAAAATTCGATAATTCCGCATAAAAATTAAGTATTGGACATAGGCAAAATCCGGTTCTATATTTCGCGGTGAAAATAATCCAGGTGTTTATTTTGTCCAAAATTCCACTTTTTTTTGTACGGAGGAAAAAGTGAAAATATACATATCGGCTACTCTTAGAAATTTTTTCGGAAGAAATTCCCGAATCGAGATTCCCGCAAGTTCAGTCAGGAAGGCTCTCGCCATTCTCCTGGACATGTATCCGGACGCAAAGAATGTCTTGTACGACGATGGTGGCAAAATCCGGAATTTTATCCAAATCTATATCAATGGCAAGAACCTGACGGTAGATGCCCTCTGGGAAACCCCTTTGCCTGAAGAAACGGAAATCCTGCTTTTGCCGGCAATCGCTGGCGGAGCGCCTGTTGAAGAATCTCAAATTGCCGCAGTTGAAAGTCTGATTTCGGACGAAAGGCGCAAGGAAGTCGCCTTCGATGACAGCGAAGTGGAGCGCTTCGGCAAGCACCTGATGCTTAAAGAAATCGGCGTCAAGGGTCAGAAACGCATCAAGGCGGCAAAGGTCGTTGTCGCGGGTGCAGGTGCGCTCGGTTCGCCTGTAATCCAGTACCTTGCCGCGGCAGGAGTCGGGACTATCAAGGTCATTGATTTCAATGAGGTCTCGCTTGAAAATCTGCAGAGCCAGGTACTTCACGGAAGCCGCGATATCAAACGCCCGAAAGTCGCCTCCATTAAGGACAAAGTAAAGAACATCAACAAGAATATCGAACTTATCGCCGAGAAGGTGCAGCTCGATTCTTCGAATATCCTGGAACAGATTGACGGTTACGATTTGGTGGTCGACTGCTCCGACAACTACAAGGCGCGCTACCTCATTAACGATGCGTGTGCGCTGCACGGCATTCCCGTCGTGTTCGGCGCGATTTACCAGTTCGAAGGCCAGGTTGGTATTTTCAATCTGGACGGCGGCCCGTGCTACCGTTGCCAATTCCCGTCGCCCCCTCCGTCTGGGCTCATTCCCTCCTGTTCCGAAGGTGGTGCAATCAGTCCGCTTCCGGGCATTGTCGGGAGCATCCAAGCCAACGAGGCGCTCAAACTGATTCTCGGTATCGGCGAGCACTTGAACGGGAAACTTCTGCATATCGATAGCCTGTACCTGACCTCGCGAATTTTGAAGGTAGAACGCAACAGGAACTGCCCCATTTGCGGGAGCAACCCGACGATTACCGATGTCGAGGAAATCGATTACGATGAACTTTGCGGGCTCAAGACCGAAAACGAAATTCCGGTGGAGGGCTTTACTCCCGAAGAACTCGCGAAGAAGATTGACAATGGCGACCCGATGACTATCGTGGACGTGCGCGAGCCGCATGAACGGGCGATTTTGCGCTTCCCGAACGCCATCGTGATTCCCATCGGGCAGCTGGCCCGCAGGCAAAAAGAACTGGACCCGAACAAGGATACGGTTTTCATCTGCAAGCAGGGCAAGCGCAGCATTCTCGCCATCAACACCTTGCGCGAAGCGGGCTACACGGGACCGCTCTACAACCTGAAGGGCGGCGTCGATGCCATGAAGGACATCATGTTCTCGCACGAGGGCGCCTGGCTGTAAAAAAATTTTTTTGCACAAAGCCTACTAAATTGGTAGGAAATTTACTGCAAAGTGCAACACTTAACACAAACACAAGAGGTAAACCACTATGGCAAATGAAGCTACAGAAAAGAAAACCGGCATCAATGCGCTTGGCGCAAAGGCTGCCTACAATCTGGCGAACGTCACCAAGACCAAGCCGCAATTTGGTGCACTCACTCCCAAGTGGCTCACCAAGTTCCTTGAATTCAAGGGTCTCGAAACGGGTCTGTTCCGCGTGAACAAGGTCGTGGAAGGCGAAACCCCGCTCGATGTTCTTTGCAGCCAGACCAAGAAGACCGACATTATTCCGGAAGGCTACGTCGAATACGAAACCGAACCGCGCGAATACAAGCTCAATTCCATCTCTACGATTATCAACGTGAACACGGCTATCGAAGACGTTTACAGCTCTCCGTATGACCAGGTTCAGGAACAGCTCGGCCTTGCCATCGAATCGCTTCGCGAACGTCAGGAAAGCCTGCTCATCAACAACGACGATTACGGTCTGCTGAAGAACGTGGCTGATTCCCAGCGCATTCAGCCGCTCCGCGCCGACGGCCGCCCCACACCGGACGATCTCGACGAACTCATTTCGAAGGTCTGGAAGGAACCGTCCTTCTTCCTTGCCCACCCGCGTGCCATTGCCGCATTCGAACGCGAATGCACCCGCCGTGGCGTGCCGCCTGTTGTTGTCGATATCGCCGGTGGCAAGTTCCTCACCTGGCGCGGCATTCCTCTGGTCCCCACCGACAAACTTCTCGTGGACGGCGTGAAGAATCCGAAGTCCCAGGGCGGCAAGACCAATATCTTGCTCGTGCGCACTGGCGAAGCCAAACGCGGCGTGATTGGCCTCTTCCAGGCCGGTCTCAAGAACGAGCACTCTCGTGGCCTTTCCGTGCGTTTCCGCGGCATCGACAACAAGGGCGTAGCTTCTTACCTGCTTTCCCTGTACTGCTCTGCGGCTATCCTTGCCGACGACGCCATTGCAGTTCTCGAAGACGTAGAGGTTGGCGAATACTATGATTACGAATAATCCAGATACCAGATCGCTGGAAGAGCTCGCCGGAGTTCCCAATGCGGCTGAACTGGAGCAGTTGGCAAATGAGTACTTTCCCGACCTGACGGACAGTGCTTATGCTGCAATTCCCGCGGCACCCGAAGTGCAGAACGTTTCTGCGGCTCAGGGAGTGAACGCCGCCCAGGGGGCTGCTGCCATCAACCAGACTCCCGCATTCGACTGGGAACATCTGTTTGCGACCTATGGCGACCAGCCGACTTCTTCGGCTCCGTTTGCCTATGGCGGCAATTCCACCGATACCTGGCTCAACTCCGTGGAAGCCCCTGCGGTTCCCGAAGCGGAATTTTTGTCGCAGTTCGGCGATGTCCCGGCGGCTCCCGCACCGGCACAGGGTTACTCCCCGAAGGTCCTTTCCAAGACCCAGGCAGCAGAAAATGCTCGCCTGATTGACGCTCCGACTTCGCTCGGTGGCGATTCCGTGAA
Source organism: uncultured Fibrobacter sp. (assembly GCF_937877005.1). GTDB lineage: Bacteria > Fibrobacterota > Fibrobacteria > Fibrobacterales > Fibrobacteraceae > Fibrobacter. Next base: position 2,835 of record NZ_CALEFV010000215.1, on the reverse strand, counting down.
CAAGGGTTCAGCCAATTCCGGCTCCAATTCCCGCAACGAATCGATCCGCATCGGTTCCAAGAATCTTGCGCAAATCCGTAGCGACTTCCCGATTCTTTCGAAGCAAATCAACGGCCATCCGCTTGTCTGGCTCGATAACGGTGCAACGACGCAGCGCCCGCAAGTGGTGATTGACCGCCTCAAGTACTACTACGAAAACGAGAACTCCAATGTGCACCGTGGTGCCCATACACTCGCGGCCGCATCGACGGATGCCTATGAAAACGCCCGCAACATTGTTCGTGACTTTATCGGGGCCCCGTCTTCGCAGGAAATCGTGTTCGTGCGCGGTACGACTGAAGCAATCAATCTGGTGGCTAACGCTTACGTGAAGCCGACGCTCCAGCCGGGTGACGAAATCATTGTCTCCATCCTGGAACACCACGCGAATATCGTGCCGTGGCAGCTCATTGCCGAAGAAACAGGCGCCATCATCAAGGTGATTCCCTGCGATTCTACCGGCCAGCTCAAGTTGCACGATTACGAGGCTCTGTTCACGAAGCGCACCAAGTTCGTTTCCGTGACGCATGTCTCAAACGTGCTCGGTACGGTCACCCCGATCGAAGAGCTCATTGCCATTGCCCACAGGCACGGCGTGAGAATCCTCATTGATGGTGCACAGTCCATCGCGCACATTCCGGTGAACGTTTCCGCCCTCGACGCAGACTTCTTCGTGTTCTCCGGACACAAGGTGTTTGCCCCGACCGGTATCGGCGTCGTTTACGGCAAGAAGGAATTGCTCGAAGCGGCCCGCCCGTACCACGGCGGCGGCAACATGATTGCCGACGTGACGTTCGAACGCACGATTTACAACGGAATCCCGAACAAGTTCGAGGCAGGAACCGGAAGCATCGCCGACGCTGTTGGCTTGGGTGCTGCTCTCCAGTACCTCTCCGAAATCGGGATGCCCTGCGTGTTCCGCTGGGAACATGAACTGCTGCAGTATGGCCTCAAGGAACTGAAGACCGTCAAGGGTCTGCACCTTGTAGGTACGGCACTCAACAAGGCTTCTGCTCTCGCCTTCAAGCTCGACGGTTATTCCGACGAAGAAGTGGGCAAGAGGCTTGACGCCTACGGTGTTGCCGTGCGTACAGGTCACCACTGCGCACAGCCGGTGCTCAGGCATTTCGGTTACGAAAGTACCGTTCGCCCGACGCTTGCGCTGTACAACTCTCCGGACGACATCGACGCTCTTGTGAGGGCGTTGAAGACGTTCGCATAAAATGTGATGTGTGGAATGTGTAGTGTGGAGTGAAGATAATTTCATTTCACATCTCGCATTCCACACTATTCCTTAAATTTTTACCCTGAATTTTGTCATGCACGAACTTATCCAGGAATCAGAAGTCGAAAAAGCTGTCCAGACGATTTTTGCCGATTACAATCGCGGCAAGCATATCGACAACATTGACATCTATAATCGACCCGACCAGGCCGAGATTCAGACGATTTTGCAGAACCTGATCCGTGTGGTTTATCCCGGACATTTCAGGGACCGCTCGCACAAGATTTACAACCCGAAGAATAGCTTCGCGGTCATTATTGAAGATACTTTTTACCACCTCCACAAGCAGGTGGCCATCGCGCTTGATTATTGCAAGCTCCGCGGTACCATGACATCGGACGAGCGCAAGATTGAAAGCTACCGCATCTGCAAGGAATTTTTCGCGAAGATTCCTTGGATTCGCGAATGTCTTGAAACCGATTTGCATGCCGCTTATGACGGCGATCCGGCTGCCGGCTGCCTCGACGAAATTATCCTTGCGTATCCGGGCCTTATGGCGACAACGATTTACCGTATCGCCCACGAGCTTTACCTTTTGCATGTTCCCGTTCTCCCGCGTCTCATGACCGAATACGCCCATTCCAAAACGGGCATCGATATCCATCCGGGCGCATCCATCGGCAAGTACTTCTTTATCGATCACGGCACAGGCATCGTCATTGGCGAAACCGCCGTGATAGGCAAGAACGTGAAGATTTACCAGGGTGTCACTCTCGGTGCTCTTTCGACACGCGGGGGCCAGCGCCTCTCCGGCAAGAAGCGTCACCCCACCATTCAAGACAACGTGACCATTTACGCAAACGCCTCCATTCTCGGCGGTGATACCGTCGTGGGCGAAAATGCCATCATCGGCGGCAGCGCCTTCATCACGAGTTCTGTCGCGCCCAATACCCGCGTGAGCATGAAGAGCCTCGAAATGGACTACGTTTCTACCGATAAGCAACACAAGACGGAAGAAATTACCCAAAGCGAGGAGTGGTACTACATTATTTAGACGAGAGAACGCTCGCAAGCTCGCTATAGACGAAAGATTAATGTGCTCGGAATTAATTTAATGTCATCATAAATCATAAGATGATGACTTGCTATAGAAAAAACTGATAATTCAGCATAAAAACAATGTATTGGACGCAAGCAAAAACGCGTTCTATATTTGGGCCAAATTAAAACAACAATGTACGGAGAAACAACAATGGCAGAAATAAAAATCGACGACACCATTGACATTACCGATGTCGTGTGCCCGACTACTTTCGTGAAGGCGAAGGTCGCCCTCGAGGAACTGGAAGAAGGTCAAATCCTTTCTATCCGCCTGAACGACGGCGAACCGGTGCAGAACGTGCCGCGCAGCATCAAGGAAGAGGGGCACGAAATCTTGAAACTCGATGACAACCAGGACGGAACCTACACGCTCATCGTGAAGAAAGTCGGCGACTAACCAAGGAGATCCCCGCCTTCTCCCCAAAGAGGATAACTCTACTATGGCAACAAGTTGCCAAGTATCGTATAGC
>NZ_CALEFV010000214.1 GCF_937877005.1 uncultured Fibrobacter sp. | reverse complement strand
GGTTGTTGTTGCTCGTTTCGGTCTGTTTTGTGATGGGTGTGCTCATTACGGTTGCGGAACCCGATCTTTCTGTGCTCGCTGAACAGGTGAAGAACGCTGTGGAACCGACTCTTCTGATAGCGACAATCGGTATCGGCGTAGGCCTTTTCCTGGTCGTTTCGATAGTAAAGATTGTCTTTAAAAGGGATCTCTCGACCATCATCATATTCTTCTATCTCGTTTTGTTCATGCTTGGCATGCTTATGGTAACCTTTGGCAAGGATATGTTCGTGCCGCTCGCTTTTGACTCGGGTGGTGTGACTACGGGTCCGATTACGGTTCCCTTCATCATGGCGCTCGGAGTGGGTGTTGCGGGGGCGATTGGTGGCAAGAATGCAAACGAGAACAGCTTCGGCCTGATTGCGCTCTGTTCCGTAGGCCCGATTATTGCCCTAGCAGGGCTTGTGATTTTTTCGAAGGGGGACTTGACCTACCATCTTTCGCACGGGGCTTATTCTATCGACGCGAGCCTTGGCATGAACTTGATCCCGACGGTGCTCAAGGTTGCACGGGAAGTTCTCGTTGCGCTTGGTCTGATCGTTATCTTTTTCATGGTGTTGCAGATTGCGGTACTCAAGCTTTCGTGGTCGAAACTTATACAGATGGCTTTCGGTATCGTATACACATTTGTGGGACTAGTTGTCTTTTTGACGGCCGTAGCGGTAGGTTTTATGCCGGTGGGCTTTGAACTAGGACAGCAGCTAGGCCGGATGCCGAAGGCCCTGGTGGTGGCGGGCTTTGTGCTTGGCTTGGTGGTGGTGCTTGCAGAACCTGCGGTGCACGTGTTGAACAAACAGGTCGAAGAGGTGACGGGAGGCCTCGTGACCAAGCGCTCGATGCTGATTGCGCTTTCGGTAGGTGTGGGTATTTCGATTGGTCTTTCGATGATCCGCATTATTGTCGGGTTCCCGATTATTTATTACCTGATTCCGGGCTATTTTATTTCACTCGGTCTTTCGTTCTTTGTGCCTAAGCTTTATACCGCGATTGCGTTTGACTCGGGTGGTGTGGCGAGCGGTCCGTTGACATCTAGCTTTATTTTGCCGTTGGCCATAGGAGCCTGTGCCGCCATTCAGGGCGAGGGCGATTCTATTCTGAATTATGCTTTCGGTATTGTCGCGATGGTTGCGATGACTCCCTTGATTACCATACAGATACTTGGTTTCAGGGCGGTCGTAGCGACTGCGCTACGTAACCGTACGATGATGCGCCGTATTCAGGATGCCGACGATGAACAGATTATTGACTTTATGTAGGGAACGGCTGTGGAATTAGAAAAGAAAAATCGCAGTAAAACTTCGCGTGGAGGCCGTGCCAAGGTTTCCATGAACCGTCTTAAGATCCTGATTACGGTGGTGAGTCGTTCCAAGGCCGATTTTTATATGGACCACATCCAGTCCTTCGGTGTGAACATGCAGATGGTCGTGTTTGGCCAGGGGACGGCTCCGCGTGAAATTGTGACTGCAATGGGGCTTACGGATTCTGAACGAGCAATCATCATTAGCGTTATTGGCGAAAACCAGCTACAGGCAGCTCTTGAAAGCCTGGCCGAAAAGTTCAACACGATTGCTGGAGGCAAGGGCATTGCCTATACGATTCCCATGGCAAGCGTTATCGGCAAGTCGATATTTAATTTTCTAAGCGACAACCGCGATGCGGTACGGAGAAACGAAAAATGAGCGGATTCAATCACGAAGTCATCTTTTGTATTGTGAATACCGGATTCTCTGAAACCGTGATGGAAGCGGCGAAGGATGCCGGTGCCCGTGGCGGTACGATTCTGAATGCCCGCGGTACGGCAAACAAGGAGGCCGAGTCGTTCTTCCATATCGCGATTCAGCCTGAAAAAGAAATCGTCATGATTCTGGTGGATTCCAAGATTAAGGATGCCGTGCTGCACGCCCTTTATCAGAAGGCGGGGCTCGATACGATGGGCCAGGGAATAGCCTTTTCGGTTCCGGTTGACAACGTGGTTGGACTTACCCCTTGGAAGGCCGAGATCAAGGCGGCAGAGGTCGCTGCCGAAAAGGCGGCTGAAAAGGCCGAGGCCGCTATTGAAAATGCCGAAAAGAAACAATAGTTGTAATTAACGGAATTTCAGCAGGGCTCCATAGAAAAAGGAAACGTCATGATCACTGTATTCATCATCCTTCTCGTAAATTGGCGTCCGATTCGCCATGTTCACTGCCAGAACCTTCATCGATATTATCAAGAGCCCCGCATCGCTGTTTTTTATCATGTGCTTCATAGTGCTGGCCATTTTAGGACTTCTCATTATGCAAAAATCTCCGAGTGACTCGTCCTATGACCCCGGCAATGATATCCCTGTAGCTACAGAATACAAATCGCAACAATTCGACGAGGAAGTTAAGAACGACATTAAGGAGTTGGCAAAGGAAAAGAGATATTACCTATTAACCAAAGCAGACGGGAAGCGCGTAGACAACACGCTCTACACGAGGAAAGAACTCCGTGATAAGGTCTACGAAATCATGAAGAACGAGCACATGGACGAGGCCGCGATGAATGAGACCTTTGACTATGAGGAAGTAGATGAATAATCTCACTACTATGGAGTAGAATATGGCAGTTTTTGAAACGCTTTTTATCTTGACCGGGCTTTTCGTGGGCCTTACGTCGCGGGGAGGAATGTACTTACTCCTGCTGCCGCTTGCCGTAGTGGCGTTCGTGCTCGCCATTATGAACAGGCCGAG
>NZ_CALEFV010000213.1 GCF_937877005.1 uncultured Fibrobacter sp. | reverse complement strand
AAAAGAGATCGTACTCCCCAACCAGACGCTCCATCTTTCCCGACTCGATCTTGGTGATGTCCAAGACATCATTCACCAGGGACAATAGCGTGTGCCCTGCGTTCTGGATGTTACGGGCGTATTCAAGAAGTGAATCGTCCTTACATTCCTTCAAAAGCATCGTGTTCATTCCCAAGATGCCGTTGATGGGGGTACGGATTTCGTGGCTCATGTTCGCAAGAAAAAAGCTCTTCGCCATGTTCGCCGATTCCGCATTCTTGCGCGCTTCCTCGGCCTCGGCCCAAGCCTTGCTGAGTTCGTCGGAACGCTGCGCCTTTTGGCGGGCGTTCTCCAAATTTTCAAGCAGACGGTGCGTAAGGCGCGCCACCGTGATGCACACCAGCGTCATAGCAATGGATTCAATCAAGAAGCCCGCCGACCTGGACACCCACCAGAAAAGGTCCGACGAAAATTCACCATGGTTAGCGCCCGATGCCCTAAAGAAAAGCGACACGACAATCAACAGATAGCTAACAATCGATATCTTGAGCGTGAACGACGCATCGAAGAACAATAGGCTTGTCACCATGGCTAGAGCATAAGTCATATAGACGCCAATATTTTCGTTGACGGCAAGCATTGCAATAATACTCGCCATGCCTAGCACACAAAAATAGCGGCGCGTCTTTAGCGAAGCATTCATGCGTTCGATGAATGTCGGCAACCACAAGATGACAAAGGCGATTGCCGTTAAAAGGTTCAATTCATAATAGTCGATTTTAAATAGCCCGATAACGTTTCCGAGATAAATCAGCGGAAACATGACCCAAAGCCAGCGCATCACGAGCGTGAGCGTCTTCAAGACCCGGCGATCGTTCTCTTCAAAAATATCATTAGATTCCATCATCTGTTTTCGAAGACTCCCATCACAAGGTCAGGCCGTCGTCACGCATTTCGTAACGGACATCGTCGTCAATCATCTTGAGCATCACATCTGCAAAGGTCGGATCAAACTGGTGGCCACGACCCTTCACGATTTCTTCGCGGACAGCGCTCTGGGGCAGCGCCGCACGGTAACTGCGACGGCTGCTCATGGCATCGTAGGCATCCGCTACGGCAATGATGCGGGCAATTTCGGGAATCTCGCAGCCGGAAAGGCCTTCAGGATACCCCTTGCCATCGAAGCGTTCATGATGGAAATGCGCACCAATTTCAATATTCGGCATCTCGGTGATGTTTTTCAGGATGTCCACCCCGATGCTTGGGTGCTGCTTAATCGTCTCGTACTCTTCGTCCGTGAGCTTCGAACTTTTGTTTAAAATGTTATCCGGAATTCCAATTTTTCCGATGTCGTGCAGAAGCGCCACAAAGTAGATTTCATCCTGATATTCGATGGACTTTCCTGCGCGGAGGGCTATTTCTTTGCTGTACTTTGCCACGCGGCTAGAATGACCGTTCGTGTAGCGGTCCTTGGCGTCAATCGCCGAAGCGAGGGTCTTCACGACCTGCAGCGACAAGATTTCATGCTTGCGGCGACTCTCTTCCAGTTCCGCAGTCCGACGCTCCACTTCACTTTCAAGATTGACCTGCAACTTGCGAAGCGAAAGAATTCGCTTGATTCGCTCTAGTACCACTTCAGGAACAAACGGCTTCTGGATATAATCCAAGGCCCCTTCCCTGAACACACGGACTTCCGTTTCCCTATCGCTGTCCGCCGTTAAAAATACGACCGGCAAGTCGCTACAGGCCTTCATCTTGCGAATTTCAGACAGCAGTTCGAAGCCATTCATACCGGGCATGTGCACATCCAAAAGCACAAGCGATGGGCGCTCCATCGAAAGACTGTTGAGCGTTTCCTGATAGTCCTGAGCCAAGATGACATTGTAGGTGGAACTCAACATGTGCTCAGCGAGTTTCAAATTCATGCGGTCATCATCAACGACCAATATCGTATCCCTGGAATCGGTCTCGGCATCAGCAAAGGCCTTGTTGACGCGTTCCAGCATTTCCGGCCCATACACCGGCTTTGAAATGAAATCCAGAACATTCAGACGGCGTGCAACGTCTTCATACCTGCTAAACTCGTTGCCAGTCAGGAAAAACACCCTTGTGTCGGCAATGGATTTCTCCGCGCGAATTTTTTCAAGGGTTTCAATTCCATTAAGACGGGGCATCTCAATATCCAAAAGGACTAGGTCGATTCCTCCGCGATTCTTCAAGTAGTCAATACAAGCTTCACCAGACTCCACCGTCACGATGCTATAGCCATCTTTTTGCAACACAAATTCGGCCAATTTTATAGAAATACGGTCGTCGTCCACAATCAAGATTGTCTTATTATGAAAAATAGTCAAGTTAAATCCTCTTTACATTACAAATATATATTAGAAATCGCCATGAGAAACGTATTT
>NZ_CALEFV010000212.1 GCF_937877005.1 uncultured Fibrobacter sp. | reverse complement strand
AGCAGGATCTAGTCCCTCGTTGTCATGCCCGGTAGAGCCTGTCCTGAGCGGCAGTCGAAGGAACCGGGCATCTTTTTTTTTCAAATTTTCTTTATCTTTACTCCCGTGCCCACATTCACCAAGTACATCCAGAACGAGGAACATTATTCCGAGGTCATCGCGCGGATTGCGAAGGTCCGCAATACATTGTGGATCGGTACTGCCGACATCAAGGATGTCTATGTGAAGCAGGATGGCGAATCGATGCCCTTGCTCGGGCAACTGGCCGTACTCTTGAAGCGCGGCGTTGGCGTGCGGCTCATTCACGCGAAGGAGCCGGGCCCGAATTTCCGCGAGGACTTCGACCGCTTCAAGATTTTGGTGACCGACCTCGAGCGCGTCATGTGCCCGCGGGTGCATTTCAAGATGATGATTTTCGACTTGGAAACCGCCTACATCGGTTCCGCGAACTTGACGGGTGCGGGTATCGGCATGAAGAGCAGCCTGCGCCGCAACTTCGAGGCGGGTATCCTCACCAACGACCCTGAACTTGTACAGCCCGCCATCGAACAGTTCGACACGCTCTGGATGGGCTCGCACTGCAAAAATTGCGGCCGCCAGGAATTCTGCGGCGACCGGATTAAGTAAATTTCATATATGCCCACCTCGCAATCCAAAATCCAGGAACTGGAGCTGCTCTACAAGATCAGTTCCATCCTGAACCAGACGCTTGATTTCGAGAGCGTCGCGCACCCGATTCTAGAAGTGGTGGAATCAACGATGGGCGTGGAACATGCGACGCTTACGCTGTACAACCGCCACACGGGCGAAATCTCCATTGAAATTGCGGAAGGCTTGAGTAGCCGCCAGGCGCGCAAGGGCCGCTACAAGGTGGGCGAGGGCATTACTGGCCGCGTCGTAGAAACCGATTATCATTCCTTCGGTCGCGAAGGACCCGGACTTCCTGGACCGTACGGGCCGCGGCAAGACGGAAGACAAGGCGTTCCTCTGCGTGCCGGTCATCATGGAGCACCAGGTGATTGGCGCCTTCAGTGCCGACGTGCAGAACCCGGTAGAAGACGAACTTCCCGAAAAGCTGCGCCTGCTTGAAATCATCGCGCAGATGCTTGCGGCGGCAGTGAAGCTTCGTCGCGAGGCTCGAGAGGAAAACGAACTCCTGAAGGCCGAAAATGAACGCTTGACATTGGAACTCAAGGACCGTTTCCAGCCCGACAATATCATCGGTCGTTCCAGCGAGATGCAGCGCGTGTACGCGCAGATTGACCAGGTTTCAAAAAGCCCCCTACCCGCGCTCATCGTGGGCGAGGTGGGTACGGGCAAAGGGCTCGTGGCTGAGGCTATCCATTACCGTTCCGACCGCAACATGGGCCCGTTCGTCCGCGTCCATTGCGCCTCCATGCCGGAATCGGTATTGGACCGTGAACTGTTCGGCAGCGTGCGTGGTGCCCTCGTCGGCGTGTTTGCCGAGACTCCCGGCCGCGTAGAACAGGCCGAAGGCGGCACGCTGTTCCTCGACGAAGTGGGCGAGCTTTCGCCGAACCTTCAGGTGAAACTTCTGCGCCTGTTGCAGAATGGCGAGGGGGAACGCATTGGCGCCCGCATTCCCAAGAAGGTGAACGTTCGCGTGATTGCGGCCACCACCAAGAACCTGCAGCAAATGGTCGAAGAGGGAACCTTCCGCGAAGACCTCTATTACCAGCTGCACATCTTCCCGATTTACGTGCCGCCGCTCAGGAACCGTAAGACGGACATCGTGCTTTTGGCGGACCACTTTGTGGAGCATTACTGCCGCATCGTAGGCAAGAACGTGCGCCGCCTCGCACGCACGACCATCAACATGCTCATGAGTTACCCGTGGCCCGGAAACGTGCGTGAACTGGAAAACGGAATCGAGCGAGCCGTCCTCGTTGCTGACGAAGATGTCATCTACCCGCACCATTTCCCGACCACGCTGCAGACCGCCGAAACCAGCGGCACTCCCGTGAACGGAAACCTGAAACTCATGGTGGAAGCCTACGAGAAGGATATCATCTGCGACGCCCTCAAGAGCAGCAAGGGAAAAGTCGCCGCTGCTGCCCGCAGTCTTTCCTCCACACCTCGTATTCTTACATACAAAATAAAACAGCTAGGCATCGACCTAGCTGCATTTACCCGATAAACCTCTTACCTTTGTGTCATGCTAACGGATTTCAGCATCGGCTATTAGTTC
>NZ_CALEFV010000211.1 GCF_937877005.1 uncultured Fibrobacter sp. | reverse complement strand
CGCCGGGGCATAATGTCGAAAAAATGGGCGGCGATAGGGGCCATACCGGGTCGGGCTATACTCGCTTCGCTCACGGAGCCTTACACTTGTCATCCCCGCGAAAGCGGGGATCTCCATTGCAAGTCTCCGCCCCAAGGGGTCACTATCCCTAACGCAAAAACTAATTGTACCGAATTCGGTAACACTAGCTCCTTCCCCTTTTGGGGGAATTAGGTTTTTCCAAATTCCACTCTGAATAACGGCACCCAAGTTTCTTGACCATCTTCAGAAGTCCAGCGAACAACTTGAGAAAGCGTTGCTCTTTGTGGGATTAACACATTTTTCGAAAGGCTTTTTACCAAGCCTCCTGTAAAATCCTTCGCAAACCAAGCCCAATACAATGAGTTCTGCTTTATGCAGTAATTTTCAGTTTTTGCATGTTTTTCAATCGTAAGAGAAATGCCCAAAGGCTCTTTCTCTAATGATTGCTGCAATCTTTCTACATACCGATCGCTGGCATCATTCTTTTTTAAGTATTGTCCTAAGGCCATATCGCCCAATCCTGTTTCAATATGCAAGACTTTCGGTATTGTCACATTTTTTACTCGGCCTTGTCTTTTAAAATGGCTCAACCAATCTGACGGCAACATCTTTTCCGAGCCAATTACGGTCAAAGATTTTCTAGCACGGGTTGCCGCCACATAAAGCAACCGATAGTTTTCTTGAGCTTTCTTTTCATCTGCATCTTTCAAGATCCACGATCCCAAAGCAAGAATGACATTATCCCATTCAAGCCCCTTAGCGCTATGCATAGTCCCAATGGATACTGCGCCCATATTTTTCGTTGCAAAATCGCTGTAAGAAACTTCTCCAAGATACTGATTAAAATCCCCTAAAGTTATCTCATCATCCCCACAGGCGGTTTCCGTTTCAACAAAGTCATCCACTAAAGCATCCAGTAATTCGAAAGAACTTTCTGCTTTATGATTTTCTTTATAATCTTCAGCTAAGTGTTTAAACTCCTTTGCACTCCACGGGAATTTTCCCAGACGGGGGTCTTCTTGAAGAATTTCGCAGAATCCCAAAACCTCACGAGTTTTTTCAATGGGGCATTTGTCCTTATCTCGTCCTTTAAGCAATCGATATGAGATTTGTTTCTCTTCCAATTTTGCGGCAGCCAAGAATGCTTCTGCGTTATCTCTAGTCAGAACGCAATAAGATTCCGATGGGGCCTCAGAAAATTTTTGAGCAAGTATTTCAGCTGCGGCAAATGCTGCCGTAGCTTTATCGGCTTCTTCATAAAAGAATAATTCTGCGCGTCCTTGATTTAAAGCCTGCTGTCGCGACCCATCTTTCACGCGCTCTGACATCAAATCCAAAAGCTTTGCATTTGCACGAACTAATCCAGCCACAGAACGATAATTCGTCGTTAAATAGAATTTTTCAGTATTTGACAATTCATCAGCAAATTTTTGGAAGTATTCCGAAGAACTTCCGCGGAACGCAAAAATACTTTGATCATCATCACCAACAACAATAACGCGAGGATCTTTTTCTCCAAGGTCATACAGAGCTCGTAACAAACGATATTCCCCTGCGGATAAATCTTGGAATTCATCAACAAGAATAACGCTAGGTGCACCGACACCAGAATCTTCACCGGATTCCAGCAATTCCGCAGCTTTGGACACAACATCATCAGCATTTTCAAGAGCCTTTTTATTGCCCTGCACTCCAAGGATAGAGAAGGCAAGCGAATGGAATGTTGTGATATTTACTTTAGCTGCAAGAGGCCCTGCCAAATCATACAACCGTTTTCGCAATTCTCGACAAGCGGCACGGGTGTATGTCAAACAAAGAATAGAATCTGGTTTGGCCTCTTCAATCCATAAAAGAGAAGCAACCTTGTGTACGAGCAAATGCGTTTTCCCAGAACCAGGTCCTGCCCCCACAAGGATATGTTTTTTGCGGCTCCTTATAACCTTACGTTGTTCATCATTGACGCTTTCTATTTTTCGCTTTAGTTCATCAGATACAGATTCCGACTGTTCAACGCCTTGCATGTATTTTAGGCGGAAATCGCTAATATCCATCACAAAATAGTCTTCTAACAGCTGTTGCGCCATCCGTTCGTCGACAAGCATCATTTTGGCATATTCCCCCACAATATGAATTGCTTCAGCCTTATGCTTGTAATGATTTTCAAGTGATTTGAAATCTGCTGGCGTAAAGTTTCGCTGTTTTGCTCCAGATTCTAATTCCAAAACTAGTCCGGTGTAAAAAACGACAAGACCATGTTCCAATGTGATAGAGCCTATTAAATGCAGGAACAACAATGCATATTCTAATTGTTTTTGCATTTCTAGGCGACCTACAGCTTTTTCGCCATACATCCGTTTCATTAAGCCATTCAAGGAGAACCAGACAATATTTCCATTTCGAGAAATCTGTTCTTTTTGCAATTCTGTCAAAGTTTCGATAACCTTGTCGAATATTTGCCACTGCTTTTTCAGTGTCATAGTCGATATTGACCACAACAAATTTTTCGCCCACATCTGACTTGTCAAGCTCAAACCAGAAGGTAGAGCCCTTGCCTACCTCACTCTCAACACCGTAGGTGGCATTGTGCAACTCAAGTACGCCCTTTACGATGGAAAGTCCAAGACCTGTGCCGATCATGGCGCGGCGGTG
>NZ_CALEFV010000210.1 GCF_937877005.1 uncultured Fibrobacter sp. | reverse complement strand
CACGGTAATGACTGACTGTGCCCGCATGAGCCGATGCATATACACGAAGGTCACGTATTGCAAGGCACTCAAAGAGATAGCCAAATGTATTCAGGTCACTCATCAGGCTTCCAGGTCCAATGCCAAGTGCCGCAACGGCAATCGACGGATCGGTGAAGTAACGCGTGTCGGTAGTGCGGATTTGCGCCTTCGACCGAAGATTCGGACACCAGGCTTCCATATCCTCCACGACAAATATCTTTTTCAGAGCCTCAAGATAAGAGGCAACCGTATCCTCATTCAGCGAAGAGCGGTCATTGGTTTGCATGTCTTTCTTGATTACGGATAGATTTGATTGGGTTCCCTGCAGTCTTGCATAGCTTCGCATAAGCCGATGCACTCGCGATGGAGCACGGGATACGCCATCGACGCGTGATACATCTGATTCAACAACTGCTTCATAGTAGTCGTTCGCCCTGTCCAATGCAATTTCCCCAGTCTGTTGGACGGCTTGCGGCCATCCGCCACGACAGACCATAAAGGCAACATCTTCGAGCCGATGATCAGGAGATTCGACTGATGTAAACTCTTTTCCGGTAAGAAGTCCACCAAGCGATACGGAACCATTTGATTCTCCACTTTCCCAAAGACTCATGGGGCGCATGGTTACTCTGGCAATCCGTCCCGTGCCGCTGTGTGCTATTTCCTTCGTGTCTGGAGGCACCGCACTTCCAGTCAGAATGAAGTGTCCGAAACCATCTGAATGGTCGACATGATATCTGACAGCGTCCCAGAATTTTGGAGCGATTTGCCATTCATCTATCAATCGAGGTTTTTCACCTTTCAAAAGTGCCTTTATGTCTATATCGGCCATCTGCAGATTTGATTCTTTTGTGTCAGGATCTGCCATATAAAGGGCGCTTTTAGCAAATTCTTCGCAAGTCGTGGTTTTCCCGCACCATTTTGCTCCCTGTACCAAAACCGCCCCCATGCCGAGCAGCTTGCGTGCCAGTAAATCATCAACGACTCTTTTTCTGTATTTTTTCATGGCGTGATTTTATCAAATAATGATCATTCGTACAATGCAATTCGGGAGTTTGTGGAAATTCTGTTCGGGAGTTTGCGGGAATTCTATTCGGGAGTTTGCGGAAATTTGTCAGCGATTCGACGTCTGGGGGAATGAAGGGTCAGAGCTTATTGATACAGGTACGCCAAGCGAAGCTCGGCAGAACTAATAGCGGAAGGAGCTACATCGTAAAGAAATCGACGTACGATTAGGACGGCAAGCCGTGCAAAGGGTGACCGATGTGCGGGAGTCTTGCCCGACGAAGAAGTAAGCCGTAACGCAAGTGAACACTCTACGTAAAGCCTCGTTAAATCACTTCCGCGTGGTCAGCGTCTCTGTATGCGTGAAACCAACACCTCCGCACCGACTCGATTTAGGTGTGAGAGGGCGCGGCGGGGCAAAGGTGGCGGCGTGCTTCGAAAGTTCTGCAAGGGAACTTGGGAGGACTGCGAATAGCGAAAGCGAAAGCAGTAGTCGGATGAGGCCGTAGTAGCGGGGAAGCGGGGCAACGCCCGTGGAGCGAAGGGTCTCTACATGCAAAAGGGAACGTTTCAAACGGAAGAGCGGGAGCCGAATTGATTGAGAAATCCTATACGGAAGAGGAGATTGCGGAGATTGTGCGCAGGCATGGTCTGCCGCGATATCCGAAACTCGCGCTCTACAGGGAGAAACTGTCGCGGAAAGCAAAGGCCGAACCGAACTTTCGGTTCTATTGCCTATATGGACAGCTGCTGCGCATGGACGTCCTCAGATGCGCGTACGAACAAGTGCGCGCGAACAAAGGTGCGCCAGGCGTAGACGGAATGACGTTCGGGGACATCGAACGAGACAAGGACGGAGTGGACGGGTTTCTAACCAGCATCCAGAAGGAGCTCAAGGCGAAGACCTACCGCGCAAGTCCCGTCAAGCGGGTCTACATCGAGAAGGCGAACGGCAAGTTGAGGCCGCTTGGAATCCCGACCATTAGGGACAGAACCATCCAAGCCGCAGTCAAGCTCGTCGTCGAGCCGATATTCGAGGCGGACTTCCACGACTGCTCGTTCGGCTTCAGGCCCGGTCGGAACGCGCAACAGGCGGTCGAGCGAATCGCCAAGCGGGTGAAGGACGGCGAGACGCAGGTCTACGACGCCGACCTGTCGAGCTACTTCGACACGATACCGCACGACAAGCTCTTTCTCGCACTGCGCAAGCGCATCACGGACGGAAGCGTGCTGGCGCTCATGCGCCAGTGGCTGAAGGCCACGATTGTCGAGCCGAACGGTGTGAAGAAGAATCCGAAGGGGAAGGGAACGCCGCAGGGAGGAGTTATATCACCGCTTCTGTCGAACATCTACCTTCATTGGTTCGAGACATGCGCCATGCTGACCGCCAAGGCAACCGGTCAGGTCATGTCGATCGTGCGCTACGCGGACGACTTCGTGATTCTCGCGAGAAAGCTCAAGGAAGACTTCGTGCGGAAGATTGAAAGCGAACTGGAAGGACGATTCGGGCTGACCGTTAACAGGGACAAGACGAAGGTCTTGGACATGCGGGCGGGGCTTGCGTCACTGGAATTCCTCGGCTACGAATTCAAGTTCATGCGGGGTGTTCGCCACACGCAAAATGGCATCGAGGACAAGTGGCTATGGCACGGGCCATCCATGAAGTCGGTCAAGAAGGTTTGCGCAAAGGTGAAGAAATGCACACTTGGAAGAATGAGCAAGATGCCGATAAGTGACACTATTCGGAAGCTCAACGTCATTCTGAAAGGGTGGTCGAACTACTTCCTGTGCGGATATCCCAACAGGCGGTTCTACAGGGTGAACGACTATGTGCAGAATCGGCTCATCATCCTCGCGAAGCACACGAGCCAGCGTGGGTATAAGCTCAAGTATGCGCAATCGTATTATCACGAATGGAAGGCAATGGGGCTGTATGAGATGAGGAAAAGGCGTCCGTGACAATGTCAGTTTCACATGGAAAGCCGTATGCGGGAAAACTGCACGTACGGTTTGACGAGGGGGCGGGCGTACCCGGCGAGGGGCGCTCTGCTCTACTCTACTAAAATTGATACAGTAGCCGAGTTTTTGGTATAACGTCCACATGAGAAAGAACAGGGTTATCGAGCAGAACAGGTGCTATCACCTTGTCAGCCGGCTTGCGCACCGTGCGTTCTTCCTCGACGACGAGGAGAAGGACCGCGCGGTTGCGCTGATGCG
>NZ_CALEFV010000209.1 GCF_937877005.1 uncultured Fibrobacter sp. | reverse complement strand
TTACTGCAGCTTAGCTGCAAAAAACGCTCGCTATTAGCGAGCGTTTTTTAATGTGGAATGATAAATGTAAAATGAGTGATACTTCACCTCACACCCCACACTTCCCATTACACACCTATTTAAACACCCACTTCTTATACAGCGTAAAGCTTGCAACTACGTACACGCCGTTCGCGACAATGTTTGCAAAAAAGCCGGGTTTCATGAATTGCGAAATGAAGTCGGTAAACGGTTTGCACCAGGCGGTGTTTAAAACGTAGACGGAGGCTTCGAGCGTGACAAAGTTCAAGGCGTAGGCCGCAAGGAACACGATAATGAATCGGATGACTTCGGTGCGTTTTTTGTTATGGCTCTTGAAATTCCAGATGCGGTTCATCAAGTAGCTGTTGATGGCGCCGAAAATGAACCCGAGAAAATTCGAAAGTTCCAGGTTCCAGTCGAGCATCTGGTGCATTATCCAGACCGAGGCGAGGGTAATGAGCGTGTTCATGACGCCGATGATATTGTACTTGATGAAATGCTTCACATGGAAAAATGTAGGAAATAGAGCTTAGTTGATAGAACTTAGAACTTAGAAGTGAAACAAATTCTAAGTTCTAAGAGCGTAGCGGTCTAAGTTCTACCGACTAATGACTATCTTTATGCTACTATGAATTGGATTGACTCGAAGAAGTGTTCGGCTGCCGATGCCGCGGCAATGATTAACGATGGTGATGTGCTCGGGGTTTCTGGTTTTACCTTGGCGGGTTACCCCAAAGAGGTTCCGACGGCTTTGGCTGCACGTGCCGAAAAGTTGCATGCCGAAGGCAAGCCTTTCAAGGTAACGCTTTTTTCGGGCGCGTCGACTGGCGACAGCTGCGACGGGGCTTTAGCCCGGGCGCAGGCGGTGTCGCTTAGAATGCCTTACCAGAGCAATCCGAGCTTGCGCAAGGCGATTAACGCGGGTCAAATCAAGTATATCGATGCCCACCTCGGCAAAATGGGCTACCTCGTGCGTACAGGCGCTGTGCCTGCGCCGACGGTCGCTGTCATCGAAGTCTCGGCCATATTGAGCGACGGTCGCGTATGCCTTTCGACCTCGGGCGGAAACTCCGCGATCGATACCGAGAGGGGATATGACTACACGGGCGGCTACGTCCTCGCGCTTATGCCCTCTGGCGGAATGTCGAGCGAGGCAAAGCATTGCCGCAACTTTGATTCGATTGCGCAAAGCACGTCACTCCGTTTGAACTCGGGCGAGTACCTCAATATTGAAGGTGTTCTGACCCTCAAAATGCCCACTTCGCTCAACGGACTTGTCATCTTTATCGGTGATAAGGATGCGAAGATCTCGTCTTCGGCATCAAACGACGCGAATGTGGATGAGAGTGGAGTGAAGTGGAATTAATAGTGAACAGTGGTCGGTGGTCAGTGGTCAGAAAGATGCGAATGATAATTTAATTGAATAAAAAGAGCATTGATTTAGTAAATAATATAATGAAAGCGGGATATAACGAAGGGAACTTCATTAATATCCCGTTATTTATTTGCTAAAAATTCTATACGAAAGAATTATTCGATAAACAAAATTAGTTGCCCGCATCTTTCTGTCCACTGTCCACTAACCACTGTCCACTTTTTTCTTTAATTATTGATAAATTTTTTCAAAATCCTCTTGTTT
>NZ_CALEFV010000208.1 GCF_937877005.1 uncultured Fibrobacter sp. | reverse complement strand
GGTGCACCGCTTGCCTGTGCATGATCTTGCGTCAAGTCCTTCTCGCGGCCTTCCATGAGCTGGTGAATCGCATCGTCCAGCGCTTCGCAGCCAGGCGCAACCATCTTTTCCAAGAGGCTAGCGGTCGTATCCTGATGGTCAATCACCACCGTCTTTTGGGCAAGAATCGGGCCATGGTCCATCTTTTCATCCAAGCGGAAAACGGTCACTCCGGTTTCCTTAAGGCCATCGGCAATGGCGCGTTGAACCGGGGCAGCTCCGCGGTACTTAGGGAGCAGACTTCCATGAACATTCACGGCACCGAATTTAGCGACCCCAAGAATATTCTTCGGCAAAATCGAATACGCAACAACTACGAAAAGGTCCGCATCAAAAGCTCGCAGGGCGTCCTCGAATTCGGGCGACCTCAAGTCAGTCGGTTGCAGCACCGGGAGAGCGTATTCGAGCGCCAGTTGCTTGACTGGCGGGGGCGTAAGTACGCGCCCACGCCCTGCAGGACGGTCTGGCTGAGTCACTACCGCCACCACATCCGCAAAATCAGATTTTTTGAGATGTTTCAAAAAACAAGCCGCAAATTCCGGCGTACCCATAAATACGATTCTCATAGCACGAAATATAGAAACAATGCCCCCGGGCGTTAACCGGGGGTATTTTCATACACGAAATAAATTTTCAGATTCGTCTAGGAACGAGCCAGGAGAGAGCGAGGGCCAGCCAGTCCTGAACCTAGTTGCCGGATCTAGTCCGAGCGGTCATTAATACGTGCCTAACAAGGAACGAACTTTTTCCATCATTGCCTTGGACTTCACGCGAGCCTTCTCCTTACCGTAGGCAAGAATCTTGTCGATTTCTTCGGTGTGATTCAGCAAGTAGAAGTATTTTTCGCGGGCAGCACCCAGGTGTTCTTCGAGAACATTCTGGAGTTCCTGCTTGGCGTGTCCCCAGCCCATGCCGCCTGCGCGGTAGCGGGCGGCAAGCGCCTCGGTCTGTTCCGGAGTCGCGAAGAGTTTGTACAACTTAAATACGTTGCAAGTGTCCGGATCCTTGGGTTCTTCGATACCCTGGGAGTTCGTGACAATCTTGCCGATTTTCTTCTTGAGAGCCTTACTTTCGAGGAAGATGTCGATGACGTTGTCGTAGGACTTGCTCATCTTGCGGCCGTCGAGACCCGGGATGATACCCGTGGTTTCCTGGAACACCGGTTCCGGAATCGTAAACACATCCTGTCCAAAATGCTTGTTGAACTTGATGGCGATATCACGAGCAAATTCCACATGCTGCTTCTGGTCCTTACCAACCGGCACGATGTCTGCGCTGAACATCAAAATGTCGGCGTCCATCAGGCACGGGTAGCAGTAGAGGCCCATGTTCACGTTGGCATCCGGGTCTTCACCGGCGGCGTTGTTCGCTTCGACCTTCGCCTTGTAAGCGTGGGCACGATTCATGAAGCCCTTCGGCGTAAAGCAGCTGAGCGCCCAGCTGAGTTCGAAAATCTCGGGAATGTCACTCTGCTTGTAGAACAGGCCTTCTTCCGGGTTCAGACCAAGAGCAAGCCAGGTAGCCGCAATCTTGTAGATGTTGGCCCGCATCTCTGCACCGTTTTGCACGGTAGTGAGAGCGTGGTAATCAGCGATAAAGTAGACCGTATCGTAGGTCTTGGAAAGTTCAAGAGCGGGGCGGATTGCACCCAGATAGTTACCCAAGTGAGGAGTGCCGGTGGGCTTGATGCCCGTAAGGGAAATTTTTTTCATGGGCACAAAGATAACAATTCTTTTTTTAGTTACATTTCTCCCTACATGTTACAAGACGAGAAATACATACTGGTAGATAGCGAAGAATCCCTCGCAGGCCTGCTAGAGGACCTAGAACTCTACGAAATGGCTGCCGTCGACACCGAGGCGGACTCCATGTACCACTATACTACCCGTCTTTGCCTAATCCAAATTACCATCGGCGAACACCATTACATCGTGGATCCGCTCTGCGACATAGACATTACGCCCCTGTTCAAGGCGAAGGCCATGCAGACGCTCATATTCCACGGGGCCGACTACGACCTCAGACTGCTGTGGCAGACCTACCAGTTCTCACCGAGGCACATATTTGACACAATGCTCGCCGCCAAGATCCTGGGCGAAGAACACCTGGGCCTAGCAGACCTCGTCCGCAAGTATTTTGGGGACGAACTCAAGAAGGAAAACCAGCGTGCAGACTGGACTACGCGGCCGCTCCCACTCGAGATGTGCGAATACGCCATTCACGACACATTCTATCTGCATGAACTCTGTGCAATTCTGGTCGAAAAGTTGCAAGCCATCAGGCGCATGGAATGGCTCACGGAACAATGCGAAGCCCTCATCGAGCACGCAAAAAATCCCGCCCCTTCGAAAAAAGATCCCTGGCGAGTTTCTGGATCGGCCCCGCTCGGTCCCTGCGCTCTGAATATTCTGAAAAACCTGTGGGAATGGCGCGAAAAACAGGCGGAAGAACTAGACCGTCCCCCCTACAAGGTGATGCCCATCGAGCTCATGCTCGCTATCGTACGGCGCGCCGAAGCAAATTTTCCAAATGTCAACTTGGACAAGCTACCCAAGCTTCCGCGCAATTTCAAGGACGAACGCCTTGAATCCTTCGTTTCCATGATGACGAAGGCCATGGAAACCCCAAAGGAAAACTGGCCCGAAAGACT
>NZ_CALEFV010000207.1 GCF_937877005.1 uncultured Fibrobacter sp. | reverse complement strand
GCTGCTCCCGCTGCTGCTCCTGCTCCGGCTGCCGCACCTGCCGCCGCCGCACCTGCTGCTGCCCCGGCTGAAGCCGCCGCTCCTGCCGCTACGGATTCCGCTGCCGCTGCTCCTGCTGAAGCTGCCGCCGCTCCTGCTGCTGATTCTACTGCAGCTGCCCCGGCTGATTCTGCCGCTGCCGCTCCTGCCGAAGCTGTAGCTGCCGCCGACACTGCCAAGGCCGATTCTGCCGAAGTCCTCGAAGCCAAGGCTGAAGAAGCCCCGGTCGACAGCGCCGCTCTCGCCAAGGCTGAAGAAGAAAAGAAAGCTGCCGAAGCTGAAGCTCAGGCCAAGGCCGAAGAACAGGCTAAGCTCGAATCTGGCTCCAATGGCTCTGCAAAGACCACCATCATGGAAAATCCGTGGGAATTCCTGATTGTGTCCGCGGCATTCGTTGCCTCCGTGCTCGTGATTATCTTCACCGGCAAGGACTAATCGGTTCTAGGCGAATTAATGTTTTTACGGTCCGATACCTTCGGGTATCGGGCTTTTTTTTTGCATAAGGTAATACTGATAGGATTCTTGTAAACTTTTTTAAACCGTTCTGTTTGTTATTAAAAACTTTTATTTTGGAACTGTGCGTTCCTATGGGCTATTTATGGCCTTTTTGAGAGCAAAACGGGAACATTTTCTGTTTACAGGGTGAGCCTTTTCAGTCATTTAAATTTATTTTTAGGGTAGTGTATTTGGGATGTTGAACGGACGCATGCTGCGCCCGCTATTTGCGATAAAATTAAAGGAGGCTTTTGTGCCGATAAAGAAGTTATTGTCCTTTGTTTTGCTGGCGGCCTTGTCTGTAATGGCTGCAGACCAGGAACAACCTACTCCTTACGACCTGATACGTCCGGTATGGCCGCTTACGTGGGATACGACGGTATTCGATCATTACGACACAACGGTTACCAAGAAGCACAACATGGTTCCCAAGAACAGGACCCCGGCGTCTTACGTGCCGAACGCGTTGATTCCCGACACGCTGAACCAGGCTTATTTGGATGCGATTAATTATCGCATGTCGCCCATTCGTATTAATCAGGCCGGTTATTTGGAAAGTGACCCCGAAAAGCAGTTCTACTATGTGGGCACGGCGACCGAGTTCGAAGTGGTGGATATTGACGGCAATTCGCTTTCCCCGAAGGTGACGGGAACATTGACCAGCAGTGGAGTGCAGACGTCGTCTGACTGGACGATTATTGCAGGAACCAATGCGGCCACCAATGACCAGAAACGTTATCAGCTGGACATTACCGGACAATCGGGCATTATTCAGATTGGTAATATTCCGGGAAGCGTGCCGACGAATACGCGTTTGCGTATCAAGGTCGGAAACGATATCTCGAGCACCTTTATCGTGAGCGAGAAGGTGTATTCCATGGTGCGCAATGCCGCACTTAAGTTCTACGGCATCAACCGTAGCGGTTACGGTGATTCCTGGTTCCATCCGGCGAGCCATACCAAGGACGGTGCTGGCCCGATCGTGACTGGCTCTGACGATGTTCGCGGCAGCTATGATGAATCCCTTGCGGGGACCTTGGAAGGCGGCTATTATGATTGCGGCGACCACCTGAAGGAATCCCAGACCCAGATGTATGCCTTTATGGTGGCGGCGGTTCTTGCTGCCACGAATCCCGATGCCGACGAAGACAACTATGCCTTTAACCATGGCGAAACGGTGAATACCGACGGTATTCCGGACATGTTGCGAGAAGCAAAGCATGGTGCCGACTTTGTGCTACGCGCCTATAGGCGTGCGAATGGCGTGATTGACGACATGGCCTTGTCCGTAGGTAATTTCGGTGCTGACCACGGTTGGTGGGGTAGACCCGAAAATCAGGATAAACTCCCTGTGGATAATTCTGCAGCTGCGACGGACCGTGGCGGTCCGGCGACGAGAACGGTTCGCCTTGGCGAAATCGGTTCGAACATCGGTGGTGAAACGGCGGCGGGCCTTGCGATTGTGGGCAAGATGTATGCCGAGTATCCCGAATACAAGGATTTTGCGGATAGCTGCCTGGTGGTGGCAGAAAAGATGTACGATTTTGCGAAGTCCCTGGCTCAGGGCAAGTCCAGTTACGACGGTGGAAAGCCTTTCAAAAACAACACGGTGGCTGCTGGCTGGTCAAGTCCCGCTTATAACGGCAACAACGAATTCTACGATGACCTGGCTCTTGCTTCGGTGGCGCTCCTCTATGCGACCGGCAAGAAGGAATATGCCGACGACATGATCCGTACCCGTAACTTGGTGGCTGGTCAGGAATATATGGACGGTGCCGGCGCCTTTGCGGGCGGTTGGTTTGTCACGAACGACAAGGGTTTCCTGAAGAACGTGAAGAACACGAGCTGGGCGAATGTTTACGCCTATGCGACCTATGCTCTTTATAAGTTGATTTTGGCTGATAAAACCAAGGCCACGACAGAATATGGCCTTACCGAAGAAGAATGGTTGAATGCAGTTGAAGACTGTATTACAAGCATGATCCTGAACCTGGAGGACATGTCTGGAAACGGAACCGGCTCTATTGCGCTGCCGGGCATTCCCAATGGTCAAGGACCTGCATGGAAGTTGAGAGGCGCCCTGTCCTTTGATCCTACTTGGTACACCATGATGACGGACCAAACCTGGATCTATAACCGTTACCAGGCCGGAAACATCTTTGAAGTCCTTGCGTACGCCGATGTGGCGAAGGATATTGAGAAGAAGGGGTTGGTTCTTCCGATTATGGGTTCCCCTGACTGGAAGGCCGACGAAATGCATCAGCTGGCTATCAACCAGCTGAACTACATGCTTGGCGTGAACCCTTGGGACGTCTCCTTTATCCTGGGTATCGGTGACAAGAACGATGCTCACCCGCATCACCGTGCCGCTAACCCCGAAGGCAAGAACATGCCTGGTGCAAACTATAAGTACAATCCGCCTGTGGGTGCTCTGTTCGGTGGCGTGACTCCGGGAACGACCAATTCCTGGGTTCCCTCCAACAAGAGCTGGGAAGACTATCATCTGTCCGAAACCTGTATCGATGCTGCGGCAACAATCGTGAGCTCGGGCATGCTCGCCGCTGCCAAGTTTGACCGCACTGCAGCTCCTGGTGTGAATGTCGAAATCCGCCATGTGGGCATGGATTCTGCCATTGTAATGGTGAAGCTTACATCTCGCGGAACGGCATCGCTCTACTATGGTACCGACGAAGGTTCCATGAATACGATTGCTGTTCCGGACGATAGCTCTGCCGGTGTCCAGCACCAGATTATTCTACGCGGCCTACAGAATGGTACCACCTACTATTTCTATGTCGCCGGTCTGAATGCCTATAAGCAGGAAAACTTTACCATGAAGTACTTGGTCGATAGTACCAAGACTCCGTTTAGCTTCACGACATTGAATTCTGTCGAAAGCGCGCAGATCAATAACGTGACCGTCTGTAACATGTTCGGCGATAGTGCCGAAATCATGTGGTATACTCCGAATGGCGAATATGAATCCAAGGTATACTGGGATACCGTTCCGCACGCGACGGCTGCTGAATATGCATTCAACAGCGGTGCTGGCAATGCAGATGTGTCTGGAATCCCGACCAGGTTCCATTACGTAAAGATTGGTGGCCTTAAAGAAAAGACGACCTATTACTACATGGTCGAAAGCAATGGACAGTTTGCAAATACAAATGAGAAAACGGGAGAACTGCTCAAGTTCACGACTCCGGTGGGCTGGTACGACTTTAGCGTGCGTTCTTACCAGTATGAATTTGGCGGACTGGACTTCCTCGACTTGAATATCTACAATAACGAGGCTCGTGCATTTGATAGCTTGACCTTGCGCATGTACTTTACCGCAAAGCCGGAAGAGGTTGAAAAGTGCGCAACCTTGATCGATATCGATATCTGCCAGGCATACGACGAGGCTGGTTTCAACAAGCCCTGCGAAACAGGTGACGAAATCCGCTACCTGATGCGTCATGCTTTGCCGGTGCGTCTTGATGATACCTATGACGCCACGACAGGTAAGTATTCCTATTACTTCCCGGTTCCACTGGGATCGACGACGATTAAGTCCTCGTCTCGTGTCCGTCTGGATTTCGGCTTCTCTTCGGGCCTTTCGAATGATAATTATGAAACTTGCGAAACCCTGCGTACTCTGGCCAAGAAGCGCATGACCAAGGAAACGAGTGACTGGTCCTGGTCGCCGCACGAATTCTTGGTCGATGGTGCGGACTATGTGGGTATGCCTTTCGAAGATAAGGATTATGGCGATATTGATAATGAAATTCCTATCAATCCCTATATCGTCGTTTACCGTAAAGATGAATTTATTTGGGGATACAGCCCGTCTTATCAGGAAATGACCACCAAGAAGGCTCACTACGAAATGGATGTGACTCTGGACGCTCCGTTCAATGTTTCTAACGGCAGCTATGTGGAAATTGACCAGACGAGTAGCACGGTGTTTGTGAACGGTTACGCCCATGTGACCGAGGGTGGCTACATTACCCGCATCTGGGCGAATGGCACCGAAATTGATACATATATTAAGCGTATCGGAAACGAGATCCTGTTGCTGAGAAGAGAAGACAACCACATCGTTGCACATTATAATGTCACAAGCGGTGGCGGCGAAATTGACTCTACGGGTCTGTGGTCGCTGAGCATTCCTGTGAAGATGAAGATCGGAAGTAACAAAATCGACCTTACCATCTTCGCCGGTGCGGATCCCGAATGTGCCGAGTGCTCCGAAAATGGAGGCTGCGCCTTTATTAACCGTACCTACTATGTGCAGTTCTCTCGCGGAAATCTCACGGCGTCTAGCTTGACGATCAAGGATGAAGCCGGTAACCCGATTGCAAGTCCGGCAGATCCGGCCAATACGCGCTTCTATATCTACCTGAACGATAAGGATAAGGCAGGAACGAGTGCGCCGATCGAAGTCCTGGTTATTAACAACAAGAAGAGCGATACCTTGAAGGTCAAGATGGTGGAAGATTCTTCTAACCCGGGTAGCTTCAAGAGTTCCGTTGCGATTTCTGCCGTATCCGTGGCTCCGGAAGCCCGTTCGGGTAACCAGATTTCGTTCTTCGCCGGTGATACGATCCAGGTGATTTATATGGACCCGGATGACGAGGAAGATGTATCGAAGCAGAGCTTCTTTGCGGAATCCAAGTATCCTGAACCGTTGAAGGTCCTTGCCCAGGATAGCGATTGTGACAATGTTGCAGATAAGCTGGTGGTTGAATTCAGCAATACGCTGGAAGAAGCCTATAGCTTCGATAGTATTCGCATCTACTTGCCCGGCATGTCGGATACGACGACCCTTAAGATCGATGCCTCGGCAGCCTTGAATCAGAGCGTCGTCTCGATCGACTTGCCTGCATCGCTTGGCGTTGAAAAGACCGCTGCTCCGGTGGGTATGGCGACTGTCTACTTGAAGGCCGAGGGCGCCACCAATGCCGAACGCATCGCGATTTCGGATGGTATTGCGCCGCAACTCTTGAGCTTTACGATTCTCGAAAACCCGAATCATGAAACACCGGAAGATACCTTGATGATTGCCTTTACCGAACCGGTACTGCTCGCTTCTGCGACCTCCTGGTTCGTGGAAGTGGCTGGCGTGACGGGTGCCGACATCAAGGTGCTGGGCAAGGCTACGACCAGTAACGATGGCAAGAGCTGGCTGTATGCGATTAGTGGTAATACGGATGGCAAGATGTTGCCAATCGGCGGAACAGTGACTGTGAAGGCCAATTCCGTCTCTGACAAGGCATTCAATATGCTGGATCCGGCTGGCGCTTGCAACACGGTAAAGATTGTCGAAACACCGAAACCCGTACCCGTGACGCTTGCCGAAATGCGAGACCATGAAGGTGACGGGTATCCCGATGAACTCTACATGAAGTTCGAAAAGAAACTCCGCGACAAGGACATGCTTGACAGCTTTGTCGTGGAATGGGGCGCCGAAGGTGAGGTTCGTAGCTTTAAGCCCGAATGGAAGCATGAATTCGAAACGGGTACGCGCTGGGAAAAGATTTCTTCTGTCGATTCTTCGAGCGGAACTCCGGTGGTGACTGTAGATTCCGTTGAGGTAACGGATACGGTGTCCGTAATTATCGTTGATATTTCTGCTTCGGAATCCTACACCTTGGGTGCAACTACGGGACCTTACGATGGCTATGGTCGCGTGACACCGCGTCTTGGACCTGAAGGCGGCTTCTTTGACAAGTACTATCCTGTCGTGGACAAGTGCCCGCCGATTATCATGTCTGCCGTGTGGCAGGGAATTGACATCGGCGATGACGAAGATGGTACGCAGGACTACGTGACACTCACCTTCTCGGAACCCATGGATACCGTGGATGGTAATCCGTATGTCGTAGAAAGAAACCGCGACGGTTCTGCTGGTGTGTTCTTTAGCCCGCGTCAGAATCCGAAACTTACGATGTCCTATACATCGGGTATGCTAACGGCTCGTCTAGGTGCCAAGCACAAGTACAACGAGGCTATCTGGATTGCGGACTCGGTGCGTCTGGTTTCGGATAATGAGACTTCCGTGTTTAAGGACCGTGCGGGTCTGTTTGCTGGGTATGGCACACCGTGGGTGCCTGTGACGGGTTCTGTGTCCAGTATTCGATTCTCGATTACGAACATGAATGGTGTGACGCTGTCCAGAAGTTCGGATTCTGTCTACTATGGTGGTCTCCCCATCGCTACGGACGAGAATTTCCGCTTGACGGCGGAAAATAAGGATGGCGGAACCGTCATCATCGCTTCGGGTAACACTTCGATGCACGATGTGTTCAGTGCTCCAATCAAGGATTACCGCCATGCGGGTCCCCTGTTCATGATCGAGGTGACTCTGCCGATTAGGGACTCCGTGGGTAACATCGACCGCGATTACGATATCAAGCTTGAACTCGATATCTTCAATAACATGGGCTCGTTTGTCAACCGCACGAACTACAAGTTCAAGGCCTCGCAGGTCGAGGAATTCATTTCGGCTAGCAGCACTTTGACCCTGTATCTGGAATGGTGCGCTCCGGAAGATTACCCGGCAAGCTCGGAAGGCAAGAAAATTGCGACGGGCCCCTATATCGCCAAGTTCGGAACCGAAGCGAAGGGTGAGTACCTCACCGAACCTCCTGAAAATGACCATACGGACATGAGTGAATCCGATATGTTCACCAAGACCTTCGGGTTCAGGAGAGTGAAACGGTAAATGAAACAGAGATAAACAAGAACAGACAAAAAGAATGTGTTCCTTGGGGGAATACATTCTTTTGTGTTTTGGAGCGTTTGTTAGGAGAAGGAATAAATGATGAAATACATTTTGAAAATAGCATTGCTGTTTGTCTTTTGGGCTTTCGATTGCGCTTTGGCGGATGATTTGCCTAATATTGATCGTACCGACAAGGTGAGTAGCCGTCGGTATTTGGACTCGATGAACGTCTATAACCGCCGCGTGATTCGCGTGAACCAGGTGGGGTTTAGACCACAGGATCCCAAATACGCCTATGTGGCTGATCCTAAGGAAATGACCTTTAAGGTAATTGACGCCAATAGCGGTGCCGAGGCGTGGAGTGGAACCCTGAACCTGATCGATCAGAATGCTCCAAAGCCAAATATTTGGGTGAATGGCGAATTTAAAGCTTTTACGACTCTTTATAATTTTGGCTCTAAAGATTCCAGCACCGCGACAGAGGCTCTTTATCGAGCCGATTTCTCGGGGTTAAATCCGAGTACGCCGGGCGAATACTTTGTGGTGGTCGGTAAAGATACGTCTGCAACATTCAATATTCATCCCGCCATCTTTAATGCCATCTTTGAGAACTCGTTGAAGTTTTTTGGAATTCAGCGTTGCGGCAATACGAAATCGCACATGCATGCGGCGTGTCACTTGAATGACGGATCTGCAATTGGGCATGACCTGACGGGCGGTTGGCACGATTGCGGTGACCATTTTAAGCCCTCGGAAACGATTGGCTATGCAGCTTATTCTATGGCGACCACTTACCTTGTATATAAGAACAAGGCCGAAGACCGCTTCGGTAATTCCTATGACGATACTATTCCGGACGGATACCCTGATCTTCTTTACGAAGCTAAGATTGGTGCCGACTACATTTACAAGCTTTACAAGGCATCAAAGGCAGATGGTCTTATTGAGAAGAACGACATGTACCAAACTGTGGGAAACCAGTGGGACCATGAATTCTGGGATGTTCCTGAAAAGCAGGATGCCATGCCACAGACAAAGGGCGGTCCGGATCGTGTCGTGACGGCAGAAGTGGGTTCCTATTCGGGTGCCTTTGCTGCAGCTCTAGCCTTGTTCTCGGTGGGGTGGCGAGATTATGAACCAGGCTATGCAGACTCCCTTTTGGAAGCGGCCAAGGACATCTATAAGAATGTGACTCTTCCGCATTCGCCTGCGGGTACATTTGGTTATACCAAGGCAACCATTCCTCAGGATCTTTATCCGGGAGGAAGCAACGAGTCCAATATGAATGACGATGTTGCCGCTGCGGCATTAGCCTTGTGGTATGCTACTAAAGATACCATGTACCAGTATCAGTTGTATAAGGACTTGACGATTAGTAACAATTCAACCAACTACATGAACAATAACGAACCCAATGATGCGGGCCCCTACTTTAAGGGTGGCTTCTTGGGAATGATTAGCGGTTTCTATCCAGGTGGGTGGATGACCGACTACGAAAATGTACATTCATATGTCCTGTTCTCTTTTGTAAAATTGATTCTGAGTGACAAGGATACGGCCAAGGCTTACAATGTGGGTGAATTGGAACGCGACACGCTTCTGCAGCGAGCAACCAATAGCCTTCGCCGCTTGACTGATGATGGTACACAGGGAAAGGCCATTTATGAAAATCGTTTTGGCGCTGTAAAGGCGACCCCCCCCTATAACCTTGCCTGGGTCTCTAGCGACTGGGGCTTTAACCGTTATAATATGGGTGCAGCAAATGCGGTGTTCATGCTTTCTGAAATTACGACCGGTGCGGAGCATGATGCCTATCTTAACCTTGCTCTTGATAACATCTATTACAACATGGGTGCAAACCCGTGGGACATTTCGTTCTTGATGGGTGCTGGCGATAAGAACTCGAATCACCCGCATAATCGTACGGCAAATCCCGATGGTTACAATGCGGGCGGCTTGCCGTATGAATACCGCTGTCCCCGAGGCGCCTTGATGGGTGGCTCTGCGCCGACTAAGACTTTGCTTGAAGACTGGAGCGACTGGACTGCGACCGAAACTTGCATTGACTTCTCGGTGCAGCTTCTGATGCCTGCGCAGCGTCTTGCCGAAGTCCTTCCGCCCGATAACGATGGCCCCTTGTTTAGCAATATTGCGGGTACTCCGATAACTGAAACTTCGGCAATCGTCAGCTGGGATGCCAACGAGCTTGCCTTGGTGACGGTGTTCTATAATACGACTCCCGATAAGGTGGGCGCAAAATCTGTACAGCAAGAAAAAGTATCCAAGGGCGGATCTCTAACGCTTGAAGATCTTGAAATGGGAAAGACTTATTATTTCTTCTTGCATGGTAGAGATGTCAAGGGAAATGAAACGGTTGACGACAATCATGGTCAATGGTATCAGTTTACCATGACGAAAGTTGAACCCAAGGTTTCTGGAGTTACGATTTGTCAAGTGGACCACCGCAGTGCAAAAATTTACTGGTGGACAGACATTCGTTCCAATGGTTTGATAAAGTATGGAACTTCCATGTCCGCGCTAAATGAGACCCAGGCTTCAAGTGATGGAACCGTGCTGTTCCATGAGGTGACCCTTACGAATCTCAAGGCCGGAACTACTTATTACTTTACGGTATCTTCGGGCATGACTACGGACGATAACGGCGGTTCGGGTTACAGCTTTACCACCGAAAGTGAAGCGTCTTATGTGGATCTTGACATTTCGCTAAAGCCTATTAAGAAAAATTCGTCTTGCAATTCTACGGGCAATTGGAAAGATTGTAATTCCTTCTACTTCCTGGTAACGAATAGAGATACGGTTGATTATCAGGATTTGGAAATTCGAATCTATCTAGATAAACCCGTGACTGCAGTAAGCTACGACAAGCAGCCGTTCTCTGGTACGGGACTTGCGGACTATTCGGTCCCGTTTGATCTTACTGTCGGTACATATACGAAAGATGAAGATGGAAATGGCTACTTGCCGGTAACCATTAAAGGCGCCTTGTATGTATCGGGTAGCGTGTACTTTGAATTGTATATGCAAAATTCAACATATGATGGACTTGAAAATTCCTGGTCTTTGCGTGCGCATGTTGCCGACGATGATCCGCTGCCCTTTGCTGGAATCGACCTCACGCGTGGGCCGCTATACATAGAAGAATCTTTTAGCAAGATGTTCCTTGAAACGGTGAATGGAGTGACCGAAGAAGCGTTTAGGAAGGATCCCTATATTACGGCTTATTATCATGGCAAGCATATTTATGGGTATGGTCCGAGTCATACTGCTGAAAATGGACCGCAGGTGCACCGCAAGGTGACACTCCTTTTCGAAGAACCTTTCAAGAGTCCCTATAATTCTGTAGAAAAAGTGGATTATGTGACAACCTATCAGGGGTCCAGTTCCGTGAGCCCGACGGGTTTTCTGGATGACTTTGAAATGAACGGAAAACCGCAGAACATTATTTACGATAATGGACTTCATAAGGATTCCTTCGTGTTCTACAAAAAGGATACAGTCCTTGCGTATGGCAACAACTACATGGAATGGGTGAGTTGGCACAATCATGGTGCGAATGGCAAGTCTGAGAACAAGTATGATTGCGCCTGTGCCGTGGTTCGAACCAACGTGGAAATCGACACGATTACGGTTCCCCTAGAAAAACGCTATCTCGTGTTCGATAAGCAGGCCTACCATGCCTATCAAACCAAGGATCCGTCCATGCCAAGAATGGTAGAAGTTCGGGTGCAGCTGCTTGATAGTAATGCCACGAGGCTAGATTCGGTCGATCTGACCCTCTCTCTTGGAACTGTAGAAGGAAATGTCCTTTTCTGGAGCTCTCCGACCTCGACGATTCCCATTACCAGTATCATGCTCGTGAATGGTTCGGCGACATTCTACGTAAGTTCCGAGGAAGTCCTTACGACAACTTTATTTGCCCGTGCAGGGTCTTCGACGAAGTTCGAGTATGTTCCCTCGGAAGCGGTCCTCGTTATCGAGGAATTGCCTCCATGGCCGATTATTGATATCGCGAAAATGGTTGATACCGATTGCGACAATAAGCCAGATGCGTTGAAAATTACGATTTCCAACGAGTATCAGACAAATCAGTCGTTCAACTCGGTGCAGTTCATTTATGGAACGGACACGATAAAGACTACCGATGTAATTAGCCAGAATGCAAAGGAAATCCTCGTAAAGGCAAACCTGACGGATTCTTCCATCAATACGAATCCGAGCGGAAGCGTGACCTTGTATAGCAATGTCGGTTCGAAAGTCGAAAGCCATACGGATTTCTATCAGGATGGCATATCCCCGACAATATTAGGTGTGGCCGTGCTTGAACGCCTTGATACGGCGACGAGTGACCGCGTGTACATGCAGTTCAGCGAACCGATTTCGGCGCCTGGGACGGAGTGGCCCGTGCAGCTTTTCGCTTCGAATAAAACGACGACGGTCGATGCCCCGGTTGTCAAGTTTACGAAACTGTATAACGAAGCTCAGAATGTCTGGGAATTTGAGATTCCCTTCGATGCCGATGGATCGTCTCGCGTGACGGAAGGCATGTTCGCCCAGCTTTTGTCGACAAGTTCCATTATGGATAAGAGTGGAAATGGTGTTTCGACGGAATGTGGCCAGCCCAAGCTGCCGATTACGCTAAAGCTTTTGCCGGTTCCGATGAAGTATGCCTATATTGCAGACCGTGATGAAGACGGTATTGCGGAGTTTGTCTATATCGAATACGAAAGACCTATCGACCAGAAGCATTATCCCGACAGCATTTCGATAGAGTTCGGTCTTACGGAACCGGAAACTCTGTGGGTGTCCGGTTCTGTACCGGAATACGCAGACGATGGCATGAGTGCTTCGCTGAAGTTGCCGGTGCCGTTCCGCTATGGTGTAACCGTCGGCAGTTACGAAAGCATGTTTGACAATGTCGTTTCGCAGGGGGCTGGACTTGTGGCGCAGCATATCGGCTCTGCGGCATCTTACGAGACGAATTCCACATACGCAGAAGACAAGGTTGGACCGGTAATCGTGTCTGCGGTTCTCAATACGTCTAACTCGGATAACTTTGACATGTTGACTATTGAATTTAGCGAAGTTTTGAATATGAAGGATTCCTCGCTTGTTCTTTATCGAGAAAAGCTGGGTAGTCGCGATACGGCGATCTACAGGCATAGCCTAAAATCCAGTAACTTCACGTCTGACCGTCTGGTTGCGTTCTATGGTAAGGATAGCGAACTTGGCGTTTCTGACGGTGATTATGTCCGCATGCAGCCAAAAGATTTTAGTGCCTATATCGACAAACAGGGCAACTTGCCCTCGCAGGATAATCCGTGGGTGCCTATTACGGGTAGCGGAGCCGCTGAAATCAAGTTTAGCGTGAAATTGGAAAATCAGATTGCGGAAGTTGGCTCAGGCAACCGCTCCATGGTCCAAAGCACGAGCGGTATTCGCCTTTACGTGGTGAATCCCAAGACTCAAAAACTCGACATGATTGTTCACGGCCAGGTCGTGACTCAAGGTATCGATACCGCCCTGATTCAGGGGGCTATCTGGAAAATGGAATTGACTGTACCAAGGGGAGCTTCTGCAAGCGAGGTTGCTGCATGGGATACCCTTGTCGTCAAGTATGACATTCCGATCTATTCGAATTTGGGAAGCTATGTAAATCGTGCTTCGGGCTCGTTTGATGTCCTTCCGACGGAGTATTTCTCAACCGACGGTAAGGTCATTTTCTATGTTGAATGGGCGAACACGGAATTCGGAATCCAGTCGGAACAGGGTAGGGCTGTAGCGACGGGTGCATACATTTACAAGGCTCAGTTGGATTGTAGGTTTGTTCCCAATGCAAATTATGACGCTGAAACCCAGGACCGTTTCTCTGGAAAGAATTCCTACGACAAGACGGAAACCTTTGGTATCAAACGGGTAAAGTAGAATGGCAGAAAGCCTGTATTCAAATTCCCCTTATGTGTTGATCCTATCAGTCATTGCGCTGGTATTGTCTTTCCTGTTACCTGTCATTTTGGGCAATAAGGTGACAATGCAGAGCATTCCTGCAGCCTTGCGCAACCTGGTGATTGTCAATATTGTCTGGAATTTGTGCGCCATTCTCGGCATCATGTTCCTGAGCGGGCCCATGACTCCGGGGTCGTCGGAATACATTGCAAGACAGCTACTATTTGGAGTGCAGGCCTTGGCCTGGATTCGCGAGGGCCTGATTACGTTCCAGATTGGAGAAATGGTCCTTTTCCGCAAACGCCGTCGCCTGCGCATGGCTTTTTCCATGACGGGATCGCTCGTCATTGCGATTATGACGACACTTTTTGTTGTCTCGCCCGGCTCGATTGAAAATTTCCATATTGGTAGCTGGAGCCCGTTTGCTCACTATCCGATCTTTTACGTGTTTTCCCTGATATACTTGTTTTTCTTGCTGCCGACTTTCCTGGTGACGATTTACTATTTGCTGCGAAGCTCTTTCCTGTCGTTTGACCAGTTGATGGGTAAAGCGGGGAGCCAAGTGGTTAGTCTTTATGCAAGTTTTGTATTGGTAGCCCTCCTGTTTGACTTCGTCATTCCGATTGCAAGCGGTTTCAAGTTCCTGACGGGATCCTTCCATTTCTTGGTGTGGCACCAGTTCTTGTGTATTTTGATGGCAATCCTTTGCGGTTTCTACTACACATCGAACATGTTCCGCGACAAGAGTTCTTTCTGGCTTTTGCAAAAGCTGATCAGCAAAACGGAAAATGGTGTAATCTATTACGACAATGACGGCCGCATTGAAAATGTCAATAGCGGTGCCATGAAGTTACTTGGTCTGTCGTCGACCAGCCTTTTCGGAAAATCGATTAAGAGCGTGTTTCCGCCAAATCTGGACTACTTTAGGGAAAGTGTCTATAACGATGTGCGCATGAGTCTGAATGGAGAAACTCATTCTTTCAAGATACATCTATTCCGTTGCAGGCAGAACCTGACCAATATTGTCAATATAGCCTTCTTTATGGACCAGTCGCGCACCTTGCTGCTGCAACAGAATTTGAAGACCTTGAATGAACAGTATGTAGAATACACTCATGACCTGGTGCGCTATCAGGATCGTCTCGATAAGGAAGCGAGCATCAAGGCGGAAAAGGAGAATGTTCTGAATACGCTTATTAATGCGCTTCCGTTTAGAGTATGGTACAAGAATGAACAGGGCGTCTACCAGAAACAGAATCAGAAGGATATTGAGAAGCGCGGCTCGAGAGAAGGTGCCAGCGATAGTCCCGAAATGGTTTCTGCACTAGAAAAGGAAGCTCGCGAATCTGGCGAAGTGAAAGTTTATACCTCGTTCGAGGACAAGGACGGTCATGAAATTTCTCAGGACGAGTCTAACCGCTTGATCAAGAATGGTGAACTGATTCAGACCTTCGACAATATGTACATTCCCATTATGCAGGGAACGGCTCCATACAAGACACTGTGTCTCAAGGTCGATATGACGGAACAGCGCAGGCTCGAACAGGAACGAAACATGCTGCGCGAACAGAAGTTCATTCATTCGAGACTCGAAGAACTGGGCACGATGTGCGGAGCCTTTGCGCACGACTACAACAATATTCTCGGATCGCAGATTGGTTTCTGCCAGTTGGCGCAGGAAATGCTCACGCCGGATCATCAGGCTTACAACTTTATTGGCGAGGCGCTCAAGGCTGCAGAACGTGGCAAGACGTCTCTCGAGGAACTGCTGAATGCCATTCGAGGCAACGCCAATGCGGCAACTCCGGCGATGGTCTTTGCTCCTTACATGATTATCGAAGACGTGGTCAAGAAAATTTCGCTTACCCTTCCGCCAAATATCAGGCTCCACAGCGAGGATTTGGATCGTACTTTGAAAATTCGTGGTGTCGTGGCGTCGCTTGACCGTATTATTAGCAACCTTGCCAACAACGCCATTTTTGCCATGAAACAGACGGGAGGCTCCCTGACTTTCCGACTGCATGCCGAAACTCTCGAATCTCAGTTGGTCATGCCCTATGCGCCTCCGGATCCTGCCGGTAGATATGCTAAGATGGATATCGCCGATACGGGAACGGGAATGGATTCGAACACGCTGGAACGCATATTTGCTCCGTTCTTTACGACAAAGTCTCCTGGAGAAGGCCTGGGATTGGGTCTTTCTTCGGCATTGAGGCTCCTAAAAGAGGGTGATGCCTACTTTACCGTGCAGACAACCTTGGGCGAAGGAACTACATTTTATCTATATTGGCCATTGGAAACCGAAACGAAGGAGGAATGATGCCTACCATTCTGATTATCGACGATGATGAACAGTTCAACCTGATGCTGAAATCCGCTCTTGAAATCAAGGGCTACAATGTGGAAACGGCCCACGACGGTAAGGAAGCCAAGGCTCTGTATCAGAACAAGACTTACGATGTGATTATTACCGATATCATTATGCCCAATATCGATGGGTACGAGGTCATTCTCGACCTGCGTCGCCTGGGTATGAGCGATCGTACGATTGCCGTGAGCGGTGGTGGTCGTACGTCTGCCGAAGACTACTTGATGACTGCCCAGCATTTTGATGCTGCTGCAACCTTCAACAAACCTGTTGATCTGCAGGCCCTTCGCGCCAAGGTCGAAGAAATTATCAAGAGCCATTCCTAAGTAGGATTGCGATGAATATCCTGATCGCGGATTTAGATCAGAGGTTTGTCGACGATATCCAGCGTTCTTGGTCGGTGCCTGGTACCGATGTATTGGTATGTAGCCGGGAAAACGACCTAATGCCTATCGTCAAGAAAAGCCCGATAGACCTTGCGTTTATCGAGGTCCCATTCTTGATGCAGGACAATATGGACATGGTGAGCTTTCTCAAGGAAAGACACCCGGGAATAGAGATCTTTGTTTTGTGCGATGACCGTAACTGGCAGGGGGCTGCGGCAGCGATAACGCGTGGTGCCAATTCCTTCTTGAAAAAGCCGGTTACCCTTTCGCTGCTAGAATCAACGGCGCGTAAAATTCAGTCGCAGCTGCAGAACCGTTCCAACAACCAGCTCATGGAATCGCAGGTTTTGGACAGCCTGCTCGGAAACACGCCCGAAATGCGCAAAATCCTGAAGACCGTTTACAAGGTTGCCCCGACAAACAGTACGGTGCTGATTACGGGTGAATCGGGATCGGGCAAGGAGTTCCTGGCGAATGTCATCCATCGCTATAGTAAGCGGGCAAACGAACCCTTCGTGGCGGTGAACTGCGGTGCCATTCCCGAAAATCTGGTCGAAAGCGAACTTTTCGGAAGCAAGAAGGGTGCCTATACGGGATCTACTGGGGACAAGAAAGGCTTGTTCGAATCGGCCAATGGCGGTACGCTCTTTCTTGACGAAGTCGGTGAACTTTCTCCTGCGACCCAGGTCAAGCTGTTGCGCTTTTTGCAAAATCATGAAATCAGGCGCGTGGGCGAGACTGAACCGCGTTATCTGGATGTTCGCGTTCTGGCCGCTACGAACCGGGATCTGCAGGAATCCATGCAGAAAGGATCTTTTCGCGAAGACCTTTATTATCGCCTGAATACGTTCCACCTGCTTTTGCCTCCGCTGCGTGAACGGACTCCGGCCTTGCCTAACCTGATCAAGTATTTTATTCTCAAGAACAAGGATGCCCAGGGAAAGGAAATTGTCGATTTGGAGCCGGCTGCGTTGTACGCGCTTACGAAGTACTCCTATCCGGGCAACATCCGTGAACTTGAGAATATCATCGAACATGCGATTGTCCTGGCCGATAATGGCGTAATTCGTCTGGAGGACTTGCCCGAAGAAGTTCAGGAGTGTGCCCGTGAAAAGGCGGTGGCCATTCCGCATATCAAGGATGAGTCGGAGGTGGGAGGGGTACCGGATGAATTGCCTGGTATCGCTTTTGAACGCAGTGCGTCTTCTTTAGTGCAGGAAAAGACCGAGACGGTAGACGAAGATGAAAAAATTCTTTCGCTCGAAGAAATGGAACGTAGGCATATCCTGCACGCTCTGAGCGTCTGCAAGGGGAACCGTACCGAGGTCTGCAAGCGTCTGGGCATAAGTCGTGCTACTTTGTGGCGCAAGTTGAAAGAATTGAAAATTATTATGGAAGGCGATGATGCCTGATTTCGAGATCCAAAAGAATTCCTATGAAGGTCGCCAAGTCCCGATGGACCTGGATGCGGAGCGTTGCCTGCTTGGCAGCATTCTCCGCGATCCGGACGTGATGGGGGAAGCCATCATGATCATCAAGGACGAAAGCTTTTTCTACTTGGAAAGGCACCAACTGATATGGACAGCTCTTTGTACGCTAAATAGGACGGTAACTCCGATAGACCTGGTCACTCTTGCGTCTGAACTTGAAAAAATGGACAAGCTTGGACTTGTCGGTGGTCGCGAGTATCTGTTTGAGCTGATGGAATCGGTTGCGTCGTCGGCCAATGCGAGTTGGCATATTGAGCTGCTACGTAAGAAGGCTACTCTTCGCAAGCTGATTAA
Organism: uncultured Fibrobacter sp.; assembly: GCF_937877005.1. Classification (GTDB taxonomy): domain Bacteria; phylum Fibrobacterota; class Fibrobacteria; order Fibrobacterales; family Fibrobacteraceae; genus Fibrobacter. The sequence continues at coordinate 16,817 of NZ_CALEFV010000207.1, read as the reverse complement.
GTCTTCTTCGAACGTAATCAAGAATGCGATGGATCCGGCTGCTGCACCCGACGAAGTTCTGCAGGATGCCGAACGCGAAATATTTGCGATTGCCGATGACCAGATTCGCGATTCACTGAAACCGATTCAGAGCTTTGTGTCGCCCCTTTTGGAACGCCTGAACAACCGCAAGGACGGCATTACGGGAATCCGTACGGGGATTACGGAACTGGATGAACTGACGAATGGCCTGCAGAATTCGGATCTGATTATCTTGGCTGCCCGTCCGGGTGTCGGTAAAACCTCTTTCGCCTTGACGATTGCGGCGAATGCGGCGATCAACTATCACCACAATGTGGCTTTCTTCAGTCTGGAAATGGACGGTGTTCAGCTTGCCCAGCGTTTACTTTGTTCGCAAGCTCAGATTGACCAGAGCAAGTTGCGCAACGGCTACCTCAATAGTGACGAAAAGAAAAAATTGATTACGGCGGTAACTCCGATACAGCAGGCCCCGCTCTATGTCGACGACAATGCGGACCTCGGTATCATGGAACTCATGAGCAAGGCGCGCCAGCTGAAACGCAAGGGGAAACTGGACCTGCTGATTATCGACTATTTGCAGCTGATGAAGACAGGCAAGGAAGAAAACCGCGCGGTAGCTATTGGTGCCATTTCACGTGGCCTCAAGATTCTAGCCAAGGAAATGCAGATTCCCGTGATTGCGCTCGCCCAGCTTAGCCGTAAGGTCGAAGAAAAGGGACGCGAACGTCCGCAGCTTTCGGACCTCCGCGAATCGGGTTCTATCGAACAGGATGCCGATATGGTGTGGTTCGTGGAACGTAAGTACGTGCAGACTCATAGGGAAGAAGACAAGCATACGGCCGAACTGATTGTGGCCAAACACCGTAACGGTTCTGTGAAGGATATTCCTATGACCTTTATTCCGGAATATACCACCTTCTACGATGCTGCCCCTGAATCTGAAGGCGGCGAAGGCGAGGCATATTCTTATGACGATGGTGGAGGAGCGGATTTTGCTGACTTTGGTTAAACCGTTTTTCTGGATAGGCGATATCATTGTCACCGGTATTTCGAATATCGGCGAAGTTGTCTGCATCTTGCTGAATACGCTCAAGCAGTTGCGCTATATTCATAAGAATCCGGACCTGATTGTAAAGCAGATGATTTCGATTGGCGTATCGTCGCTTCCGCTCTTGTTCGTGACCTCTATTTTTACGGGAATGGTGGCGACCGTGCAGGCGGAATTCGAGTTCCATAATCTGGTTGCAGACAAGTTTGTGGGAACGGCTGCGTGCAAGATGATCTTGATTGAACTGGGACCCCTCCTTACGGCAATCGTGCTTTCGGGCCGAGTCGGTAGCGCTGTCGCTGCAGAGCTTGGATCCATGAAGGAAAAGGAGGAACTGGCTGCCTACACGGTGCTTGGTCTGGAACCGTACCGTTACCTGGCCCTGCCGCGCTTTGTCGCCTTCTTTACGATGATTCCTTGCCTCACGATTATTTCCAATGCGCTAGCCATTATCGGTGGCTGGATCGTGTGCGTGCTAGGACTTGACATTACGACCTACACCTACGTGACTGGGATGCAGTACCTGTTCGACCCGATGGACCTGTGGTCCGGGGTGCTCAAGTCCTTTGTCTTTGGAACCTTGATTTTCTTGCTCGGCTACTACCATGGCGTTAATGCCAAGGCGGGTGCCCGCGGCGTGGGAATTGCTACGATGAGTGTCGTGGTTTCCAGCTGCCTGATGATTTTGATTGCAGACTTTGTTCTGGACGCCATCCTGTTCTTCTAAGGTAAGATTATGCCGAACGTAAAAATCGACCCTAACGATATCGCCATCCGCCTGAAGGGCCTCAAGAAGTCCTTCGGTCCGCAGGATGTGCTTTGCGACGTGAATCTGGATATTCGCCGTGGCGAGACCATGGTGATTATCGGAAAGTCCGGCGGCGGAAAGTCGGTGATCCTGAAGCACATGATTGGGTTGCTGCAGCCGGATGGTGGCGAAGTGACTGTCGATGGCGTGACGATCAGTACCCCGAAGTATTTCGATACGCATACAATCCGTCGCAAGATGGGAATGCTGTTTCAGATGGGAGCCCTTTTTGACTCCATGGATACCGGCGAGAATATTGCGTTCGCCCTGCGTGAACATCACCCGGAACTTTCCGAGAAGCAGATTCAGGACGTGGTGACCGAAAAGTTGCAGATGATCAACCTGGTTCCGGAATTCCGTACCAAGATGCCGTCGGAACTTTCGGGCGGTATGCGCAAGCGCGTTGCCTTGGCTCGAGCCATTGCCTTGAACCCGGAAATCCTTCTGTACGACGAACCGACGACGGGTTTGGACCCCATTACGAGCGATGTCATCAATGACCTGATTCTCGATATGCAGAGCAAGCTCGGCGTGACGTCAGTGGTGGTGACGCATGACATGGTGAGCGCCTTCAAGGTGGCTGACCGCATTGCCATGCTCTACAATGGTCGTATTATCGAGGTGGGGACGGTCGAAGAAATCAAGAACACGAGCAACCCCTACGTGCACCAGTTCATTACCGGACAGCGCAAAATTTCGGTGGAAGAGGAATGAAAACGAAAAACGCTAAAATCGTACGCATTGTAAACGAAAATTTACCAAAAACAGGCTGATTTTCGTATTTTTATTGACGAAAATGCTTACAACGGTATCGTTTTCTTTTTGAATAATGTATTTTTCGTGGAAAGAGGTTTTATATATGAAGAAGAAACTTTTCATAGGATTTGCTTCCGTCGCTGCCGTTGGCACCTTCTGGGCCTGCGGTGACGGTACTATTAATGAATGGGATGAACAGGACGAAATTACCAAGGCATCTTTTATTAGAGCGGATGGTGATACAACGGATTTGGCCTCCATGAGAAAGGCCGCCTTTAGTGATTGCATGGCCAACCCGGACTGCGAAGCCAAGTATCATGATTATCTATTGGATCCCACGGCCTATTCTAGTGCAGAAGATCAGCCGGTGTCTTCTGCTACGGGCCCCACTTCTTCGATGTCGTTCCCGATGTCCTCGTCGTCCATTAACCGTACGACTAAGCAGTCTTCTTCTTCTAGAAACATTATCGATCCGGGATCTTCCTCTGCGGAAACGGTGCCCGTTTCGGGTCTCGGTTCTTGCAAACCGACAAAGAGTCCTATTGACAAGACTAAATCCACTACGTGGGACTTTACTCCGAATCTGGCCTCGGGAACTACCATGCAAGAATTCATTCAGGCTTCCTATAGCTGGAATTTCGGTGATGATGGAACCGGCACGGGAATGACATCTGAGGCTATTACCTATGCGGGTTCGGGACCGAAGACGGCCTCTGTGACGGTGACGGTTGGTCTTAAGAGCGAAACGATAGCTTGCTCGAATTTACAGGTGAACGGTGCCCCGATTACGGGTTGTAAGTGCGTGCCCGATGCAACTGAACCTGATGTTGTAAGTGGTCCTGTAAATGTGACTTGGACTGTTTCTGGTTGTGCTTCTACTGGCGCTACGATTACGGGTTACACTTGGACCGGTGCTACTGGAACGGGTGAAACTGCTGTAGCTTCTGTTTCTGCCAAGGGCGACGAAGTGACGCCGGTTGTATCTGTTTCCAATGATGATGGAACTGTGCAAGATTTTCCTTGCACGGGTGTAAAGGCGATTGACACCAGTGCTCCGGATTATGAAATTCTTGAAGCGAATGGTACGGTGACTTTGCCGAAGGCAGGGACTTACACAATTGTCATGGGTGGATCGAATCCTGGTGGTTGCCAGATTTGGTGCAAGAGTGCTACTGGAGAATCTTGGAGCGCTTCCGTCAACGGAGGAACGGCTACTTCTGGAACTTATCATGCGTCTTTAGAGGCGAAAGCTTCGGACTGTTCGGGTTCTATGTCTCTCGCATTGACTGGTGCTACCTCTGCCGTTGAATGCGGTGCCAACTGGTGGTAATGGAAAACTGCTAGATTTTCAGAAAAGCTCCCTTCGGGGAGCTTTTCTTTTATAGGTTCATGTGAGAGGGGCTATTAGGCAAGTCCTTCCTTGATGGCGAGGACTTCCGCCTCGGAAAGCTTTGAAATACGGACGACCTTTTCTACGGAGTCCCCTTCTTTAAGCATTTCCGTGGCCATTTCTCGCGCCTTGGCATCAGCGCCTTCAGTCCGTCCTTCGGCTCTACCTTCGGCTCTGCCCTCAGCTCTGCCTTCAGCGCGTCCTTCAGCTCTACCTTCAGCTCTACCTTCAGCTCTACCTTCAGCGCGTCCTTCTTCAAGACCCTCGGCGCGGGCATGTTTCTTTTCCACATAGAGTTCGTATTCACGGTCGCTCATCTTCATAGCCTCGCTGACAAGAAATTCTTCCGTAAATTTACTCAATTCGGCTTTCTTCTGCAAGAGTGCAAACTGTGAATCCTCCGGAACGGGTACGGGATGCTCGTTGTTTAGACCTTCGAATACGCGGAGCCACTGCGCAAGGCGACTGTTGTCGTTCTCGTAGCCCTTCTCCAGGAACTTGGGAACTTCTACCAATGTAATCGTCTGCTTCTTGAAAAATTCCTCGTTGTCTTGATTCTTAAGACGGATTGTATGCAAATAGTTGCGAGATTCTGGAAAACCATTGAACATCTGCAGGCTGATAAGGTTCAGACTTCTGAGAGTGTATCCCTGGCCATGAACGAGATTTGCGACCGTATGCTTAGCTGCGTAAAATACCAGACGATCGTTGAAGGCTTCGTCCTCTATATGCTGAACTTCGAGTACGATGCGGTCCAAGTGCTGATCCTTTGCCACGATATCCGAAGTAGTTGTCTTGATAAATGCCCCAGGTCGTTCCGAATTTTCAAAAGAAACATGCTCGATGCAGTCGCTACCATAAAGGTGAAGTGCCGCATTTAGAAAGTCCACCGTAATCGTCTCGTTCTCTGGCGTGCCGAGAAGTAGCTTGATGATAGCGTCATTGTAGATATAGGCGTATTTGTAGAGCCCTTTATATTTCGCAATACAGGCGTGAACATCACCGCCGTTTTTGTGTGTTTCGCAGATATCCTTGAGCATGCTTGCGTACTGTTTTTTGTTCATAAGATTCCTTTGCCGTATATCGGCAAAAATGTTTGATGGTTGCAGCTTGCAGGCGAGAGGATTGGACGATGTATTAGAGCACCTACGATTGTCCCAAAACAATCGCCTACAAACCAGTGAAATGACTTGTGTTTACGTCTGGCTGTACAGACGGTGCTCTACGTTGATAGCCATGGGGCCGGTTCCCCACAGGGCAACTATCGCGATTTCCGACTTTGTCAATTTCGGAAAGGGCGACGACCTCAAGCAGATAGTAAAACAACCTCCCCGGATCGAATACGCTGTCAGGAGGATTAATCGAATCTACTAGACCCAATATAATAAAAAAAGCAAGCCGCGAGGCTTGCTTTTGGATGAATTAACTTGAGTGCGCTTATTTCTTCTTGACTGCGTTCCAGACCATGTAGCCGATAAAGAGTACTCCAAAGGCAAGAAGCGCAATGGCGAGCTCGGAGTTGTATTTCTCGATGATGTCCTTCTGGCCGTGGGCGAGGTAGCCAAGTCCTGCAAGGACGCAGTTCCAGATGGTGGCGCCCAGGAACGTGTATAGCGTAAAGGGCAAAAGCTTCATGTTCGCGATGCCCGCCGGTATGGAAATCAGCTGGCGGATCACGGTAATGAGGCGACCCACGAAAGTGGAAATGGCTCCATGCTCGCGGAAGTAGTTCTCGGCCTTTTCGAGTTTCTGCGTGTCTAGCAGCAGGAAGTGTCCGAGGCGGCTGTCTGCAAACTTATAGATGATGGGACGACCGAGGAACTTGGCCAGGAAGTAGTTGATGTATGCGCCAACGAGGGCGCCCATGCTTGCGGCCACTACGATCAGTACGATACTGAGGTTGGAACCTGGCTGCAATGCCTTGTAGGCGGCTGGGGGGACCACCAGTTCCGACGGGAACGGGATGAACGAACTTTCGATTGCCATCAGGAGTGCAATGGACCAATAGTTCAGGTGTGCGTTGTACCAGTCGATAATCTGGGTGTATATGCCTGTTGACTTTGCTGCCTGAGCGGCTCCGCTGATGCTGTCGGCGGCGGTGGCATCTGCGAATGCGGCCGTTGCAAACAAGCTAATCAGGGCGAGTGCGAGGATTTTTTTGTTCATGAGGTCAAATATAGAAAGTTTGCGTCTGCTCCCGAAAAAAGGAAAGCCCCCGCAATGCGGGGGCGAAAACGTAACTAGTCCTAGCTTCGATTACTTTTTCTTCTTGCCTTTCTTATTGCTTTTCTTGGAAGCCTTCTTCGACTTTTTCGCGGCCTTCTTGTTCTTGCTCTTTTTGGCCGGCTTGACTTCTTCCTCTTCGTCGTCGGCATCGTCTTCGACGGCGGAGGATTCTTCGGCTACGGAGGTTCCCTCGGCTTGCGGTGCCGGTTCGCTGTAGGATTCTCCGGTCTGGTATTCGATAATGGAACTTTCCTCGTTGGCCTTCTTGAGTGCGGCCTTGGCTTCCTCGACATATCTGCCGTTCGGGAAACGCTTCAGGTAAATCTCGTAATCCTTGAGACGGTTTCCGGACTTGACGAGCTCGAAGATTCCAGCTTCGGCTTCGTCGCGGAAGGCTCCGTTCGGATTGTCGTTCAGGTAGGTGAGGTAGGCCTTGAAGGTATTCTGTGCCTGAATGACGCGGAACTTGTCGTATTCGCTGAGCGAGCGAAGCTTGGCCTCGACTTCGGGCCTGCGCGGCGAATCAGGATAGTATTGCAGGAACATTTCAAGCATTTCGGGATCGTTGCTCGCCATGACTTGGTCGAAACGGGAGTCTTCCTGGCGAACCTGGTATTCCTTGATCTGGACCTTGCCGCTGTCGAGGGTAGCGTAGAGCTGTTCCTTTGTGGCGAGGTCTGCCGGGTGGCAGAATGCAAGGAAGCTTTCGAGAACGTCGGCGAACTGCGTACGCGTGTAGGCTTCGCTCATGTCAGGGAGCTTGCCTTCGTCATCGAGGTAGAATCGGTAATCGCGTTCGATGGCCATGCAGTCCCAGTCGCTAAGCGTGTCCTTGACTTCGCTATACTTGCGTAGCACGTCGTCGCGGTCATGCAGGGCGTAGCGCATGCGGCGGTCACGGCGGCTTTCACGGCCAAAGTCAAGCGAAAGCTCTATACCGATGCGAACGGGCAGCTTGTAGGAAATCTTGTCGAAAGTCAGGCTGGAATAGGGGGAAGGAACCGCGTTGTTGTCGTGCTTGCGTGCCTTGATGTTTTCGTAAGGCAGGAATTCCTTGCGCACGTTGACTCCCACCTTGAGATCGACGTCCTGGAACAGTTCCGTGATGCGGTATTCAAGTGCTCCGGAAACGAAAGCCGTATTCACGTAGTCGGAATACTGTTCGGTGTTGCCGCCGTATTCGTCATAGAACGAGAAGAAATGGAATCCAAATCCGCCGAGAACCCGAAGATCGAGGTCTCCGACGAGGTTGAACGAGAAACCGGCGAGAACGGACGGCGCATACATCAGGAAGGATAGTGTTTCGTCATCGTGCGGTCCCGTAAGTATCTTGCCCTCTTCCTTGTAATGGTACTTGGGACTATCTTCGATGGTGCCGAACTGGATGGAGTTGACTTCGATACCCAGCCAGAGGGTAAAGGGAATGTCCGCTTTCCAGAACGGGGTGATCAGGGGGGACCAGAGAACGCCAAGAGAAAGGGGAACCGTCAGGACTTCCGCATCGACTCCTTTGTCTAGGAGGGTCGTGGAGCTGTCGGCTTCGAAGTTCAGAAAGGCCGGTTCGGCTTGCAAATATATCTGGCTACGCCAGTTGGACCGCTCGAAGTCGGCGGCGTAGGCCGTGGCTACAATTAAAGACAAAAGGGCAAACAGTTTACGCATCGTCGTAAATTTAGTTTTTATTGAACCGGAAAAAAATTAGGTGAAAAATTTAGGGCGTTTTTGGGGCATTTTAAAGTTTTTTTAGAAGTTTAGGGCGAATCCGATTCCAAAGACGAGGATTCCCGCTCCGATAAGGGATCCGCCGATAATCATTTTGCGGTCGCCTTTATGGACGAGATCATGATTTTCGTCGATTTTTTCCTGAAAATGGTCCCCGTTGGCCGTTGCCGGGCGGTTTAGGTCGTCCTTGATTTTCTTGGCGTCGTCGTAGTCGCAGGAGGCGAGATAGGTGAATAGAGCCCCAATCAGGATGGGCGCGACCGATGCCCCCATCAGGGTTTTTCCGATAAAGTTCTTTTTCCTTTCTCGGTACCATTGGTCCTGGGCCTGCTGCTCGGTTACAGACGATATAGGTTGTAGTTCGATGTCGATGTCGGTGAGTTCGGTCGGGGGGACAAACACGGTCACTGTCGTGTCGCGGAACCCTTGCTTGCGTATCTGCACCGTTGAAATGCCCGGCTCAAAAATGGGATAACGGCCTGGCGTTTGCCCGATGGCTTCGGAATGCTTGGTGAGCGGAACCGAACCGGCAAAAATTTCAGCCCCTTCGGGAGTCGTTGAAACGCGGAGCTCGGGACGAACCTTCTTGAGCTTCAGGGATATCTTTGCCGTGTCGGACGGAATGGGAATAATCGAATGGCGCGCACCCCATAGCTGACGCTCTACGCTCCAATATGCGTATAGGATGACCTTGCCGGTATCCTGTGTCGCGAATGTACATGGACTGCGACAGATTTCCTGACCGTCGTCGTAAGTGATGCTTGCTCCCTCGGGGTTGGTCTCTACGTGGATGTAGCTCGCCCTTTTTGCTGTGCGGATCAAGGGTTCGCCGTGGAGCTGGGCTATAAAGTTGCGGAACTTATCCTTGGACATGGCGTCATTCAGGGCCTGGAGTGCAGACAAGTTAATCTGTGCGATGTAGGAACTGTCCTGCGTTGAGTCGCCCAATATGTAGCGGGTCATCTGGACGGATACGGAATCCGGAGTCCTTGCGGCCGTGATTCTTCCGATGTAGGCTGTCGCGGCTCCGTGGCTTTTTAGCGTATCCTTGATGCACAGGGCTTCGCTGCAGTCGCCGAAATCGGAACGCTGTAGCGTGATGACGGGAGTTCCTGTTTCCTGCAGCATGCGGCTGCTTAGGTTGTTCAGTAGGTGGGCAAGAACGGAATCGGAAGATCGCCTTTCCAGTGCAACGAGAACATGCTTTCCTTCGACATTGGGAATTGTGGCGGGGGTGACTGGTTGCTGCTGTGCAAGCGAGTCGCTACCCGTAGTGTCCGATGCGATAGTCGAATCCTGTTCGATAGCGGAATTCGGTGCCATAGTTGTATCGGAAAACGCTGCGGTTGAATCGGAAAGGGCCGGTGCCACAAGGAGTAGGTTGTTGCCTTGTTCGTCGACGATACTTTTGAAGCGATCCTTGGCGATGCGCACGATGGTGAACTTGCCTTGGATGGAACCCCCGAGACTCACGGTATCGTTGGCGATTCCGAGAAATTGTGCGGTCTGCGTTGTCCCGTTGACGAGTTCGACGGTAGCGCGAATCCCGGGTACATCCGCTGCATGGAGCGCCGTTGCGAAAACGAGTATCGTAAAGAACTTGAAGATTTTCATGGCGACCTAGAATGATAAAATGAAACCGATAGAAAGAAGTGATGCACCGATAATGAAACTGGTCACAGTTGCGGTCTTGCCTCTTTGGGCGTTTTGACGGTAATCCTCGAAATCACGCTGCATCTGCTGAACATGGTCATCTGAATAGATGAGGGATTCCTTAAGCAAATTTCGCTTCTCGTCGGCCCGATGGATGTTGTAGTAAGTGAATGCGCCTGCGGCAAGGCCGAATCCGAATGGGACGATAGAAGAGAGCATGAGCTTTTTACCGAAGGTTCTTCGGCTGCGCTTAGATAGCTTGGATTGCTGCTTGTCAAGGAGGATCTCGCTGTCGATGGGTCGCAGCGAAACGATCAAGTAGGACGTATCCCTGTCGGAAAGCTTGACCTGGATGGTCGTGTCGGCAAAACCTGGCGAGAATAATGATATGAGGATAACCCCGTCAAGAGAATTATCTTCGTTGATGGGGATGAAGGCAGGGGAGGTGTGGTGCGGTTCTTGCGTGTGGTCGGGGCGAAGTTCCTCAACATAGATGTCGGCGTACCCAGGAATGGTGGATACGTGCAGAACCCTTTGGGAATAAGCCCATCCGGCGCAGAATAGCAGTATTAGGGTAATTCGCAGCATGTTAGTAACCATCCTTTAGGTAGGGACCTGTAATGGCTACGTAGCCGACATTGTTGCGAAGAGTCCAGTAGAACGGGGGCAGCGGATTGTGTGCGTAATCTTCACCGATGATTTCGATGTTGCACAAGAAACCGCAATGCGGGTAGAAAGATAGAATGGAATTGTTGCTAAAGGTATAGAGTAGTGTGTCTATGCCCACGATTACCTGTAGCTTGGACAGGTTGAGGCCACTGCCGTTATCCTGCACGTAGAACTGAATTGCGTCGTCGTAGGCGAATTGTCTGCTGACGGGGCTTAGCTGTGGCGCCATATTGTCCCTGAGGTATAGGGTGTCTAGCCATGTGACTGTATTCGGTGCAATGTCGATGGAAAGAGATGTGCCCTGATACTCAAGGCGATTTTTTTCTTCGACGATGACTTTCAGGTCCGTTTGTGCCTTGACCTTGGTCGACAGGACGGAATCCTTTTGCGTTCCGTGCAGGACCTTTAGCGTATCGCCTTCCACATTAAGTAGGGTTATGACCGTGTTAAGTTTAGCCGTGTCCAGATAGTTTATCAGGTATAGGGGTATCTTGAGTATGGAACTGTCCTTATCCAAAATTTTTGTGGAGAAATGGAAAATGTCCGAAGGGTATATGCGCGTTTTGCCATCAGGATTTTCGACAGTCATCTTGACGGCCCAGTATAGCGTTACGGAGGAATCGCGGAGATTGATTTTTCCATTGGTTTCGAGAGAGTCGTATGTCAAGGGGCCTAAAATCTGTATGTCGTTGTCGCAAGGGACTGATCCTAGGGGCTCGTCCCATACGGAGTCGGCTGAATAGGACAGGTATATTTTGCAATAGGCCTCTTCCCAAGGGTCGATTCCCGTTATGCTCCATTTGAGCGGGAGTCCATTTTCGTTTTGCGGGTCTGCCTGGTTGTAACCGTCATACGGGAAATCTAGAGTGATTGCATCGGGTGCGTTGACATAGATGTTGAAGACCGTGTGCAGGGTGTCGCCGAAAAGGTCGGTTGTTTTCAAGGATCCCTGGAAAGCGCCTGCCTTTTCAAATGTGTAGCGGAACTTACTGAGGGTGAATTCGTCGCTGCCGATGTTCCACTGGATGGACTCGAAATACTGACCCATGGAATCGCTGGTACTGATTTCTTTGCCGATGGAATATCCGGAACAGAACCTTACGGTTTGCCACTGGTTTATGTAAAGGTCTTCGATGGGGGCGTAATAGTTCGTGATGCTTCCCGTGAATTTTTCGGGAACGACATAGACATATTGCGATAGCTGATGGACATCGTCGCTTTCAATAAGGGAATCTTCTCCGCAGGAACAGAGCAGAAGGAAAATTGCATAAAGGAGGGCTGTCCATAATCTATTCATGGCTTTCCTCCGGAAGCGTTGCCCTTGGACTGATGTAGAAGCTCTTTGCAAATCTATTGTCACTCTGGTCGAGAGCCGTGATGGAAAGAATCCTGTAGCTCCAGGTTGTCGCTAGGCTTGGAATAGTAATGGATAGGGTGTCTTCTGTCCAGATGTAGTCGTTTGTGATTTTTCCATCGAGCTTTACCCAGAGATTTGTTATTTTGCCACCGCCGTCTTTGACGAAAAAGTCAAAGGAATCGAGAGGCCCGATGGTATCCCTGTCCGTCAGGGAGCGAATGATGGGTGGAATTGTGTCTTTGAGGACTATGGAATCTAGATCGAGGATTGTGCCGTCGGCAATGTCGATGCTTAACGTGTCGGTGCTGTAGTCGGCGTAGTTTACCGACGATACGAGTAACCGGTATTGGCCGCAGGCCAGGGGCTTTATCGAAAATATGCTGTCGGAGGTGATGGAGATGTCTTCTGCGTCGGAGCTCTGTAGAACGACGCTGTATGGTTGTGCGCGCGTTCTTGAACTTGTTCTGATATGCCCAAGGAGGGCCCCCTTGCTGTCAAATCCCGTGACATAGAAATAGCCTTGAAGCGCCTCGGCGGAATATTGCCCTAGCTCGTTGAATGCCTGGACATTCCAGCTGTATTTTTGAAGAGGCGAAAAGCCCTTCATATAGGAAAAAATGGGTTTATGTAGAATGGTATCCACTACGGTGGCGCAGGGGGCATCGTTGCAAGATGCTTCCTGCATCGTGAAGTGATAGTACATGTTCCACATGGAATCGGGGTCGTTTGCGTTCCAGGCAAAGTTCAGTACTTCTGTTGGTTTTATTTGCTGGATTCCGCTGGCGGGTATAAAATGTAGGCTGTCTAGTTGAGGCGGCGTTGCCACGGTAATCGAGAGGGTGTCGCTGAGGGTGTCTCCAAAATAGTCGACATAGATAAACGCAATCTGGTGAAATCCCGGTTCGTTGACGGTGTTCCTAAAACTGTACTCGTTGGCGAAAAGAGTTCCGTCAATCGTCCAGTAGTAACCTTGGCTGCGGAGGGATTTCGAGGGATTGACTTTTGAAATGAATAATAAGGAGTCCCCCGGAGAAATCGTATCGCTTTTTAGTTGCGTCGTGTTGGAATCGAAGGAACTTGCCATGTAGGCCCAGACTTCGATGGAATCGCTATCTGTTTCGTAGAGGTATTGATCCGAATTGGTACAGGCTGACGAGAGCAGGAGTGTCAAGTAGAGCAGGGATACAAGCAGGTGTTTCATTTGCCCCCCAAGGTGTCGATGACATAGAAGTCCTGGAGGGGGATCGAATCGCTGTCGCCGAAGGAGTCGGTCGCGATAATCCTGAAGGAATGCCTACCCGGATAAAAACCCGATTGATGAATGTTGTCCAGATTTCCGACGGAATAGGAAATGCCGTCGATCTCAAGCACGAAGTCTACGGAATCATTTGAATCGTAGAAACTCCATTGGAAATGGATAGGCGAGTCGGGTGTGCCGTAGAGGGTGTCTCCATCGGCGGGAAATGTTTTTTCCGAGAGAATGGGAGGAGCGTTTACAAGAACATGAAAATCCGTCTCTAGAGAATTTCCTTCGGAATCGAAGATGACCAGGTGGTTGGGGATGAAGTTCTCGCTGATAAAGCTTGATGCCATGTAGCTGGTTGAAATGGCGTAAGTAGTACCGCTATCGAGAATGTCCTCGCCGTTGTACCAAAGGTAGCGCAGCTTTTTAGATTTTGTGGAGGGAATGACTGTGGCGATCAGTCGAGCGGTATCGTTTGAGTTGACTTTTAGGGGTTCGGTGCGGATTTCGCCAGATTGCTCGATGCTGATTTCAACGGAATAGATTTTTTTTGAATCGTCCGGGGCATCGGGAATGTCCATGCACGCCCAAAAGACGGCTCCGGCCACTAGGGCTAGGCTTGTGCTTAAAAGGCGCGGTATGGATTTACCTAATAAACTCACGGGATTAAAGATAACTATATTCGTAAATATGAGTAACGAAAATTTTGAATATAAAACCGCGATGGAACGTCTGGAGTCCATTCTCGAAAGAATTGACAATTCTGAAATGGAAATTGACGAACTGGCCGGCGCGGTGCAGGAAGCGACGGGACTTTTGCGCAAGTGTAGGCAGATCCTGCTTACCACGGAAAAGAATGTCCAGGAAGCGCTTTCGAATTTGGACGGCGAGACGCAGGATGGATAAGTCCGCTGTAAATGCCCTAGATGTGAACGGGCTTACGGTGAAGTTCCCCATGCGTGGGGGAGTCTTTGGCAAAGTCCAATCGTATTTTACAGCCGTAGACAATGTCTCGTTCAGCCTGCCGCAGGGAAAGATTCTTTCGGTGGTGGGAGAATCCGGATGCGGCAAGTCGACGCTAGCCAAGTCGCTGGTGGGGCTTGTTCCCATGGATCGCGGCGAGTATAGGGTTTTTGGTACTAAAGTAGAGAGTGGCCGTGCGGCGGGTAAGCGCGTGTCCGATTCGGTACAGATGATTTTTCAGGATCCGTTTAGTAGCCTAAATCCGCGACAGACAGTCGAAGAAATATTGACGGCGCCGCTGTCGGCGCGGGGGGTGAAGTTTGACGAGGCGAGAGCCCGTGCCGTCGAACTTCTGGAACGAGTGTCGGTTCCTGTGGAGGCGCTCCAGAAGTTTCCCCACGAGTTTTCGGGGGGACAGCGGCAGCGCCTTTGCATTGCCCGTAGTCTCATGGTGCGTCCGAAAATTCTCTTGTGCGACGAGGTCACTTCGGCACTCGATGTCTCGGTGCAGGCGCAGATATTGCACTTGCTGGATGATCTGAAGAACGAGTTTGGCCTTTCGATTTTATTTATCAGTCACGACATGCAGGTGGTGCGTGCCCTAAGCGACGAGGTCCTCGTGATGTACTTCGGACATGTGGTGGAAAGAGGCAAAGCCGACGAGGTGCTTTCGAATCCGCAACATGAGTATACGAAAAAATTGCTTTCGTGCGTGCCGACTATTAGAAGAATATAGAGTAGGAAGGACTGTTCCGTCTGCGAGGTGGTGAGGACTTTCTATATTATATAGAAAGTCTTTTTTGCTTAGGGGTCCCTATGTCTGCAAATCCAATAATCGTCGTTGACTATAATGCTGGTAATCTGACATCCGTAATGAATGCCCTTGCGCGCATTGGCGCCAATGCGAAGTCGAGCCGAGATGCAGACGAAATATCAAAGGCGACTCGCCTAATATTCCCTGGTGTGGGTGCAGCGGCTTCTGCTATGGAAACCCTGACAAGGACTGGGATTGGTGACGCCATCAAGGCGGTGGTCGCTGCTGGTAATCCGGTACTCGGTATTTGCATCGGTTGCCAGATTATTCTTGAAGAGAGCGAAGAAGATGGTGGCGTGAAGACTCTGGGGCTTATTCCGGGAAAGGCTGTACGATTCAAGGATGAACCGGGACTCAAGATTCCGCACATGGGCTGGAACCAGGTAGAGTTTACACGCGAACATCCGATTATGAAGGGAATCAAGAATGGTAGCGACTTCTACTATGTGCATTCCTACCACCCGGAGGTTCCTGCAGATTATGCCTTCGCCGAAACGACTTATGGCACGCAGACTTTTCAGGGAATCGTGGGCAAGGACAACTTGATTGCGACTCAGTTCCACCAGGAAAAGAGTGGCGATGTTGGGTTAGCCATGCTCAAGAATTTCTGCGATTGGAATGTCTAGCTACGGCAGCTCGCCGCCGATCAGTTCCATTTGTTTTTTATAGATATCCTTACAGGCGTTTTCGCCGAGGTCGAGTAGCGTGTTCAGCATGGCACGATCAAAACTTGCGTGTTCGCCGGTACCCTGTACTTCGATGAAGTTTTTCGCATCCTGCATCACGACGTTCATGTCAACATCGGCAGCGGAATCTTCTACATAGCAGAGGTCGCAGAGCGGCTTACCCGAGACGACTCCCACGGAAATAGCCGTGATGCCGTGCTTCAGGATTTGCTGAGTGAGTCCGAGGCGGACCTTGATTTTCTTGAGTGCAATTGCAAGGGCCACGAAGCCTCCGATAATGCTTGCGGTACGCGTGCCGCCGTCGGCTTCGATTACGTCGCAGTCGATCACGATGGCGTTTTCGCCGAGAGCGGCGAGAAAGTTCTCCAGGTGACGGAGAAAGATGGGGTCGGCGAAGTCGGGCTGGATCTTGCCGTTCTCCAGCTCATAGCACCGCGCGCCCTTTTCAAAAACGTAGGCGGGGGTGGCATGATTGAGGGCGGGATCCCCCTCGTAGGTCACGGCGCGGAGGGCGAAGGTATAGCCGTAGCCCCCCCACTTCTCCATGATCTCGTCCAGGTAGGAAAAGTCGTAGACCCCCTCGGCCTTCTCCACGTCGCCCCAGTCGAAGCGGAGGTAGAGGTGGTTGAGGCCGGGGAAATCCAGCACGGGGTCGTCCTCGTAGCCGTCGCGGTAGAAGGGGCGGCCGTAGCCGTTGTCGATGAAGTGCCAGAACCAGCCCTTGTGGGGGTTCTTCAGCACCGTCTTATCGTCCACCAGCAGGCGGAGATCCACGAAATTCTTGCGGGTGACGCGGTCGTCTATCATGAAGCACATGGTCTGGTTTTCCAGACCGCCGGGGACGTCGATGATGTTGGGGAACGTCTTTTCACTCATGGAAAAATCCTCCTTGGAGTGGTGCATAAAAACAGGCACCTATAATAACGTGATATATTATAACATATCCCGCGCGCAAATTCAAGCAATTGGAGAAAGAAAAAAACAAGGTTTGGAGTGGGAGGAAAAATAGGATGGATATAAATAACGAATTACTTCTTCTGTTTGATGACCCACTTTTCGTCAACGTTAAGGTTCCTCCCAAACCATTAACTGCCGACGACCGGATGGTGGAAAAACTGCTTGCCATCAATGCATTTGTGCGCGACAATGGTAGGATACCGCAAGCAACGGGGAACTTTGAAGAAAAGAAGCTGGCGCGTAGCTTGAATGCTTTGCGCGAGAGTGGAAATGATAGTTTGAAGAATTGGGATGAATTTGATTTGCTATGAATGTTAACAAGGAATTGGATGAATTGCTGAACGACCCGATGTTTGAGGTCAGCAATACAGAGGAAACGCTTTTCGAACTGACCGAAGCCATGAAGCACAGCGATTTTGATAAGATCATCATCGACAAGGAAAACAGCACCGTGCAGTTCCTCGATCCCGAAATGCTGCTGGATCTGGGCGCCGTTGCCAAGGG
>NZ_CALEFV010000206.1 GCF_937877005.1 uncultured Fibrobacter sp. | reverse complement strand
CCTGTTCAAGCAGGCCGATGTCGCTAGCCGCAACTTGCACATGGTTGCAAACCAGGCCGATTCAGCTATCGAAACCGTAACCGGTACCATTAACGAAAAGATTGCTCTTGCCGAAAACGCCATGAAGCAGATTTCGGAAGGCGCCACAAAGACAAACGAGTTGATCAACACCATCGAAGCGGACCCTGTATACAGCAAGATTCTGTATTCTTCCGAAATGGTCGACAAGGTGAACGAATTGGTCAACAAGCTGAACGAAATCGTACGCGCCATCGATACCAAGGGTATCAAGATGCTTGACGAAAACGGCAACCCGATCAAGCCCTTCACCTGGAAGAACCTGAATCTTGTCGGAAAGACGGCCCGCGTGAAGGCGCGCGAACGTGCAGAACAGGCCCAAAAAGAAAAGGCCCAGAGCGAAGCAAAGTAAGCCATGGACTTGAACAACCTTCCCAAGATGGGTCCAAAGAGTCTCGAGGCCCTCAAGTCTGCGGGTATCATTTCGCTTGCCGATTTTCTATTCAACATTCCCCGCACCTACCTGGACCAGACCAAGGTGACCGCCATCGGGAACCTGCACGTGGGCGACCGCGTGGTGGTGATCGGAAAGATTTTGCGCGGAGGGATTATTCGTGGGCGCGGCAGCCGCTATGTGGCAACCTTGGCCGACGGCACCGGTGAACTGACGCTTACGTTTTTTCAGGGCGCGCAGTACCAGAGCAAGCGTCTGAAACCGGGAACCCGCTGGCTTGCCACAGGCGTCGTTGGCGAATACCGCGGATTCCAGATGACGCACCCCGACATGCAGCCCATGGACGAAGACGAAGAGTTCTGCGGCCAGATTCTGCCGGTGTATTCCATGACTGAGGCGATGATCAAGGCCCGCATTACGCAAAGGGCGCTTCGCAACTGGTTCAGCGTGATTTTCCATTTCCCGGCGCTTACGCTTTCGGGAATTTGCCCGAGGGAGCTCACCGACTACCTGCATTACAAGCCGGTCATTGACGACTTGCGTATTCTGCACAAGCCCGCCGACTTCGATTCGATTCGCAAGGCGAAGCGGGAGCTCAAGGTTTTGGAACTGCTCCCCTTCTGCCTACGCATGGTGAAGCGGCGCGAGAACCAGAAGGTTCGCGGGCATGAAAGGCAGATTGACTTGGGCCAGGTCATGCTCGCCAAGTCGCGCTTGCCCTTCAATTTGACCGGCGGGCAGGACGCGGCGCTGAACCGCATCATTGACGGCCTGAACGGGAAAAAACAGTTTCACGCACTATTGCAGGGCGATGTCGGCTGCGGCAAGACGGTGGTCGCCATGCTCGCCATGCTTGCGGTATGCGGCACGGGCGAGCAATGCGCATTGATGGTGCCGACAGACATCTTGGCCAGACAGCACTATAAGCAGCTGAAACCGTTCTTTGACGCTGCGGGAATGCGCATCCAACTCCTAGTTGGGGCGACCTCCGCCGCCGAAAAGCGCCAAATCATCGGAGAGCTGCAGATGGGGCTCACCCAGGCGGTCATCGGCACTCACGCCCTGTACTCCAAAGATGTAACCTTCGCAAAGCTTGGCCTTGTCATCATAGACGAGCAGCACCGCTTTGGCGTAAACCAGCGCGAAGCACTCATGCA
>NZ_CALEFV010000205.1 GCF_937877005.1 uncultured Fibrobacter sp. | reverse complement strand
CGCGTGCCCGGGCCGTACACGTTCATTTTGCCCGCCGACCCGCATATCGCCCGCCGCCTGGATGTCAAGCGCCCCGAAATTGGCGTGAGAATGCCGACGCACCCGTTCTTCAAGGAACTTTTCCAGCATTTCGACAAGCCGATCCTGAGCACGGCCGCAAAACTCACTGACGAAGACATGTACGAGCCCGACGATATCTGGAAAACCTTCGAGCATTCCGTCGACATGATGGTCGACTGCGGCCCCATCGAAATAAACCCGACCAACATTATCAGTTTGGTCGGGGATCAAGTCGAAGTGATTCGTGGCGAGTTGCTAGACCCGTAACTTACACCATGGCAGCGCTGAAGTCGGCCTTGGTGCAGAGGGTTTCTTTGCCTTCGACATCGACGGTCAGGAGTTCGCCGCTGTACTTGTAAATGCCGTGGCGGGCCATGATGAGCTTGGCCTTGAGCACGATTTCGGCTTTCGGAATCACCGGCGCGCGGAAGCGGCAGTTTTCGACCCCCATGAACGCCGGGCGCTTGCCCGTGGTTTCGGCTTCGCGACCGATCATGGTGAGGAGCGTGGCGGTCTGGGCCATGGATTCAATCTGAATCACGCCGGGAAGCACCGGATTGCCCGGGAAATGTCCCTTGAGGAATCCTTCTTCGCCGGTCAAGTGCCACTTTGCGACGATTTCCATGTTTTCGGCGTCGAGGGAGAGGATTTCGTCGACAAAGGCGAACGGAGCCTTCTGCGGAAGAACACTGTGGACAACTTCGGCGTCGTAAAGGATTCCATCGACGTTAGACTTGGGTAAAGATTCCAGCATGGACATAAGGAATGATTTTCTCCATTATTTGCCGGTGGGACACGTGCCCACCGTTGGTGATTTCGATTCTGACCCTCGGAAGGGCCGGACAGATAAAACTCAGGTCTCCAATCAAATCTAGTATTTTATGCATCGCAGGTTCGTTTGCGATGCGGAATTTTGGCGAACAGGCGCTGTTTTGAGCCGCGCAATCCCCCGCTGCGAGTAGGAGTCCGCAAGATTCATCGACTCCGGCGAGGAGGCCTGCCGCACAGGCGCGCTCCAGTTCCACTTGGTGAATGAAGGTACGCGCCATGAAAATTTGGTACAAGTTCTCGGGCGAATAAATGGAGACGGACGCAGCAGACTTCAGGTCGTAACCGTCGCGGGCTGTGTTGCGGTCAAGCACGTATTCCACCTCGAAGGTTTCTGCAGGCGTAATGCGGACATGACCATGGATTGCCGCGTCGCCTTCGGCTCCTCGCAATGACATTCCGACGGCATGCAAGTCCCACTCGGCATGCACGGGGGCATCGTAAAAAGCGAGTTCTTCGGGCGCTCCGCAAAATTTCCGAATTTCACAGAAGAACGGAATCGCAGAACCGTCCATCAACGGAACTTCGGGCTTGGTCGCATCAGTGAGTCGCACATTAAAGCGCCGGTGAGGCCACATCAAAAACACTGGAGCCAAATGCTCCGGCGACAACAAATGCAAAGACGACTCCCCCGCCGTTGAACCCGCCGAATCCTTCAACTTGTAGCCGGCGGTACGTTTCGCAAAAAATTCAAGTTCTTCAAAACAATGACACGCATCGCTGCGATAAAAAAGCTTTTCGCCCACGAACCACGCCACAAAAGGAATCTTCTGCGGGTCACGCTCCAGCGGTTCCACCGAAACAGAAGCCTGCCTAAAGCTCAAACTGCGAGATTTAAAAACCAATTCGTTGCTCATTTCAACTTCTTTTTCGCCATGACACGGAGTTCGACCATTTGACGTCGCCAGATGTCGATGTCAATCGCCGGGAACCCAGCAACGGTCTTGCCAGCAGGCACACTCTTGGTCACGCCCGCTTTCGCGGTCACAATCGCATTCTTGCCCACGGTCAAGTGCCCCGCGGCCTTGGCACCGCCTGCGAACTGCACGCCGTCTTCGAGAATCGTGGTGCCGCCGAGCGCCGTCTGCGAGGCCATGTAAATGTTGTTGCCTAAAACGCAGTTGTGAGCAATCTGCACCATGGAATCCAAGTGGCAATTGTCGCCGATGGTCGTCGGCGAAATGAACCCCGCCGCCACGACCGTGTTCGCGCCGAAGCTTGAGCGGTTCCCGATGCGGACGCCCGCAAAGTGCGGCACCATACGGCGTGCGCCTTCGTGCTCGTAAAATCCGAAGCCGCGGCTACCGACTACGACGCCTGCCTGAAAAATGCAACCCTCGCCCACAACGACGTTCGGGTAAATGGTCACGTTTGATTCCAACCTGCAACCGCGACCGACACGGGCTCCGCGCATCACCACGCAGCCCGGCCCGACAAAGCAACCTTCGCCGACAAAGCCCTCCACCACAGCCGTCGGGTGAATTCCCGTTTTAGCAACGCCTTCCACGTTTTCGCGGAAAGCGTCACCTTCGAAATTTTCCAGGAACCGGACCATGACATGGTAGGGTTCATCTACTGCCACAAGACATTTCACCCTCGGAAAGGATTCCGTGGGAATGTTCCTCGGCACAAAGAGAAGTCCCGCCTCAACGGCAGAAAGACTTTCGTTCGAAGGACCATTAGCGTGGGTAATACTTTCGATATGTCCCACCCAGAAGCTCACGTCAGCTGCACCGGCCTGAGTCAACGAGGCAAAACCGGTCAACACGATTTTAGGTTGCTCGCGCAGGACAACAAATTCAACAGGCTCAGAATGCAGCCAGTCAAGAATGGCAGAAAAACTTACCGGGAGCATCATTCCCCCAGCGCTAAAATCTGCACCTTACAGGCAAAATCAATTTTCACATGTCCGCCAAGCTTGCCGCTCAGGTCCTCACCGTCAAGCTGAAGGAACTCGTTTTCGTCAAATTCAAGTTCGACAGAATTCGCCTTGTGCGTCTTGAGGAAATTCCTCTTGATGAAATTTCCCAGCACGGGAACAGTCCCGACCGCAATGGCAAGCAGGAACATGAACATGTTCGGCACGCAGACGACTTCCAGCAGCCCATCCGCCATGTCGGACTTGTAAAACGGATTTGAACCACTTGCAAAGCTCGGAATGTTACCGACAATCACCGTGCGGTGACCATCGAGAACCTTCTGCCAGGTTTTTCCTTCCTGATCGACAAAGGCCAGCTTGCCTTTTTTAAGCCGATAGGAACGGTCGGCAAAGAAGCTTTTCACGTAATGCAGCTTATTGACGACGACGGAATTCGAATTGAATTCGCCGTTCGCTCGGGCTCGGTTGAAATCGTGAGCAATTCGCGCATCGATCCCGCCCGAAAAATAGTTGGCAAACGCAATTCTGTCGTTCACCTTCCAGATATCGAAAGGACGGGCCTTCGCCTGCAGCAGGCGACGCACCAGGAAAAGAAGTCCCTTGTCCACATAGGGCTTGTAAAGATTCAGGACACGCGCAAGGTCGTTTCCCGTTCCAAGCGGAATAAGGCCAATTTTCACCTTCTTTGCGTATTCCGACGAGACCATGACCGAGAGCACCGACGAGACGGTACCGTCGCCACCGACGGCCACCAGCGTTTCCGTACTGGCGAGGGCATCAGAAATCTGCTTTTCAAGCCCATCAATATTCGTAAACTCGGCCTTCCACTGATCATCCCCGTAGTTCAAGGATGTCATGATTTCGGGCAGGAACTTGTGTATGACTTTGCCCTGGCCACCGCCACTAATCGGGTTTATCAAAAATACAAACTTGTACATGGCATTAACCCTTCATCAGTTCGTCCTTGACGACGAGATAATGTTCTGCATTTTCGTGGAACTTACGGATTTCGTCTTCCGTAAGTTCGCGCACCACATGAGCCGGAGCCCCCACAATCAGACTCCTTTCGGGGAATTCCTTATTCTGCGTCACCACGGCACCAGCAGCCACAACGCTATTCGACTTGATATGCACGCCATCCATCAAGATGGCACCCATGCCGACAAGCACGTTATCTTCAACAGTACAGGCGTGCAAAATGGCATTGTGCCCCACCGTCACATCATCACCCACATGAACGCCTTCGTCGGTCGAAAGGTGTATCGTCACGTTATCCTGAATATTGGTTCGCTTTCCGATCCTGATTTCGGCGAGATCAGCACGGACGACCGCATTGTAGAACACCGAGGAATCATCCCCGATTTCTACGTCACCGATCAATTTCGCACCATCGGCGACAAAGACGCGTTCACCCAGGACCGGGCGTTTGCCCTTGTATTCAATTAAAGAAGCCATATCTATAATGTATAAAAAGTAGACAATAGGCGGTAGACGATAAGCCATATTTTATGGTTAGAATCGTTTAACGCTCCACAACACCATAAGGCAAACGGGACTTGGCCAAAAATATGCCACTAAAAATTATATTGTTCAACATGTC
>NZ_CALEFV010000204.1 GCF_937877005.1 uncultured Fibrobacter sp. | reverse complement strand
AGAAAAATCCGAAAGAACGTAATATTTTCGCTAATCAAGGTGCTTATAACATAAATTCTCATAAAGTGCAATATTGTATTCAGATAATACTTGTTGCACTTGGTTATAACATCTATATTTATACAGTTTGACTGTAGCATAACCATAAAACAGATAAGAAAGGACGTGATTTTATGTCACAATTAAGAATTGAAAACGTAACAAAATTTTATGGCAAGCATAAGGCTTTGGACAGCTTTACCGCCACCTTTGAAAACGGCATCCACGGTATATTAGGCCCGAACGGTGCAGGTAAAACCACCCTTATAAACATTATCACAAAGCTGCTTGGAGCAAGCGACGGACAGGTTTATTTCGATGATGAAAACATTCTCTCAATGGGCAGAAAGTATCTTTCTAAAATCGGATATATGCCCCAGTACCCCCAGTTTTATCCCAACTTTACGGCTTATCAGATGATGAAATATATGGCGGCACTGAAAAATATCAAGGATGATAACAGAATAAAAGAGCTGCTCAGCTTTGTAAATCTGTCAAATGACGCTGATAAAAAGGTCGGTGCATATTCGGGTGGTATGAGACAGCGCCTTGCGGTAGCCTGTGCTATGATAAACGATCCTGCCCTGCTTATTTTTTACGAGCCGACCGCAGGCCTTGACCCGCGCGGTCTACCCGCATATTCCGGGTGATGGCCGCGAAGGAATCGTGATTGATGAATCTGCACTCCGCGTGGGCGTCGAAGACGGCCGCAGCGTGCGCGGCACAGACTTGTCGCAGTTCGTGCGCGACTTGCCTGGCGGCGTTTCGACCAAGAATTTCAATACGCTTTCGGCGTCGGGCTCAACAAGCGAAGCCGCGAACTTGCTCGAGGCTATGGAAGCGGGGGCTAGCACTTTCTTGATCGACGAAGATTCCTCGGCGGTGAACTTCTTGATTCGCGATGTGCGCGTGCGCAAGCTCCTAGGCGATGACCGCGAACCGCTGATTCCACTGACGGACCGCATCCGTGAAATTTCGGCACAGGGTTACAGCTTTATTCTGGTGGCAGGTGCCTGCGGCGACTACCTCGACCTTGCCGACAACATCGTGGTCATGGCAAACTACAAGGCCGAATGTGCAAAGTCTTCGGAGTCGCCGAAATCACAACAATCCATAGCCGCGGCCTCAAACGCGCGCCCGTTTGTAGCCTATATGCAACCTTTGCAAAAATCTGTGCGCCCCACCTCAGCGATCGAGCGCCAGGTCAAGGTAAAACTCTCAGGCGATACTTTGTTGCAAATCGGGTTCCTGGTGTCCGACACCTCTCGCCTCAACACGCTTGTCGACAAGCAGCAGCGCCTGGGGGCGGGCTTTGTGCTTTTGAATCTGTTGCAGAACGCCGCCAGCAATTCGGAATCGTCCGATGCCTCTGCCGCCGGTGATTCTGTGGCTGCGACCATCCGGAAACTTTACGAAAAAATCCAGAACGTGGGCTTCCGCAATCTGTCGCAGGGCATGAGCCGCGAAATGAGCCTCCCGCGTGTCGTTGATATTGCCTGCGTGGCGTTCCGCCTGCGCGAAGGTCGTTGATTTTCATTAATTGCTTTTTGTATATTGTCTAGCAATATTAAAGGAGTAAACAATGCGTAAAGATCTCGGTGTTAAAGCTTACTTGTATCCGCAACCTACCTTGGTGATTGCAACCTACAACGAAGACGGTTCTACGAATGCGATGGTGGCCGCATGGGGCTCCATTAGCGATACAAACCAGGTGGCTATTTACGTGGCGCATAGTCATAAGACCATGCCGAATATTTTGGCCCGCAAGGCCTTTACAGTAAGCATGGCCACGGCAAAGAACATCAAGGCGATTGATTACCTGGGCGTTACTTCGGGCAACAAGGTGGCCGACAAGTTTGCTCATTCGGGCCTGACCTCTGTCAAGAGCGCTCATGTGGATGCCCCGCTGATTGCGGAACTTCCGCTCGCATTGGAATGCAAGTTCGTAAGCTACAACGAAGATTCGGAACTTTTGCTCGGGGAAATCGTGAATGTGTCTGTCGACGATTCCGTACTCGATGAATCCGGCAAGCTCTCAGTTGAAAAGCTCGCGCCGGTGTGCTACGATTCTGCAGGCCATGGCTACTACGTGATGGAACGCCGCGTCGGTAACGCTTTTAGCGACGGAAAACTACTTTAAAGAGCGCTTGGGCAAAAAGGAGGCTCAATGAAATTTTATTTAGGAAGTGCAATTCTTGCGCTTGCTTTGCTCGCCGCATGCAGTGACGATAATTCTAGTTCGCCAGCACCGGAAAGCTCTTCTGCCCAAGAGTCCAGTATTTCCGATGTTGCATCTAGTAGTTCCGAAGTTGTTCAGGAATCAAGTAGTTCTGAATCTGCGCCAGAATCAAGTGCCGAAATCGAATCTAGCGAATCTTCGGCTGACACCGTATGGAATAGGGCAGCCCTTACATGGTATACTTCTTGGCCGGAACCCGGCAGCGAAGAATGTGAAGACTATAATGGCTGCACTTGGGCGGGCTGGTTTGCGGGCCTCGAAGACCAGCAGACCGAAGAATGGGTCAGTGAACATAACATTATCGCCATTCACGAAAAAGATTGGAATACATATAAATTAAAAACCTTTAGACTCCGCAAGGGTGGCTACACGATCGATGCCGTGGTTTACGACAAGTGTGCCGATAGCGATTGCGACGGGTGCTGCACCAAGAACGCGGGCGAACTCGGGTTCCTGATCGACATCGAAAGCTATACCTGCGAACGCCTTTCCGGCACTAAAGACGGCTGCGATGGCGTCATTGAATGGACTTGCCTCGACTGTGAATAATCCGGCTTTTGCAATATGAAGATTCAAGTCCTTATCGATAACATCGCTAGTTGCTGTGGCTCCCGCAAGCTCTTTGGCGAATGGGGCCTGTCGGTATATGTGGAATTCGAGGGCAAGCGCTACCTGCTCGATACGGGGGCGTCGCACTTGTTCGCCAAAAATGCAGGCGTGATGGGAGTGGATCTTTCAAAGATTGACATGGGCGTTTTGAGCCATGCGCATTTTGACCATAGCGATGGCATGGCCAGGTTCTTTGCGCTGAACAAGATTGCTCCTTTTTACTTGCGCAAGGGTGCGGGCGAAAACTGCTACCATGCACACAAATTGCTGGGGCGATTTACTTACCACGAATACATCGGAA
>NZ_CALEFV010000203.1 GCF_937877005.1 uncultured Fibrobacter sp. | reverse complement strand
CTTAACAAGTCTGCCGACACCCTTACCCTCAGAGCCTATAACAAGGGCAACAGAGCCTTTAAGGTTTGCATTATAGAAGGTTTCCCCATCCATATCTGCACAGTAAATCCAGACACCGCGTTCTTTGAGTTCATCAATCGGCTTTTCCATGAGCGCCTCAATGAGTTCCTTGAAATCACCGTTGTTGACGTATCCATTTACGCAATTCTTGGTTTCTTCCGAAATCTGGACTTTTGCATTTTCGTCGTTGACCGATTCCAAGTACAATGTGTTGTTGGATTTGTAGTAAGCTCCGCCCGGGAACTCGCAAGATGCCTTTTCACTCGGCCTTTCGGCCCAAACAGTAGAAACAAGGCAAGATAATGCCGCAACGGTAGCGGCAGTAAGAACTTTTCCGTTCATGATTCCTCCAAATTTTTTTGGCGGAACGCAATGTAGAAAAATGAGGCTTGAACAGATGTTTTATTTATATTACATGTAAAATAAAAAAACAAGACAAATTACTTTGCCTTGTTTTGCTAAACCTTGAACGGAGGCTTATATATTAGCCGAGTTCGTCGCAGTAGTCACCACCATCGCAGCTTTCGGGTTCTTCGCCACTACCGGCGAGCAAGCAAGCCTGAGCTTCGAAATCCACGATTTCCATTTCCGGTGCTTTATATTCTTTCTTTTCCATAATCAACCCCTAATAATTACTTTTGGACCTTGGTGTTGCCGATGAACATGCCCTTGTTTTGGGGCTTGCTGTTCAGCTTGCGACCCTTGAGATCGAACCAACCGTTTACCTTTACGATTTCGCCCGTGGCCGTGTTCCAGCGCGCAAGGCGGGTAGTGCCATTATTCTTGTCGATGAGCTTTACGCCAATCGTTTCGGGCAGTTCGGCGACATCGGATTCAGTAGACTTTTGAAGAGCCTTGTCGCCTTTGTAAATCAGGTAAGCGCGCAGCGGCGGAACAAAGGCGCCTGCACCGACTTTGGTGAACTGGCCGGCTTTGACTTCGCCCTTGTTCTTGGCGGCATAACCATAAACGGTACCCAGGTCGGCGTGATCCTTGTCCCAGCGGATAAAGCTGTAAGAGCCGCGCATAAGCCAGTCGCCCTGATTGCTGACTTCGCTTTTTAATGTAAGCTCGACGGAAGCCTGCGTAGAAGCGGTCACGCCGGTAGCCGTGAATTCAATTTCCTTGATACCCTGGCATTCATCTTTACTAATATCGGTAATCATCAGCATGGGCCTGTGGGCGGTACCGTCGGCAATGTCATGCTTTTCGGCGGAAATCCACATGCCGTTTTCGTCTTTGCCGTAGCTGACAGGTTCGTACAGGTCGACGCATTCGTTTGCGGACTGGTAGTTTACCGGCAAGGTGATGGTAGAGTTTGCGGCTAGAGCCGTGCTGCGTTCAACAATGACTTTGAAGTTGCCGCTTCTACTGTTGCTGATGCAATTCGCGGCATCGTTATCGACTTCGACTTTTGCGTTTTCGTCGTTGATCGATTCCAGATACAGGGTGTTGTTGGACTTGAAGAATGCCCCACCCACAAAACTGCAAGTCGGATCGCCTTCGGGTCTTGCGGCCCAGGCGCTAGAAATTAAACTAGAAACAACTACTATAGTAGCAGTAGAAAGAACTTTGTTATTCATATTTCCTCCAAATTAATTCGGCGCGCCCAAATATAGAAAAATATTCTTAATTTCAACTTTTATTTTTGTTACATACGAAATGAAAGTTTGGATAAAAAAACAACCGGGATAGTCCGGTTGCTCTCTTTAATGATATTTGAAACAAATTATTTACAATTGAAGCCTTGCAGCTCAAGCCCGGCGCGCATTTCGCCGTAGGTCGAAGTACGCTTCATGTCCATCGCCTTCATGAATCGGCAATCGTTGTCGATATGGATTTGCAAGCCTGTGAGGGTGGTGGTGACTTCGCCCTTGCCGCTTGCGCGCATTCTTGCGATAATGTCTTCGCGGTGGTCTTCCATTTCGGGCGGAATGAATACGTTGGTCACGATGTCGACATTCTTGATTTCGGCGTCGCCGAATTCGAACGAGATAGTCACCAGGTTCTTGAGGCCGTTAAACTGTCCGTTGACCTTGCAAACAAGGTTTTTCGGCGAATTCTTGGATTTCTTGGTGTTTTTGGCGGTGCTCTTCTTGGGCGTATACTGCATGGCGGCAAAGATTTCTTCTTCTTTGACGACGCCCACGAGACGGTTCACGATTTTGCCGTCTTTAATCAGGAAGAACGTGGGGAATGCCTGAATGGGGAGTGTTGCCTTGATTTTGTCGATGCCCGGTTCGTCGATACCGACCGAGGCGACCTTGATGTCGCTATAGTTTTTAGCGATACCGATGAGTGTGGGAATCATGACGAGGCAGGGCGGGCAGCTGGTCGAAGAGATTTCGAGGATGACCGGCGTTTTGGATTTCATGATTTCTTTTTCGAAATTACTGTCGTTCACCTTGACGATTTTGATGTCGTCTGCAGCGTTTGCGGTGGTGAAGGCGCCTGCAGCAAGAATTGCGGCTGCGGCAAAAGTCGCGATGTGTTTCAGGATGTTCATGACAATAAAATAGTAAATTGCTTGAGTGATAGAAAAAAGCTATTGCGCTTCGATGGCTTCGACGACTTTTATGTCGGCGCCTAGCCAGTTTACGCTGTGCAGTTCTGCAGGGGCGAGCCACTTGGCTGCCTCGTGCTCCAAAAGTTCCGGCGCCTTGCCGCCGGCAATCGTGCAAAAGTAGCAGTGCATGGTCAGGTGGAAGGCGGGGTAGTCGTGTTCCACGGTGCAAAGAAATTTACCCACGTTCACTTGGATGGCGAGTTCTTCTTGGAGTTCGCGCTTGAGTGCTTGCTGCGGGGTCTCGCCGCACTCCATTTTGCCGCCAGGGAACTCCCAGAACCCCTTGTGTTCGCCGTAGCCGCGTTGCGTAGCAAAAATCTTGTCGCCATCCTTAATGATGCCTGCTACAACTTCGATATGTTTCATGAAGCCAAATTTATGTAAAATTTTTACGGGAGAGGTCTTGAACAGCCCTTTTTGGTTATTTTATATCTAGTATGAAAAGGTTTTTGTGGATTCTTGCAATTTCATTATTGCTTTTTGCATGCGGTGACGATTCATCGTCCGGTTCTTCT
>NZ_CALEFV010000202.1 GCF_937877005.1 uncultured Fibrobacter sp. | reverse complement strand
CACGACAAGGTGATGCAGATCCTTGCCGACATCAAGAACGGCGGCTTCGCCAAGGCGACGGAATACGCCCAGAAGTTCGACGGCCTGAAGGGCAAGAACATTCGCGTGCCGGTTTCGGCCATCGCGAAGTCTGCCGCCAAGTGCCCCAAGGAACTCCAGAAGGCCTTGAAGCAGGCCATCAAGAACGTGCGCGACTTCCACAAGAACCAAATGGAAGAATCTTGGCTTATGGAAGGTGCCGACGGCGTCGTGCTCGGCCAGCGTATTCGCCCCATGAAGCGGGTTGGCCTCTATGTGCCGGGCGGTGCGGGCATCTACCCGAGCACCGTCATTATGAATGCGGTTCCGGCTCTCGTTGCCGGCGTGCAGGATATCGTGGTGGTGACCCCGATCAAGGGCGAAATCAACCGCGCTGTCGCATTCGTGCTGCAGGAACTCGGCATTACCGAAGTCTACCACATCGGCGGCGCTCAGGCGATTGGCCTGCTTGCCTACGGCGCGAAGGACGCGAAGGGCAAGACCGTCGTGGAACGCGTCGACAAGATTGTGGGCCCTGGCAACGTTTTTGCGGCCATCGCCAAGAAGGAAGTCTTCGGCGTCGTGGATATCGACATGGTGGCTGGCCCCAGCGAAGTGCTCGTGATGGCGGACAACACTTGCGATCCGGACTTCGTGGCTGCTGACTTGCTTAGCCAGGCGGAACACGGTTCCGGCTTCGAGGCGGCCATCTGCATTACCGACAACATGGAAACCGCCCAGATGATTAGCGCCTGCGTGGATATCCAGGTGGAAAATTCCCCGAAGAAGGAACTCCTCGAGAAGGTGCTCGGCAACTTCGGGCGCATTCTCGTGGTGAAGGACTGGTTCGACGGTGTGGAAATCGCGAACCGCATCGCTCCGGAACACCTGGAGGTGATGACTGCCGAAGCCGAATCCATGGCGGCGCAGATCGAGAATGCGGGGGCCGTGTTTATCGGCCCGTGGTCCAGCGAACCGGTGGGCGACTACTTCGCGGGCCCGAACCACGTGCTGCCTACCAACGGCACGGGCCGTTTCTTCAGTCCGCTGGGCGTCTATGATTTCTTAAAGCGCATGAGCATCATCCGCTACAGCGAGCGTGCCATCAAGAAGAATGCGAAGGCCATTGCCGCCGTCGCGACCGAAGAAGGCTTTATCCACCACGCCGCTGCGGTTCTCAAGCGCCTCTAAAAATGAAAGAAAAGCTCCCCTATGGGGAGCTTTTTTATTGGCTAGAATAGAAGCATTGATCCATCTCCAATGTTCAGGCAGACTCTGTTGCGGCCTGAGTTCTTGGCATGGTAGAGGGCTTCATCGGCGCGCCTGATCAAAGTCTCGACAGTGTCGCCCTGCTGGCGTTCCGTAAAACCGACGCTCACGGTAACCATAATGGTTTCGCCGGTTGAGAGAGTTATCTTGGTTCTTTCGATGTTGGAACGCAGTCGTTCGGCAATGACCTTTGCGTTTTCTGTAGTCGTATTCGGTAAAAAGACGGTGAATTCTTCGCCGCCATATCGCACGGGCATGTCCGAAGGCCTTAGACTTCTTATGATTTCCTGAGCAACGGTAATCAGTACTCGGTCTCCGGCTAGGTGACCATAGGTGTCGTTTATGTTCTTGAAATGGTCAATGTCTAGCATGAATGCGGAAAGAGAAAAGTTGCCGTCGTTGCTGCGCTTGAGTTCGCGGGTATACATTTCTTCGAGCCAACGGCGATTGTGCAGGCCTGTAAGCGAGTCGACCTTGGCATTCTCTTCGATACAGCGGATGTGGTATTCTTCTTCGCAGACGACCTTGTTGTTGCTACGAATACGATGACTGAGAATCTGTAGAAAGTTGAGGCATAGATCGTGCGATGCATTGAGCATGGCAAGTGCAGTCCTTGCTTCGATAATTAGCAGCTTGCTTTTCTCTTTAGCATAGACTTTGGCGCTTGGTTTCATGTTTTCGAAAATGGACATTTCACCGGCGCAGTGCCCAGGGTGGATAATGTCGGTAAATATTCCACCCTGCGAATGGAGAACGACTTCGAGAAGCCCATCGAGCAGAATAAGCAATTGCTGTTTGGGATGATCAGGGTCGATTAACAGCTTTCCCGGTTCGACAATAACTGTTGAACACCCTAGCAGGTAACCTGCTAGGCTTTCGAAAGCCACATTCCTGAATATGTCCAGTTTGTGGAATTCATTTCTAGAAATAGGTAGGGTCTCTAGTTTATTGTCGTTCATATTTTAATTATATATAAAAAAGGAAAAAAGAGGTGCGATTCCTAAAAAGATTTGGATTCGCTTCGTGAAAATCCGTTTTTTTCTATAATTTTAATACTTTCATTTGGAATAATAGGGGCTATTCGATGTCAAGGATTGTTCTCAAGAATGTTTATCTCAATGGTAAAACGCAGGATGTTTTGATTTCTGGTAAGAAGTTTGCCAAGGTAGACCGCAATCTAACGCAACGCGATTTCGATAAGGCCGACATGGTGGATTGTAGCGGACTTGCGCTTGTACCTCCCTTTTACAATGGTCATTGCCATGCGGCAATGACCCTGTTGCGCGGTTATGCCGATGACATGCCCTTGCAGAAATGGCTCCGCGAGTATATATGGCCTTTCGAGGCTAAACTTACTCCGAAAGACATCGAAATCGGTACGCGACTTGCCGTTCTAGAAATGATCAAGTCGGGAACAGTCTTTTTCTCGGATATGTACTGGCATAGAGAAGAGACGATGAAGGTGGTCAAGGAAATGGGAATTCGCGCCACCGTCGGTGTTACGATTGCCGAAAATCTGGATACTCCGGCGCATATCGAGAAAAATCTCCAGTTCCTGAAAGATCATCGTTTTGAATCGGAACGGGTGAAACTTTCGGTGATGCCGCATTCCATTTATACGGTGGGTGAGAAACTGTTCAAGCGCTGTGCCAAGCTTGCTCGCGAAGAAAACTACGTGTTGCATACGCACCTTTCCGAGACTCTTGGCGAAGTGAAGGATTGCAAGAAACAGTACGGATGTTTTCCGGTGGAACTGCTTGATCGGTGGAATGTCCTAGGCGATAACTTCGTTGCGGCTCATTGCGTCCATTTGTCTGAATTCGAAATGTCGTTGATGAGCAAATCGGGTTCAGCGGCAATATTGAATCCCTCTTCGAACCTGAAGCTTGGGAGTGGCATTCCCAAGGTGAATGCTTTACTTGGAAGCGGCATGCTTGTTGGGCTGGGAACTGATGGCGCTTCATCGAATAACAATCTTGACATGCATGAAGAAATGAAACTGATTTCGCTTTTGGCGAAGGTGGAACACAAGACGGGAAAAGCCGAGGCCTTGCCAGCTCGGGAGGCGCTTGCTATGGCGACCGCCAATACCGCTCTCGCTTATGGAATTCCTGCGGGCTCGATATCTGAGGGCCTCCTTGCCGATGCCCTTCTGCTTGATTTACGTAATGAACGCCTTTGCCCCAATCATAACCTTTTGAGCAATTGGGTTTATTCCGCCGATTCAAGTGCCGTCCACTCGGTCATCTGTAATGGAAAATTCGTCATGAGGAACCGTCATGTCGATGGCGAAGAGGATATCGTGAAAGAAGCGGGACTTGCGACAGATCAGATTATATCGCGCCTGTAGCCCTGGGGACGACCGCCGGCTTTACTTGTCTTTTTGGACTTTTTCTACAGCCTTGTCTTTGACTTCCTTGGCCGTGGCCGTGTCTATGGAAGCCGCTGCGGTTCCTTTTGCCTTGGCGACAGCCTTGCCTGCGGCATCGATGACGGCTTCCTTGGCCGCATCTGCCGCCTTGTCAGCTGCATCTTTTGCTACCGCCTCCGCTTTTTCGCTAGCCTTTTCTGTCAAGTTTTTGGTGAAGGCGGAAGCTTTGCGTTCCGCAACGCCGACAAGGTCGACTGGTTCGGAAGAGTAGCCCATCATTTCCAGGGTGCCTTTATATGCGGTATAGCTGACGGAGGCATCTCGAGTCTCGTGTACAATGCCTCCGAAGGGAAGTATGTGCAAGATAGTGAGTAGCACGAATATGATGAGCAAGGCCTTTATGACGCCAAAAATTCCACCGAGGATTCGGTCCACTTTTCCGACGACCGTGTCCTTGGTGTACTTGCTTACGAGGTGGCCGATAAAGGAAACTACGAGGAACGGAACGAGAAAACCGATACAGATGCAGACCAGGGTGGTTGAAAAGCTGCTTGTTTCGAGAAGGCCTGATATAAAATCGGCAAGGAGCTTTTGCGCAAAGTAGGCTCCCATGATGGCGCATGCCCAGGCGAGAAGTCTGAAGATACCATGCAGGAATCCTCTCCACAAACCAAGAAGCATCAAGATAAGGATGAGGATGAGGCTTACGATGTCGATTGCGTTCATGTTACAGATTGATTTTGAAAAGGTTGATGAAAATCAGTGTGCAGATGAGACCGGCTGTCACCGCGCCAGCCAATAATCCGCTTACGAAAAGTCTTGTGCGATGGGTTGGGTAACTAGGAGGATTGATGTAAAGCGAGGAGTCAATGGAATCCTTGCTTGCACGGATCGCATGTAGCCACATGGCGGTATACGGCACGAGATCGCGCGGAAGGTTGCGCATGACGACAGAAACCTGTTCTGCGGCATCTACTGCAGTGAGCGGTCGCTTGCGAGGGTCTTTCTTCAGTAGGTGTATAACAAGTTTGCGTAGACGTTTGGGAACTTCTTTTCCGAAGGCTTTTTCCGTCACTTGCAATTTCTGGATGCGCTGAACGGTTTCGCTGAAGTTTGTGCCGCGGAATATATTTTCGCCCATCAGCATTTCGCAGGCGATGATGCCTACGGCAAACAAGTCCGATGCGGGGGTTGCCTCTTCGCCGCGTGACTGTTCTGGGCTCATGTAGGTAACGGTTCCGAGAATAGCTCCTGTCTGGGTGAGTCTATCGGAATCTTCCTTGTTGAACGAGAGCGGGTCATCGGTATGGGCGATGCCGAAATCTAGCAGGTGGATGCGACCGTCATGGTCGATCATGATGTTTGCCGGCTTTAGATCGCGATGGACTATTCCCTTGCGATGAGCTTCGCCGAGGGCGCAGAGAATTTCGTGGAGGAGGGCAAGGATTAACCACAGGGGAGGCTGTTTGACCTTGTCCAGAATTTGACGGAGCGTCATGCCGTGGACAAATTCCATGGAAAGCGAGAGTTTGCCGTCCTTTTCTTTCCAGAGCGCATAGGGCTTGGTAATGGCCGGATGGTTCAGGTGCGCAAGAATATTGCCTTCTTGCATGAAACGTCGGATATTCGTGTCGCAGTCTTCCAGATTTTCCTGCATCTGCTTGACCACGACCATTCGGTCGAGCGACTTGTCGTGGCACAGCCATAGCTGGCCCATTGCGCCGGAACCTAATTCCTGCGTTGGCGTGTATCCACCAATTTTGCTAGGCTTTTTCGCGTCAGTTGTCATTCGTCGCTAACTTCTCTCGTCTTTCGTCTCTCGTCTATAGGGCCCTGGCCCGTTCCTTATTTCTCTAAGTAGATTGTATGGTGTTTTGTCTTCGGGTCCAGATTCGGGTAGTCCAGAATGTAATGGAGACCGCGCGATTCCTTGCGATTGAGGGCGGCTGTCAGAATCATCTTCGACACCTGCAGTGCATTCAGGAACTCGATGAAATAGAGGTTCTCGGTTTCCTTGTTCTTGATGGCGCTCTGCACGTCGGCTTCGAGCCCCTCGATCACTTTGAGCCCCTGGTTGAGACCAGCGACAGTGCGCACGATACCGCAATGGGTCCACATCATGTCCTGCAAAATTTTGCGGCGCTTACGCCAGTAGGCGGATTTGGTGAAGGAAATGCGTTCTTTCTTGTTCGATTTCGCGGCGCTCAGTTTTTCATTCAGAAGGGAACTGTTGCAGATATTGTCGACTGCGCGGATGGCAAAGACGACGCTTTCTAAGAGGGAGTTCGAGGCGAGGCGGTTTGCTCCGTGGACTCCCGTCGCAGCGACCTCGCCGCAGGCGTAAAGTCCCTTAATCTCGGTGCGGGACCAGGTGTCTACCAGAACGCCTCCACACATGTAGTGAGCGGCTGGTACCACGGGAATCCATTCCTTTGTCATGTCGATGCCGACTTCCATGCACTTTGCGTAGATGTTGGGAAAGTGGCTGCGAATGTCCTTGGGCGTACGGCCGGTAAGGTCAATGTACATGTGCGACTTGCCGAGGCGCTGCATTTCACTATGGATGGCGCGTGCCACGATGTCGCGAGGCGCAAGGGAATGAAGTGGATGAACCTGGTTCATGAATTCTTCGCCCTTGTCGTTTTTCAATATGCCCCCGAAACCGCGAACGGCTTCGGAAATGAGGAAGGGTTTCTTGAGGCTCGGAGCATAAAGGCTTGTGGGGTGAAACTGCATGAATTCGATATCTTGCAGTGCGGCTCCAGCGCGCGCAGCGATGGCCATACCGTCTCCGCAACTGTCGGGCGGGCAGACTGTGTACTGCCAGATGCGGCCTGCACCGCCAGTCGAAAGAATTGTCGCTTTGGCCAGGAGGTTTTCGACGATTCCCGATTTCTGGTGAATAATCTTTGCCCCGATGCAGCGTTTTTCCTTGCCTTCTCCTTTGCAGATAAGATCCTTGATGTAGCAGTTTTCAATGTAGTGGATGTTTTGGTGCTTGTGCAACTCGGCAAGCAGAGCGCGCATGATTTCTTTACCGGTCAGGTCGGCGGCGTGCAGAATGCGATGGTGGCTGTGTCCGCCTTCGAGGTGCAGGTCGAACTGGGTCTGGTCAGTGGGCGAGGGGGTGAACTGGACTCCCCATTTGACGAGCTGCCGGATTGTGTCGGGACCGCTTTTGGTGAGGATGTTCACGGGTTCCTTCTTGCAGAGTCCGGCTCCTGCCTCGAGGGTGTCGGCAATATGAAATTCGAATTTGTCCGTTTTTTCAGTGACGGTGGCGATGCCGCCCTGGGCGTAGTTGGATGAACCGTCCGGTTTGGCCCCCTTTGTAAGGATGACGACCGAGAGGCCTTTTTCTGCCGCGTGGATGGCTGCGCTCAAGCCGGAAATGCCGGCGCCCAGAACCAAAATATCGAACATGACCGAACTCCATTGAGTTTCAAAGTTTTTTGATATTCCATAAATAGAAAAAAAGCCGTATTTCGGCATTAAATGGATGTAAAATAAAACAAATTGCTTTTTTTTTCTACATTTTGCGCCGACAAATTTTTATGGAGTCTACTCTATGTTAACGTGGATTAATGAAAAAGCCAAGTGGATTATCGTTATCTTTGCCGCGGGTATCGTGGTGGGCCTTTTGGCCATGGACCGCGTCCCGAACCAGGGACATAGCTACCCGGTCGGTGAAGTGGGCGACAAGAAGATTTCTTACGCCGAATTCGACTCCCGCATCAAGACGATTGTGCAGAACCAGTATCAGGGACAGCATCTGGAAGACGAACACTACAATCAGCTGCGTAGCGAAGTGTTCCGTAGCTTTGTTCGCCAGATTCTCATGAACGATCAGTTCGAAAAGGCTGAACTTGGCGCATCCGTTGCTGAAATCGAATCGGAATTTACCCGCAATCCCGATGCCGTTCGTGGCCGTTTGGTGCAGGAAGCCCAACGCCGTCTGTACATGATTCAGCAGCAGGCCTCTTCCCAGGAAGACCTGATGCAACGTACGCAGGCTTATATCGCAAGCCTTCCGAAGTTCCTGACGGACTCGACCTTTAACAAGGATGAATACGATGCCTGGCTCAAGACTCCCGAGGCGTTCAATAACTGGGGCGTGATGCTTCAGTTCGAAGAAGATCTCAAGACGAATACGATTCCTATGCGTCAACTGCAAGCGCTGGTCGGAGCTTCCTTCCATGCAACTTCGCTTGAATCGAAGTGGGCTGTTAGCCGTCGTTTGACGGACTACGAACTGCAGGTGGCGGTCGCCTCTAATAATGACTTCAAGGCAGACGAAAATTCCGTCGACAGTGTGATGGTGGCTGGCTACTTCAACGCTCATCTCGACAGCTTCTTCGTAAAGAAGG
Source organism: uncultured Fibrobacter sp. (assembly GCF_937877005.1). Taxonomy (GTDB): domain Bacteria; phylum Fibrobacterota; class Fibrobacteria; order Fibrobacterales; family Fibrobacteraceae; genus Fibrobacter. The sequence continues at coordinate 7,929 of NZ_CALEFV010000202.1, read as the reverse complement.
ATATGGCCCAGTTTGCCTATGCTTATCTGCCTGTAGAAGCGACTGCTGGCGACGATGCCCGCATTCGTGAATATGCCATGACACTTTACTATCAGTTGACGGACTCTTCTTCGACAACGACTTTCGAGGATATGGCCCGTATTTCCTCTGAAGATCCGGCCTCCGCTGAAAAGGGTGGCCTTCTGAGTGAAGACTTTACGGGTCGCGGTGTCTATGTCAAGGAATTCGAGGATGTTGCGTTTGCACTCGATTCCGGTGCTGTTTCTGAACCCGTACGTACTCGCTTCGGTTATCACATCATCAAGTCCTATGGTAAGTCCAAGGATTCTACCGGTGCAGAAGTTGTGAAGGTTGGCCATATTCTCCTGATTGTGAATGCTTCTTCCGAAACGGTCGATAGCCTCGAAGGTATTCTCGCGAACATCAAGACGGCTGTCGATGCAGGTTCCTCTTTCGAAGATGCTGCCAAGGCACAGAATCTTGACGTTCAAAAGTCCAACTGGATTTCTCGTGGCGAAGATATCGAAGGCGTGGGTTACCTGAGGGGACTTGCCTCCTATGCCTGGCCGAATGAAAACCTGCCGGATGAAGTGAGCAAGGTATCTCCGGTTATGAAGAATAACAAGTGGGTGGTTGTCGCTCTCAAGATCAAGGATCTCAAGGCTGGCGAACGCAGTCTCGATCTCTATTTCAACAACATCAAGTCCACATTGCTCCGCGGCAAGTCCTCCGCTGCTGCAGAATCTTATCTGAATTCTGTCGCTGAAAAGGTGAAGGCCTGGACCCCGGCAGACAGTACTGCCGATTCTGCAACGGTCGCCGCGAACAAGATTGAAAAGGTGAATATCGAAAAGGTTACTGCATCTGTGGATGGCTATGTGCCTGGCTTCGGTTATGGCAATTCCCGTATCGCCAAGACGCTCGAAGGCGTGAAGGTGGGCGAATGGTCTCCAGTGGTTGCTACCGATAATGGTGCCGTCATGGTGAAGGTTATTTCCAAGAAGGCCCCGGAAGAAGATGCCTTGAACGCAGCCGTGAAAACGGATATCTCGAATACGACTGGCTATGCTGCAATGGGCTCGTTCAACGAATTCGTGAACAATCTCGAAAATTCGACCCCGGTCATCAACAATCTTGATCTTTACTACAGAGATTAATGACAGAATCTAGAATGTTTGCTATATTTGGCGAGCCCTAATGAGCAAACATTTTCGGTGCCATCGTCTAGTGGTCCAGGACACTGGCCTCTCACGCCGGTAACAAGGGTTCGAGTCCCTTTGGCACTATGAAAAGAACTTCAGTCTCGTATACAAAGAGATTGAAGTTTTTTATTTGCTTACTCTTTGATTTTTTGTAAAAAAAAGTATAAATTTGGTGCATGGTGATGGTGGTGTAATGCGAATTTTTGATGATAAAAAAGTGCTCAGAATCTTGCTCATCGTGGCAAGTCTCCTCTTTGCTTCCTTTATTCCTGAAATTTTGGACCATGAGGACTATGCCTTATGGGTTTTTCCATATATATTGGCCGATATTTTCTTGATTACGGTTGCTGTTGCATATCGTTTTCCAATTATAGGTAACAATAAGCGTATCCGTGAGGATGTAGAAATTGCTCCGCCAGCGACGGGTGCGATGCCGATCCGTGATTTCAAGAAGGATTTGCTCGAAAAAGATGAACTTTTCCAGATGATGATCGATGTTTCGGCAAATGGTTTCTGGACATTCGATGTCGCTTCGGGAAAGGTCTACTGGTCTCAGAAGGCTGCAAAATTCCTGAAGGCGAATCTGGATCAGGTGGATGATTCCTTTGACTTGCTAAGGACCCGTGTCCTGGAAAAGGATTGGAACCGCTTCAAGGAAAAGATGAGCGTTGCTCTTGAGACGGGGGAATCCTTCAGTCTGGAAGTTTCGCTGCTTGATGAAAAGATGAATGGCCGGATGCTAACCATTTCCGGCAGTATTCAGAAAAATGAGGATGGTTTCCCGATTCGAATCGTGGGAGCCCTGAATGAAAGCCAGGATCGCGATCAAAGAGAAAAGCAGAGCTACTATTATGTGTATCAAGATGCGTTGACGGGTGTCTACAATCGTAATTTCTTCCTTGAAAAGTTGAAAATCGATGTGGAAATGGCGCTGCAGCGTCCTGATTATATATTTGCTGTTGCTCTCTTGGACATCGACAGTTTTAGTGCTATCAATACCTCCTACTCAATAAACACGGGTGACAAGGTCTTGCGTATCGTGTCAAATAGACTCCGTTCGTTGTGCCGCCCGGAGGATTCCATTGCCCGTATCGGTCCAGATGTCTTTGCTGTCATTTTGCATAATATTGAAAATAGTGATAGCGATGTTAAGGATGTCGTACGGCGAATCCATAATGCGGTTAAGAAACCGATTCAACTCGAATCGCAGGAACTCTATATCAGCGTGTCCATGGCCGTTGCGATGAACCGCGATGTGGATTGTGTCGAAGACATCATGGCGAATGCGACGGCGAGCCTTCGCGAAATGAAGAAGGGCGTGAATCATGGCGGAATTCAGTTCTTTAGCGGCGGAATCCGTGAGAAGGCGATGCGCCTTTACAAGCTTGAATTTGAAATCCGCAAGGCAATCCAGGCGCAGGAATTCGTTCTTTTTTATCAGCCTGTTATCGATATAGGGAATAACAACAGAATAGTGTCGTTCGAAGCCTTGGTCCGCTGGAATCAGGCTGAAAACGGTTTTATTTCTCCTGCGGACTTCATCCCTATTGCCGAGGAGACTGGACTTATCATACCGCTGGGTGCCCAGATTCTGGAAATGGCCTGTATTCAGGCAAAGAAATGGGTGGATATGGGTTACACCGATTTGCAGGTGGCGGTCAATTTCTCGGCCAAGCAGTTTGCCTTGGACAACATGGTCGACGATGTGAAGCAGGTCTTGTTGCGCACGAATTTGAATCCCAAGAATCTCAAGCTCGAAATTACGGAATATACGGCGGTCTGCGAAGCGGAAAAGACAATCGAAATCATGAAGGCTCTGTCGGGGATGGGAATTCAGATTTCAATTGACGACTTTGGTACTGGATACAGTTCGCTTTCTTCTCTGAAGCGTTTCCCGATTCATACTTTGAAGATGGATAAGTCCTTTATTGACCATGTGGTGGATGACGAAGAGGATGCTGCCTTTGCACGCATGGTGATTGGCCTTGCGAAATCCCTGAATCTGGACCTCATTGCTGAAGGTGTTGAAACGGAAAGCCAGCTAGAGTTTCTGCGAAACGAAGGATGTAGGCTAATTCAGGGGTTCTATTTCAGTCAGCCGCTCGATGTTCCCATGGCCGAGGAATTTCTTGAGAAACATTATGCATTGCAGGCGGTGGAGGTTTAGATTCCGTAGCATCGGCGAGTATTTTCGCGACAGTCCCTGTAGAGTTGTTCTACGGGGTTTTCTTTTATCTGCGCTAGCGCCTGGGCAATGTAGGGTATATAGCCCGAGTGACAGGGCTTTCCGCGGTAGGGAATGGGAGCCATGTAAGGGGAATCTGTTTCCAGGAGTATCTGGTCCATGGGCACGATTGCTGCTGCATCGCGCACATTTTGGGCATTCTTAAACGTCACGATTCCCGTAAAGCCGATGAAAATGCTTGCTCCGCGGTATTTCAAGTCCAGCAATTGCGCACAGAATTTGGGCGAGCCCGTAAAGCAGTGCACGTGAATCTTGCTTCCGCGAAGGTCTGCATTGCGCAACACTGCAAGCGCATCGTCGTCGGCTTCTCGCAAGTGCAAAACAAGTGGCTTGCCCGATTTGAGCCCGAGTTCCAAGTGGCGCTCGAAAAGCTTGACCTGTTTGGCTTTTGTATCAGAACCGTAGTGGTAATCGAGTCCGAATTCACCGCAGGCTACACACTTGGGGTGCTTTAGAAATTCCTGCAGGCGGACTTCGTCTTCGGTGGTTTCTGTCAGAACATATTCCGGATGAATCCCGTAAGCGGCGTAGACATTCGGGTATTTTTCAGAGAGCTCCTGGGCGCGGGCAAAGTCTGCCGGGTCGCATGCCACATGGATGAACGCTTCAGGCAAGGCGACCTTCGGGTCGGCATCGTGGGGGAGCCGTTCCAGCAGCGAATCCAGGCTTTCGCCGGAGTGCCGTTCGTAGGAATCAATATGGCAATGGGTGTCGATGAACATAATTACCAATGTGTGGTGTGGAATGTGTGATGAGTAATGGGAAAAATTTTCATTTCACATTACACAATTCACATTACACATCATCAATATTTAACTTCCACAATTTCGTAGGTAATCACTCCCTTGGGGGCTTGGACTTGTACCTGGTCGCCCTGTTTTTTGCCCATCAGGGCTTCGCCGACGGGGGACTTCATGCTGATGCGGCCCTGCAATGGATCGATTTCCTTTTCGCCCACGATGCTGTAGGTGCGTTCGCGCTTGGTCTTGATGTCCTTCATCTTGACCGTTGCACCGAATCGGATTGTCCCGTCGTCGGATGCCTGCGATTCTACGACTTGCGCGCCGTCCAAAATGTGGTCCAGTTCGCGGAGCCTGCGGTCGATTTCGCGCACGCGCATGCGCCCGTATGTGTAGGCTGCATTTTCACTGCGGTCGCCTTCGGCAGCGGCCGCCTGCACCTGATTGATCATCGCCGGACGTTCCACGTATTTCAGGTGTTCCCACTCTGCCTTGAACTTTTCAAAGCCTTCTTTTGAGATTAAGTGTTTCATCGCAATAAATGTAGAATTTATCACTTCTTTTAGATGATTGTATTGCAGGAGCGATGAGACTTTTTCTAAATTTGGCACGCAATGATTCATTTAAAGCACAAACCCATAGACAAGAATGAGTCCAAATACAAGAGACTCAGCCGCATCTACTACAACCGCATGTTTCCGAAAAGGCAGGACGCCCTGAAGGTGGCTTGGTCGGTTGCCGCCGGCGTGTTTATCGGTATCTGGCCCACTATCGGCGTGGCCATCCTTTTGACGGTGGCGTTTTGCGCCGTGTTCAGGCTCCCGAAGGTCCCCGGAATCGTGGCTTCCTTCGTGGCAAACCCGCTGACTCAGTTTGGTTTCTTTTACCCGTCAGGCTATGCGATCGGTTGCAAGCTCCTGAATCCCGAAAAGATTAATTTTGATTTTCTGTCTGAATTTGAAGGACTTTCTTTCAAGAACTGCATTTCGGTGATTTCGCACCTGTGGCACGACGCTGCGGGGCATTTGGCCGCTTTTATGGTGGGAATTACGATTGTGGCTGCCATTGGCGGAGCAATCTTCTTTTTCCTGGCCTATTTTATTGTAAATTATCGCAAGAAAAAATGGATGGCGGGCAAGACCAGCTATATCCAGAACTTGATTGCCGAAGACGAGGCTTTAATTAAAGAAGCACACAAAGGAAAACACCCCATGATGCACATCTATCCGTTCAAGGCGCTGCGCCCGGTGAACCCGGCCGAAGCTGAAACGATTTCTGCCCTTCCGTACGACGTGATGAACCGCGCCGAAGCGAAGGCCATGGCCGAAGGCCTCCCGCATTCCTACCTGCGCGTGACCCGTGCCGAACTGGAACTCCCTGATTCCGTGGATGCCTACGACCCGAAGGTCTATGCGCACGCCCGCGAAAACCTGGACAAGATGATTGCCGACGGGGTGATCGCTTACGACAAGAAGCCTTGCCTCTATGTTTACCGCCAGACCATGAACGGTCGCGAACAGTACGGCCTGGTGTGCTGCGTGCCTGCCGCCGACTATTTTAACGGCATTATCAAGAAGCACGAGTTGACCCGTGCCGACAAGGAAGAAGACCGCCTTCGTCATGTGCTGGCCACCAACGCCAACACGGGTCCGGTGTTTTTGACCTACCGTGACCAGGGCCAGTTCGACGTGTTCGGAGCCGTCACCAAGCGTAAGCCCGTTTACGACTTCGTGAGCAAGGGCGACGGATTCGGCCATACGGTTTGGATCATTGACGATGACGCCGAAATTGAAGCCATCCGCAAGTCTTTCGAAGCCGTTCCGGTGAGTTACATTGCCGACGGTCACCACCGCAGTGCCGCCGGTGCCCGTGCCGCCAGCTACCGCGCCGAGCAGAACCCGAACAACACCGGTGACGAAGAATACAACCGTTACCTCGCCATCCTGTTCCCCAGCACCCAGCTGAAGATTCTGGACTACAACCGCGTGCTGAAGGACCTGAACGGTCGCACTCCGGAACAGCTCATGGAAGAGATGAAGAAGGTGTTCGATATCGTTGCTCTCGACAAGATGCAGAGCCCCGCCAAGCAGAACCAGGTGAATTTCTACATGGGTGGCAAGTGGTACGCTTGTACCTTCAAGGCCCAGTTCCTCAAGAACCTGGGCCCGGTGGACAGCCTGGATGTGGCGCTCCTCCAGAAGCTCATCCTCAAGCCGCTCTTCGACATCGACGACCCGCGTACTTCCAAGCGCATCGATTTTGTCGGTGGCATTCGCGGTCTTGGCGAACTGGTGAAGCGTGTGGATAGCGGTGAATGCGCCTGCGCCTTTGCCATGTATCCGACCACTCTCGATCAGCTCATGAACATCGCCGACGCCGGCGAGATCATGCCGCCAAAGAGCACCTGGTTCGAACCCAAGCTCCGTGATGGCCTGCTGGTTCACTCGTTGGATTAAGGTTAATCCGATTGACTGAAAAAATTAAGAGCTCCCGCAAGCGGGAGCTTTTTTGTGTTTCACCGAGGGCTATTTCTCGGATTGTTCCTCGGTGGGAACTGCTTCCTCGGTGGAAATTTCTTTAGGTTCCTCCGTTATGAACAGCTCGAGGACTTTTTCAACTGCTTTTTCGATATAGTGACGAATCGGTGAGATAGCCTTTTTCTTGAATTGGTCGGGCCATTCGATGTATTTACCGATAATATCCTTGTTGGTGAAGTATCCTAATTCGCGCGAGTCGGGACAGTTTTCGCCTTTTTCGCAGGTCAGATAGTAGCAGTTGTCCTGAATGACGATTTCGTTGAGCGGTATACCTCTTGGCGTATCGGCAACTTTGATCGTGTCTGCCTTGATTACGGAATCCTTTTGAATTGTGGAATCGGCCTTGTTTAAAGTGTCTGCTAGAGTTGAGGTGTCGTTGAATTCTGAGGAATCTTGTACAGCAACTTTGGGTGTGTTGTTTAGGAAGAGTCGTCTCTTTAGCTTTATCGGGGCGTTGCCGGGTTCACTATGGCGAATCTGTAATTCAATCAGGTAACGATCTTGCCACGGCAAAAAATTGATTTCTTTCAGGCTAACTTGTCGGTTTGCAATCTTTGTCGAACCGACACGCTCGATATTCATTTCGTGGTCTCCTTGCCACAGAGTCGTCTGGACCGATACGGGAATACCATGATTAATCAAGTATGAAATGATATAATCCTGTTCGATGTCGTTCAGCTTGTCGAAGTAGAGTGTGTCGTTCAATTTTGGAACATAGAGTTTTCTGCTTTGGATAAAGTAACTTTCTTCTTTCCACTTAAATTTGCGGTAAGGTGTGCGTACGGCGCCTTTGTCCGTGATTTCGATGGAGTCTCCGGGGAGGGCGAGGACTCTGCGGACCATGGTTTCTTTGTTCTTGAGAGTTATCCACACGATATCCTTTTCTGTGATGGAAGAAATACATTGCGGAAATTTGCACATCCAGTGAATGGATCCTTCCTTGAACATTGGAGCCATGGAAGCGTCGCGGAGCTGCACTGGTGCCAATAGGTAATAGCGAGCGGCGAGAGCGGCGCAGAAAATTGCAACGAGTAAGAAGAATAGCATGACCACATGGCCCTGCGAATTTCTGCGTTGCAGTTTCTTTACTAGTCGCTCCGGTCCCGATGTCATAAGGAGCTAGTCCCCGTTGCTGGTGGAGTTGTCAGAAAGCGAAAGCACGGCGAGGAACGCCTTCTGCGGCACTTCGACAGAGCCGATGCTCT
>NZ_CALEFV010000201.1 GCF_937877005.1 uncultured Fibrobacter sp. | reverse complement strand
CACTATGATGGGCATGCCCGTGATCTGCCAGGATGGCGAATGGGTACTTGACGAAGAATCCATGGACTGGGGTGATTACGGCGATTGGGGTGATGAAGAAATCATCGTAGATTAACTAAACCATCCGTTTGAATATGGAAAAACCCCGACTTTGTCGGGGTTTTTTAGTCGCAAAAAGCTAATAGATTAAGCCTTAATGATTGTATCCTTCGCGAGCACGACGATTCCGGATTCGGTGACGTGGAAGAGCTTCTTGTCGCGTTCCAAGTCGTAGCCAATCTGGAAGCCTGCAGGAATATGCAGGCCTTTTTCGATGATGGCGCGGCGGACTTTTGCACCCGGGCCAATCGTCACGTTCGGGAAAAGTATTGATTCTTCGACAAGGGCATCCTTCTGGATAGAAACACCGGGGGAGAGAATGCTCTTGACAACGGTGCCGCCGCCAATGATACAGCCCGAAGACACGATAGAGTCGATGGCTGCACCCTGATGGGCGTTGCCGTCGCCCGCAAAGAACCTTGCTGGGGGCTGGTTCCAGTTGAAGGTTCGGATGGGCCAGTAGTTGTTGTAAAGGTCGAACGGCGGGTTTTCGGAGCAAAGGTCCATGTTCGCCTCGAAGAAGGCGTCGAGCGTTCCCACGTCGCGCCAGTAACCCTTGGTGCTGGCCTGTTCGCCGCGCACGATGTTCGTGTTGAAGTCGTACACGTAAACGGGGTAGTCCTTGTACAGGCTCGGAATAATGTGCTTGCCGAAGTCGGTCGCACCGTTTTCGGCACCCTTCAGGAGTTCGCGCACCAGGAACTTGCTTGTAAAGATGTAGTTGCCCATGCTCGCAAGGCAGTAGCCGGGGTTGCCGGGCATTTCTTTGGGGTTCTTGGGCTTTTCTTCAAAACCGATCATGCGGTTGTCGGCATCCACTTCGATAATGCCGAATTCGCGTGCTTCGGAGACCGGCACCGGTATGGCGGCTATCGTCAGTAGGGCGGCGCGGGAAAGGTGGAAATCGATCATCTGGTTGATATCCATCTTGTAGATGTGGTCGCCTCCGAAAATGGCCACGAGGTCAGGGCGCTCGTCGGTAATCAGGTTGATGTTCTGGAAAATGGCGTCGGCAGTGCCCTTGTACCAGTCGTCGCCAGTGCGCATCTGTGCAGGCACCAGGTCCACGTACTGGTCGAGGCTCGCGTTCAGGTTCCATGCGGCGGAGATGTGCTTGTTCAAGGAATCGCTCTTGAACTGAGTGAGCACCTTTATCTTGAAGATACCGGAGTTGATAAAGTTGTTCAAGACGAAATCGATGATGCGGTATGTTCCGCCAAAGTGCACGGCCGGCTTGGCGCGGTCGCGGGTAAGGGGCTGAAGACGGCTTCCCTGGCCGCCAGCCATGATCATGCATAGAATATTCTTTTGATGTTCCCTAGAGTAAGACCAGCTCATATTACCTCTTAAATCAGAGCGTTCGTGTATACATGCGTAATTTATGTAATTTTTGAGCAAAAATGTAAATTTTTTCTAAAAAATTTCATTTTTTCGCCCTAAAGGAATCTGTATGCGGGAACGGACTGCACGTGGCGGATAGAATAGCTGGCTATAGATTTTTGTGGAAAATTTTTCTTGCCTCCCTCCCTAGGGGGGCTTTTTTTTGTAAATTTTACCGCGTTCGAAATTATCGAAACTTAACGTTAAACCAAACAGGAGCTCATAATGAGTCTTACCCTTAACGATATCAAGCACCCGAAGATCAGTACTTGGGTGAATGAAATGATTGCCATGTGCGAACCGGACAACGTCGTTGTCGTTGACGGCTCCAAGGAAGAATACGATGCCCTTATGCAGAAGTGCGTCAAGGCTGGCCTCGCCACGAAGCTCGCCAAGAAGGAAAACTGCTACCTGTTCCGTTCTCTCCCGTCTGACGTGGCCCGCGTCGAATCCCGTACCTTCATTTCCTCTGTGAAGGAAGAAGATGCAGGTCCGACCAACCACTGGATCGACCCGTCTGAACTCAAGCAGACGATGCGTAAGCTCTATAAGGGTTGTATGCACGGCCGTACCATGTACGTGATTCCGTTCTGCATGGGCCCGCTCGGCTCCCCGATTTCCAAGAACGGTATCGAAGTCACGGACTCCGAATACGTTGTTCTCAACATGGACATCATGACTCGCGCCGGTAAGAAGGTTCTCGACATCTTCAATGCAGACGTGAACGCTGACTTCGTTCCGTGCCTCCACTCCGTTGGTAAGCCGCTCCGCGAATGCGAAAGCGACAACGGCATCTGGCCCTGCGCTGACGTTGAATACAAGTACATCACTCAGTTCCCCGAAGAACGCCTCATTTGGTCCTACGGTTCGGGCTACGGTGGAAACGCTCTTCTCGGTAAGAAGTGCTTCGCTCTCCGTATCGCTACCGTTCTCGCTCGCGACGAAGGCTGGCTCGCTGAACACATGCTCATCCTCAAGCTCACCAACCCGAAGGGCGAAGTCAAGTACGTGACTGGCGCATTCCCGTCTGCTTGCGGTAAGACGAACCTCGCCATGCTCATCCCGACTATCCCGGGCTGGAAGGTCGAAACCATCGGTGACGACATTGCATGGATGAAGTTTGGTAAGGATGGCCGTCTCTACGCTATCAACCCGGAAGCCGGCTTCTTCGGCGTTGCTCCGGGCACCTCTGCAGAATCCAACAAGAACGCTCTTATCTCTGCAGAAAAGAACACCATTTACACCAACTGCGCCCTCACTGAAGACGGCGACGTGTGGTGGGAAGGCATCGGCTACCCGGCCAAGGGCAAGCTCGTTGACTGGAAGGGCAAGACCCGTGACGCTCTCCCGAAGGACAAGGCTCCTAAGGGCGAAGAAATGGCTCACCCGAACGCTCGCTTCACCGCTCCGGCCAAGCAGTGCCCCTGCATCGCCAAGGAATGGGAAGATCCTGCTGGCGTGCCTATCGACGCTATCCTCTTCGGTGGCCGTCGTCCGTCCACCATTCCTCTGGTTCACCAGTCCCTCAGCTGGAACCACGGCGTGTTCCTCGGCTCCATCGTGGGTTCCGAAATCACGGCTGCCTCTACGATTGACGCCTCTCAGGTCGGTAAGATCCGTCGCGACCCGTTCGCCATCCTCCCGTTCTGCGGCTACAACATGGGCGACTACTTCAAGCACTGGATCGAAATCGGTAAGAAGTCTACCGAAGACAAGCTCCCGAAGATCTTCTACGTGAACTGGTTCCGTAAGGATGCCAACAACGAAAAGCTTCCGGGTGGCTTCATGTGGCCGGGTTACGGCGACAACAGCCGCGTGCTCGCTTGGATCTTCGACCGTTGCAACGGCGATAACTCCAACGTTGTTGAAACCGCTATCGGTTACATGCCGAAGACCCTCAACACCGACGGTCTCGCTGACTACTACAAGGAAACCCTCCCGGAAATCCTCAAGGTTGATGTGGAAGGCTGGAAGAAGGAACTCGCCGACGTTAAGGAAAATCACTATCCGAAGTTCGGCAAGCACCTCCCGAAGGAACTCTCCGACATCATCGACATGATCCAGGATCGCCTCAATAAGGCTTAATAAGCCTTATCTTTCCTAACGGAAATCCTTTAAAAATCCCTGCTACCAAATATGGTGGCGGGGATTTTTTCATATTTTCCCCAAATGGTTGCCAAATTGATTTCACTACAAATATTAATATCCATGCATTTTTTTTCGTAAAATGAAAAAAATTGTTCCACCTTCAATTTTTTTAGCTATATTCCAATTTGGAATAGTCTAAAACGCAAAAATGCGGTGGAATTAAGGAGAAGGATTGGATGAATCGATATGACCTGGTACTCTTGGGCTTGATTCTCGAACATGAACGCAGCGGATACGATATTATTACGGAAATTCGCGACCGGGAACTGGACCGCTGGGCCAACCTGAGCACGTCGACCGTGTACAATCGTCTGACGACTCTCGAGAAGAACGGAAGCATTGTCGGTCGTTCCGAAAAAGATGGTAATCGTCCGGAACGCGTCGTGTTCAATATTACCGACAAGGGGAGGGAAGTGCTTCGCAAGGAAGTCCTCAAGCACCTGACCGGTTTCAACGACGATCCTCGAACCCTAGGCTTTGCTTTCCTTTACGGTGCCGAGAACAAGGAACTCATCCGCACGCTTGAAGTCCATGAACGCCGCCTGGTGCAGGAAATCGAGAACCTCGAAAGGATGATTGCCGAAGAACCGCGTCCGACGCTATATCCCGAAGGCCCTTTCCTCAACTGCATGAGCCGCGATCACATCTTGGTGGAACTCAAGTATGTGCGTGCCGCCATCGGCATTTTGCGCGACCCCATCCGCAACAAGAAACTCGACGGTTACTTCTACATCAACTTCGGTAATCGCGATTTCGAAAATTTTAATCAGAAAAAAGACTGAATGATTGATAATTGATGATTACCCATCATCCATTATCAATTATCAATCATCAATTGATTTTCTATATTTGCACTTGAAATTTTAACCCCCTCTCACGGAGAAACAATGGCTACAAAACAGAACAAGAAGAGCGCCCCGAAAGCTGCCAAGAAAGTTGCTGCAAAGACTGCTGCAAAGTATGGCTACTTTGATGACGCTGCAAAAGAATACGTGCTCACCACGCCGGCAACCCCGATCAAGTGGTGCAACTATGTTGGTACTTTGAACTTCGGCGGTATCGTCGATACGACTGGCGGTACCCTCGTTTGCAAGGGCGACCCGGCCCTGAACCGTATCACCAAGTACATCGCCCAGATGCCTTGCTCTGACTTTAAGGCCAGCACCATCTATATCCGCGTGAAGAACGCCAAGGGTTACACCGTGTTCTCTCCGTTCGTGGTTCCGACTCTCACCAAGATGAAGAAGTGGGAATGCCACGTGGGTCTTTCTTACATGCGCTGGATCGCCGAATGCGAAGGCCTCCGTACGCAGGTGACGATTTTCGTTCCGACCGGCTCCAACACCCTCCTCCAGGACATCCAGGTCACGAACCTCGACAAGGCTTCCAAGGAAGTGGACATTATCCCGGTTTATGAATTCAGCCACTTCGAAGCTGAAAAGCAGCTCACCAACGCCGACTGGGTGCCGCAGACCATGACCCTCAAGGGCCACTGGGAAAAGGACGGCCACGTGGTGCTCGAACAGTACGCTTACATGAAGCGTGACTTCGCCGTGAACTACGTGACTGCAAACTGCAAGGTCGGTAGCTTCGATGGCGACCGCCGCGTGTTCCTCGGCGCAAACGAAATGGGCTCCTGGGCAGCGCCGCTCAGCCTCGCCAACAAAGAACTTTCCAACAGCGAATGCGACCGTGGCGACAACATTGCCGCTCTCATGATCCACGCTGGCAAGATTGCCGCCGGCAAGACCTTCCGCACCTGCACACAGCTCGGTCAGGAACAGAGCCTGAAGGTTGCCTCTAAGGCAATCGCCAAGTACCGCGACTTGAAGAACGTCGACAAGGCTTTCGACGAACTCGCCAAGTTCTGGGAAAAGTACCTCTCTACGATCCAGGTGCAGACTCCGGATGCAGCGTTCAACTCCATGGTGAACGTCCACAACCCGCGTCAGTGCCACACCACCAAGAACTGGAGCCGCTACCTGTCCCTGTACCAGCTGGGCTACGGCACCAGCCGCGGTATCGGTTACCGTGACTCCAGCCAGGACCTGATGGGCGTGATGAGCCATATGCCGGAAGAAGCTTTGGAACTCGCCTTGAACCTGCTCTCTGTGCAGCGCCCCGAAGGTAACGCCATGCACCAGTACGCTCCGCTTGCCCTTGCCGAAGACAACGGCAACGAAGCAAACGCCGGCGACTCCCGCGAAAAGAAGGGCGTCCTCGACGAAAAGGGCCAGCCGGCTTACGCTGACTGGTACGGCGATGACCACCTCTGGATCGTGCTCACGATTGCAAACTACCTCAAGGAAACCGGCAAGATGGATCTTCTCAAGAAAGAAGTTCCGTTCTACGAAGCCGGCAAGAAGCGCGCTCAGCGTGAAAAGGGCACCGTGCTCGAACACCTCAAGCGTTCGCTCAACTTTACCCGTACTCACCTCGGTAAGCACGGCCTTCCGCTCCTCGGCTTTGCCGACTGGAACGACTGCATGAACTTGCCGCTCGGTGCAGAATCCTCCTTCAACACGGGCCTTTATGCTAAGGCTCTCCTTGAAATGATGGACATCTGCGAAGCTCTCGGTGACAAGAAGTCCGTCGAAATGTACAAGGGCTGGTACGAAGACGTGAAGAAGGCCTTCAATGACAGCGCTTGGGACGGCAAGTGGTGGATCCGCTGGTTCGACAAGCAGGGCAACGCCTATGGCACCAACAAGGCCAAGTACGGCAAGATTTACTGCAATAGCCAGTCCTGGTCCGTGATTTCCGGTATCGCTACCGGCGAACGCGCCAAGATGGGCATGGACAGCCTGAACAAGCTCCTCAATACCGCTAACGGCGTGAAGAGCTCTACTCCGGGCTATCGTGGCTTTGATCCGAACGTGGGTGGCATTTCTACCTATCCTCCCGGAGCCAAGGAAAACGGCGGTATCTTCCTCCACACTAACCCGTGGGTGATGATTGCCGAAACCATCCTCGGCCGTGGCGACAAGGCATTCCAGTACTACAGCCAAATTAACCCGGCTGCCAAGAACGTGAAACTCGACGAGTTCGAATCTGAACCGTATTGCTATCCGCAGAACATTCTCGGTGACGAACACAAGCAGTTCGGCATGGGCCGTAACGCATGGCTCTCCGGCACGAGCTCCTGGACTTACCAGGCTGCAACGCAGTTCATCATCGGTGTCCGCGCAAGCTTCAAGGGCCTCATCGTGAATCCGTGCATCCCGAGCTCCTGGGACGGCTTCAAGGTGACCCGCAAGTTCCGCGGTGCAACCTACGAAATCGAAGTGAAGAACCCGAAGCACGTGTGCAAGGGTGTCGCCGAGATGATCGTCGATGGCAAGAAGATTGACGCCGACGTGGCCCCGATCTTTACGAAGGGTACCCACAAGGTCGTCGTGACTCTCGGTTAAGAAACCCATATAGCCGTCGCGATAGTGCGTTGCCTTGACTCTCGTCGTATTACTTATACGCCTTCGGTCAAGGCCGCCTTCTCTCGCTAGGCTCTCTGAGTTTCTTGTTTGAGAAATAATATTGAAATGTCCGCTCCGTTTGGGGCGGATTTTTGATATCTAGGACATCTGCGGTTTAGGCTCACAAATGCAAAAACAAGTTTTTGCACTTTCTCGCTTTGCGCGCTTTTGTCACGGCACTCGCCTTTTGCTATATTTAGCGCGGAAATTTTTAAAAAGGAATAAAAATGCGTTCTTTTAAATTTGTTTCTCGCGGTATTCTGACGGTCGCTCTGGCCGCCGGTATCGCTTCTGCTCAGTTGTTGAACTCCAAGAGCATGGATGTAATCCGTGTGGAAAAAGTCGGTATTTCTGCAGGTAAAATCGATAGCCTTGCCAAGATGCTCGGCGAACAGCAGCTCCGCGGCAAGAAGATTGATGACAAGACCATGACTCAGCTCCGTTATGCCGTGATCGACAACCTGGTGGGCCAGGAACTCATCAAGCTCGAAGCGAAGAAGATGGGTATCAAGGTCTCCAAGGGCAAGGTGGACAGCCTGACGGCTTTGTTCAAGGCCCAGTTCCCGAGCGAAGACGCCTTCCAGAAGGAACTCAAGAAGTCCAACACCACCATGGCCCAGTTCAGGGAAAAAATCGAGGACCAGCTGAAGAGCGAACAGATTCTCGAACAGAAGGTCCCGTATCCGAAGGATCCGACCGAAAAGCAGAAGGAAGCCTTCTGGGAGCTGAACAAGTCTAAAGTCCAGGTGAACGATTCCATTAGCGGTGCTCGCATCGTGATCAGCACCAAGGGCAAGTCCAAGCAGGAAATCGAGGACGCCAAGGATATGCTGAAGGGCCTCGCCGCCCAGGTGCGTAGCAAGAAGGCTACCTTCGCCCAGCTCGCCGCCATGTACAGCGACGATCAGTCCGCCAAGAAGACCGGCGGCGTGATGACCAAGTTTGTTGCCAAGACCAAGGGTGATGCCTTCGTGAAGGCCGTGAACAAGATCAAGGTCGGCGAAATGACCGAACCCTACACCGATAAGGACGGCATCGCTATCTTCATGCTCACAGAACGCAACGACGGCAAGTACGAAAGCTACAAGCACCAGATCGACTACATTCTGCGTGTGCAGGCCGAACAGGACCGCCAGGCCCAGCTCAAGGCTTACCTCGACGGCCTCGGAAAGGTCTACAAGGTGCAGTACCTCGATGCCAAGTACACTCCGCCGCAGGCTATCGGAGCTTCCAAGTAATGGCTTTTCAGACGACTCACACTGGGCTGATCGACTTGCGTGCGCGCATCGACAAGCTCTGGGGGTATCTTTGACTTAGAAGCCAAGACCGAAGAACTCTACGTTTTGGAAAAGGACTCCGCCGACCCGAACCTGTGGAATGACCAGGACAAGGCGCAGTCCATGATGAAAAAAATCGGTAATCTGCGTGCCCTGCTGGACTCGTGGAAAGAAGTCTCGCAGAGCTGCGACGACCTTGCCGAACTCTACGAAATGAGCAAGGCGGAAGAATCCGCCGACCTGACCGCATCCATCGATTCGGATATTGCGGAGCTCAAGGCGCGTATCGAGGAAATGGAATTCAAGAAGATGCTGAACGGCCCGGACGATGCCTGCAGCTGCCTGATGTCGATTCACCCGGGCGCAGGTGGCACCGAGTCGCAGGACTGGGCGCTGATGCTCTTCCGCATGTACACGCATTTCTTTGAACGCGAAAAGATGGATTTCAAGGTGGTGGACTTTCAGGAAGCGGAAGACGCCGGCCTCAAGAGCGCAACCATCGAAGTCACTTGCGAAAACGCTTACGGACTATTGCGCTCTGAGATTGGCGTGCACCGCCTGGTGCGCATCAGCCCCTTCGACGCAAACGCCCGCCGCCACACGAGCTTTACCGCCGTGTACCTGTATCCGGAACACGAGGACATCGAATTCGATTTGGACATGGCCGACGTGCGCGTGGATACCTACCGCAGTAGCGGCGCCGGTGGCCAGTACATCAACAAGACGGACTCCGCCGTGCGCATGACCCACTTGCCCACGGGTATCATGGCGAGCTGCCAGACGGAACGCAGCCAGATCCAGAACCGCGAAACCTGCTACAAGATGCTCAAGACCATGGTCGCTGAACATTACCGCCTGGAAGAAGAAGCCAAGCGCGATGCCCGCATGGCCGAGAAGAAAAAGGTCGAATGGGGTAGCCAGATCCGTAGCTACGTGCTGCAGCCTTACCAGCTGGTAAAGGACCTGCGCACCGGCGTCGAAACCTCGGATACCGCGGGCGTGCTCGACGGTAAAATCAAGCCGTTCATCAACGCGTACCTGCTGAGTACAAGCGAAGGGCAGAAGTGACACGAAAGTGTCATCCTGAGCTATACGAAACTTAGAACTTTAGTTCTCTAGTTGAGTTATGCTCTTTGGGTAGGAACGAAGTGAAGTCGATATACGAAACTTGGCTACTTGTAGCCTTAGTTGAGTTATCCCCATAGAGGATAATTCGACTAAGACTCTGAAGAGTCTAGTCTCATATAGGTTCGTAGGAGCAGGATCTTTAGTAGACAATTAGAAAGTGG
>NZ_CALEFV010000200.1 GCF_937877005.1 uncultured Fibrobacter sp. | reverse complement strand
TCCTGCTGCCGCTTGCCGTAGTGGCGTTCGTGCTCGCCATTATGAACAGGCCGAGCCCAACGGGCTCCAAGGCAAAAAAATTGTAAGTTCGATTTTATCGGTAGCATACCTTGCCGCGGTAATTGCCTGCTCGCTTGCTTTTTTCCAAAGCGGTTCCAAAGAAATCGGAAGACGCCCCCCAAAAGGAGACGGCAGTTGCATCTCAGACCTTAGATAACAAGGACATGTCCGTTCTGGAAAAGAAGCTGGATAAAGTCTATTCCATGCTTGACGACATGAAATTTGAATACAGCCTAATTGGAAAAAGCGATCTGGAACGGGTCAAGGCGGAAATCGCCATGCATGACGACGAATTGATTGAATGCGACCCCACAAAAGAGAAGGGTTGTATGGAATTCTCCAATTACGGGACGGAACGCGACAGCAACAGGTTTTACACGGTATCTTTGCACTGGAAGTTGCCGAGGATCCAAGTTTATCCTAAACGGGTCTACTGGAAAATCATCAAGGGATTGTTGGGCGAGGACTTGACCGATGCCGACACAGTCCTTGATGCCAGACATTTACAAAAAATTCATAAAAGAGCCCTTTACCGTCAGGTGGAGGCATACAAGCGGTCCATTGAATCCGAACTCAGGAATTATCCCGATGACTGGTACTATGACAGCACCCATACGCAGGTCGCCGCCTCCCTCCGTTACGAACGTCGGGACAGTATAGATGTCGCGTTCGATTCGCTGCTGTGGACGACCTATTATATTTCGAATGCCGGTTACCAAGCCGGTGCCGCCGGAGAATACAATTACGAGTATCATCGGACTTTCTCGAAGAAAGACGGTGCGTTAGTCGATTCCACTATTTTCAATCCAAGTGAAAAGAAAGCGATTGTATCGCTTCTTCGCAAACATGCGGAAAAATACTATGCCAACGCCGATGCCATCCACATGGATTTCAAGCTGGAGCCTTCTTTTTTGAAGGACGGTATCGGTTTTGACGGGTACTCTTTCGAAATCGGCTGGCATTCCCACGGTAGCGTGATGATTGTGGTGCCTTACAAGGAAATTCTGCCCTATATAGAAACTTGGGCCCGCCGGGAATTCGGTCTTACTGAAGGCGGACGACCATAAAATTCTTTTACATATAACGGCGTCTTTTTTATATAAATTTACGCCATGAACATCTTGGTCTATTTCCTGTTTGCCCTCTCCGGGTTCGCGGGCCTTATTTACGAAGGCTCATGGGCTCGCTACCTTAAACTCTTCCTGGGGCATTCCAGCTACGGCCAGGTGCTCACGCTCTGCATCTACATGGGCGGTCTTGCCATAGGCAGCTTTGTCGCGGGCAAGCTCGTCGAGCGCACCAAGCGTCCGCTGCTGGGCTACGGCATCGTAGAACTCTTCATCGGTATCGGGGGAGTCGCCTACCATCCGCTCTACCTGTGGCTCACGGGCATCTTCTACGACTCGGAATTCACGGCGTCCTTGTCGAGTCGCGGTGCCGAAATAGCGAAGGTAATCTTAGCGACAGGCTCGACCCTTCCGATTGCCATCGCCGTCGGCATGACGTTTCCCTTCATTGCAGCGGGGCTTATGCGCAAGAGCGGCGCCGAAGTGTCGCTCCCGATGCTCTACTTCACGAACAGCCTGGGTTCTGCCATCGGCATCCTTGCTACAAGCTACCTCCTGATTCCAGAAATCGGAAACCATGCCACCCTGTGCGTTGCGGCTTCCATCAACTTCCTGCTCGCGGCAGTATTCAGCTTCATTGGCATCGCCACTTCGCCGGTGCCCCCCAAGGATTCCAAAAAGCCCAAGAATCAAGACGTCGACTTCGTGGAAGAACACAAGCTCGCCATGCCGCCCAAATCCGCGTGGCTCTGGATTGCGGCGATTACTGGCTTGACCTCATTTGTTTATGAAATCGTCTGGATCCGCTTGCTTTCGCTTTTGCTCGGTTCTTCGAGCCACAGCTTCGACCAGATGCTTTCGGCATTCATCCTGGGACTTTCGATAGGATCCGCCGTGAGCGGAAAGCTCCTTAAGAAAGACAGCCTGGTGGTGCTCTCGATGGCGCAGATTTTAATGGCCTTCTTTGCACTTTGCACCTTGTATTTCCACCAGCCCTTCTGGGGCATGATGAACGAGGCGAACCAGATTTTCAA
>NZ_CALEFV010000199.1 GCF_937877005.1 uncultured Fibrobacter sp. | reverse complement strand
ATCCTCATTTTCCGCAACCGTGAAAGTGTCGATTCCGACAACTATTCCAATATGAAGGGGTAAGCAATGACAAATTTACCACTTTGGATCATTCCTCTTTTCCCGCTGCTGGGAACGATTCTGCTTGGCACAATTGCTATTGTGTCTTCGGGTAGCAAGAAGGGCCCCTCCGAAGGTTTCGTTGGTGCACTCTCGGTAATGTTCCCTGCGATTTCCTTCTTGTGCGTCGTGCTGCTTGCTTTCGGCATGCCCGAAGAAGGAATTCGTCAGACCCTCTGCAACTGGATCGATATTCCGCTTCTCAAGGTCGATATCGGATTCCTGTTCGACGGCCTTTCCCGCGTAATGCTCCTGTTTGTGACGGGTATCGGTTCGCTCATCGCTCTGTACTCGATTGGTTACATGCACGGTGATCGCGGCTTTACCCGCTTCTTCGCCTACATTAACCTTTTCCTGTTCAGCATGATTGTGCTGGTGCTTTCCGACAGCCTGCTGCTCACCTTCCTCGGTTGGGAAGGCGTGGGCCTTTGCTCCTACCTGCTCATTGGCTTCTGGAATCACGACTTGAACAACTGCAAGGCTGCAAACAAGGCTTTCATTGTGAACCGCGTGGGCGATATCGGCTTTTTGCTCGGTATGCTCTGCCTCGCCACACTCGGTGGCTCCGCTATTCTCAACTACGATGCTCTGAACAAGTTCATCGAGATGCTGATTGCCGGCGGACACGTGGAACTGGCTACTCCGCTGATCACGATCGCCTGTTTGCTCTTTTTCGTAGGATGCACTGGTAAGTCCGCTCAGATTCCGCTCCTGACCTGGCTTCCGGATGCCATGGCGGGTCCGACTCCCGTGTCTGCGCTTATCCATGCCGCCACCATGGTGACTTCGGGCGTATACTTGCTTGCCCGTCTTTCCCACATGTTCTCGGTGGTTCCTGAAGTGTTGGTGATTGTTCTGATCGTGGGTATGCTCACGGCCTTTTGGGCGGCGGTTGCCGGTCTCTTCCAAAATGATATCAAGAAGGTGCTTGCCTACTCGACAATCTCTCAGCTCGGCTACATGTTCATGGCAGCGGGAGCTTCTGCGTACGATGCATCTATCTTCCATGTGTTCACTCACGCTTTCTTTAAGGCGGCCCTCTTCCTCGGTGCCGGTGCCGTGATTCACGCACTTGCTGGCGAACAGGATATGCGTCGCATGGGTGGCCTCATCAAGAAAACCCCTGTTACCGCTTGCGTGATGATCTTTGCGTTCCTCGCGATAATCGGTTTCCCTGGATTTGCGGGTTTCTGGTCCAAGGACCTGATTCTCGAACGGCTCTATACGAATGCACCATTTGGTGAATTCTTCTATGTTGTGGGTCTTGCCACGGCCGTGATTACGGCGGTCTACATGGGTCGTCTCATCATCATGACCTTCTTTGGCGAATACCGTGGCGGCAAGGAAAAGGAAGCTCACATTCACGAAGCTCCCGTGTGTATGTTGTTCCCGATGGTTATACTTGCTTTCGGAGCCATCTTTGCCGGTTACCTATGGGCTGATTCCTTGGGTATCAAGTTCTTTGCGGCAACGCTCGCACCGGTTGTGGGGGCTGCTCAGGCTTATGTAACGGGTGACGCTACCCATCATGTAAATCCGATGATGTTCGCATGCTTTGGTACGGCTGCAGCCCTGCTTGGCATGTTCATCGCTTACGTGATTTACGGGACCAAGCGTCTGCCGCATTTGGATATCAAGTGGGGTAGTGCTCCTGAAGGTTTCAAGGCCGACTGGACGTTCTTCTTTGATTATATTCACAGCATCTTTATCGTAATGTTCAATGCTTTTGCGTTTATCGCAGATATGTTTGTCGATAAGGTCTTGCAGGGAATCCAGTGGACTTGTGGTGCCATTGTTGAAATCCTGGGAGACGGAATCGCGTCATTCCAGGCGGGTAAGGTGCGAATTCAGCTTACGCTTAGCCTGGTGGGTGTTGTCGCGTTAATTGCTGTTGTACTTTTGACTGGAGGACTGATCTAATGCTGTTGCATCTTCTCGTCTTTGCTCCGTTTGTCGCCGCAATTCTCATGGTGACAACTTCCAAGGAAGACCCAAAGTCTTCTTCCAGGCTAGCCTTCCTGTTTGGTTTTGCTTTCGTTGCCATGTCCATAGGTCTGATCGCTATTGGCAATCAGGCTACTGAGGCAATTGAATGGTTCCGCATCCCGGGTGCGAAGGGCGCTGTTTATTATTACCTATATAGTCATGGTCTGGGTGCCTGGATGGTGTTCCTTTCCTGTGCTCTATCGCTGGTTGCCCTCGTTGTGGCCCGCAATTCGCTTGAAAAGAACTATCGTAATTTCGCCATCGGTATCTTTGCCTTGATGGGGGCGATGAACGGAACATTTCTTGCTGCTGACGCAGTGCTGTTCTTCTTCTTCTTCGAAGCGATGGTGTTCCCTGCAGCGGTGCTGATTGCTGGCTACGGTGGCAAGGATCGCAAAAAGGCGGCGATGACCTTTGCGATCTACACGTTGGTTGGTTCAGCCCCGATGATGGTCGCCCTTTGGTACTTGCTGACGGTTGCTGACAATTCTCTGGTGCTTTCCCTTGCGGTGGCGCTTCAGCGTCTTGACCCGTCCATGCAGACTACGCTTTTGCTTTGCTTCATGCTCGCCTTCTTGGTGAAGACCCCGATATTCCCGTTCCATGGTTGGCAGGCAATTACCTATTCCGAAGCTCCGGCTCCTCTTTCTGCAATCCTTACGGGTGCCATGAGCAAGGCGGGTGTATTTGGTTTCATAGCCTGGATCCTTCCGATTTTCCCACTTTCGATGGGAATTGTCGATGCCGTGATGTGGTTGGGTCTGCTAACGGCTGTGTATGGAGCGCTGATTGCACTCCGTGCTACCGATGGCAAGAAACTTCTGGCGTTCAGCTCGATGAGTCACTTGGGACTTGCTGTGGCAGGTGTATTCAGCTTGTCGGAATCTATGCTTCCGGCTGTGCTCGTTCTCCTGGTTGCACATGGCCTTTGTGCAGGAGCTCAATTCTATCTGATGGGTATTGCTGAACGTTTTGCGGGTACCCGCGATATCGAACAACTTGGCGGCCTAGCCAAGCGTAACCCGGTATTCGGTTCCCTGTTTGGCTTTATTGCAATCCTTGCTCTTGCTGTTCCTGGAACGGCCGGCTTTGTGGGCGAATTTACAGTGCTCATGTCCCTGTGGGATATGGGACCGCTTCCGGCCCTTGTCGTAGGCCTTTGCCTGATTCTTTCCGCAGCTTATATGCTCCGCTTTGTGCAGAAGGTTATATTCGGTAAGCCCGCTCGCGAGTATGAGGATGGTAGGCGCATGACCGCTCTCGAAGGATCTTCGATCGTAGTGCTGCTCCTGGTGTTCGGAATGCATCCGGCATTTATCACGAATGCACTCCAGCTCTTTGATGAAAATGCCGTTCAGGAAATGAGCAAGGTGTCTCACCAGGCAGATGCTGCAGCCGATGCAACGGTTGAAACTTCCGTAGACACGACGGGAGAATCCATGGTCGATGAAAATATCGCAGCCGTGGCGCAGCCTATGACCGAAGAGGATTTGCAGCAGCTGGATTCCAATTTGAAAGCAAATGGTTTTACTGACGAGGAGCGCGCTTCACTGATCGCCCAGCTTAGGGAGATTAGCGAAAATGCTGTTGCCGATGTCGAAACCGATGAAAACGAGGCCACAACAAGCGAGGAGGCTTCTGAAAATGACTAATATCGTCAATCTTTTGCCTGCAATTTTGGTTGCGGTCGGAGCACTTATTTCCTTGTCCGCCGAACCGTTCCTGAAGGACGAAAATAAGCACAAGGTACTCCCTTGGATTGCTTGTTTCTTTGTTCTTCTTGCTGCGGGTTCTTTCTACCTTACGACGAATGATACTTTTATGAGCCTTTACGCAATGGATCCGATCCGTCGCGTGCTGGGAGTCTCGATACTGCTATGCGCCTTCCTTGGCGTTGCGGGGCTTCAGTGGACTCTCGGCCATGAAAAGTTCAAGGGCGGTGAGGCCTACGGATTGATGCTTTTGGCTACATGTGGTGCAGTGCTCATGACGCAGGCTATTGATTTCCTTGCCCTTTATTTGGGTATGGAACTTGCCAGTTTCCCGATTTATGCTTTGGTAGGCCTTCGTCGTAAGGATGCCAATGCGAATGAAGGTGCTTTCAAGTATTTTGTTTCGGGAGCCGTGTTTAGTACGCTCTTCCTGTACGGCGTCGCGCTCATTTACGGTTCAACCGGTTCAACCCATATCTTTGCTGCGGTCATTGAGGGTCGAGGCATGATTTATGGAATGGGTGTCCTGCTCGCCTTGTTCGCTTTGCTTTTCAAGGCGGGTGCAGCTCCGGTACACTTCTGGGTGGCTGACGTCTATACGGGAGCCTCCGTGGCGGTAACGGGCTTCATGGCCGCGGTCGTCAAGGTGGGTGCCCTCGCTGCGATCGGTTCTCTCTGGCTCGGTTCCTTGGTGACGCGCATCGGTTCTGCTCCGGCTTGGAACCTCGCCGAACAGGTGACCATTCATAGCGAAAACAAGAGCCTGTTCTATGTGATCGTCGTGGTGTCGCTGCTTTCGATGGCGATCGGCGCCTTCGGCGGTCTTGCTCAGAAGTCCATCCGCCGTATCATGGCTTACTCCGCCGTGATGAATGCGGGTTTCATCGTACTTGGTCTGTTAGTCCCGGATTATGCAACGGAAGGTACTGTTCAGATGGGGACCATGTATTACTTCCTTACAACATATGCCATTGGTAGTGCAGGAGCCTTGACGGGTATCGCCTATCTTGCTGGTAAGGATGACAAGAAGGAAACGCTCGAGGATATTCAGGGGCGCGGACGCAAACGTCCGTATGTAGCCGTAGCGACGACGGTCTGCCTTGCAAGCCTTGCGGGAATGCCTCCTGTTGCAGGGTTCCTTGCGAAGTTCGCCCTTTTCACGGATGTCCTTTCTGGCGGTCTTGGCATTGTCGCTGCGATAGCCTTTGGTTTTTCGCTTGTGGCGGCTGTGTTCTATCTGCGCATCGCCTTTGTCCTGTTCATGCCTTCTAAGGCTGAATGTGAATGTAAGTGCTGCTGCGGCAAGAATACTTCGTTTGCCTATCTGCTTCGCTTTGGTGTGACGCTCGCTGCAATCGCTTTGATTGTAATCGGCATCTTCCCGAAGTTAGCGCTGATTGTTTAATTGGCTCAGGTTAAGGCTTCTGTTTTTAGGGGAATGTCGCGAGGCATTCCTCTTTTTTATATTAAATTTGCAAAGAAAAAAAGGAACAAATTATGGACAAGATTTATCGTTCGGGTATCGGTTTTGACGTTCACAAGTTGGTGGAAGGCCGCAAGTGCATTATTGGCGGGGTAGATATCCCATACGAAAAAGGACTCCTCGGCCACAGCGATGCCGATGTTCTGTTGCATGCCATTAGCGATGCGTTGCTGGGTGCTGCGGGCCTCGGCGATATCGGTACCTACTTCCCGGATACCGACCCCGCATTCAAGGGCGCCGACAGCTTGGAACTTTTGCGCAAGGTGGGCGAAGAAGTCCGTAAAGCCGGTTACGAGATTATCAATATCGACAGCATCGTGATGTGCGAACGCCCGAAGGTGAACCCGCATAAGGATGCGATGAAGGCGAACATAGCCCGTGTACTCAGCCTCGATATCAAACAGATTGGTATCAAGGGAACGACCACCGAAAAGCTCGGCTTCACCGGTCGCGGAGAAGGCATTGCGAGTCAGGCTATCGCGATGGTCCGCAGTCTGTAGTTTTTTGGAGCGAAAAAGTTGTTTGTTCCCCCTTTGACGGTTCAGGGGGAATTTCTATTTTTGGGGTAGTTCTGACAACAAAAAACAACTACGCTGCAAATCCGGACTAGCTGAAAGGCAGCGACGATGACCCCGGTAAGTGGCGCCAATATAGGAATGCCCTATGACACTTATGATTCTCAAAATGATAGGTTGCCTCGCTCTGCTCATGTTCGGCATGAAGACGATGAGCGAAGGCTTGCAGAAACTCACCGGTGGACACCTCCGTGCGGTCCTTGGAACCATGACCAAGCACCGCGTGGGGGGCTTACTTACGGGTACATTCATTACCGCTGCCGTGCAGTCCTCGACTGCAACCACTGTTATGACCGTTAGCTTCGTTAATGCTGGCCTGCTTACTCTTATGCAGGCCATTCCTGTTATTATGGGTGCGAATATCGGTACCACGGCTACGGCATGGATCATGTCGGTGTTCGGGTTCCAGTTTAACATGAGCAGTTTCGTGTGGCCTTTCTTCGCTTTAGGCATCATCCTTTCGTATGTGCGCAAGAACAGCGTAAAGAGCTTCGGTGAATTCGTGTTCGGATTCTCTTTCATGTTCCTGGGTCTTACGACCCTCCGCGAGAATGCTGTGGCGATGGATCTTTCGCACAACCAGGCGGTTATCGACTTCTTTGCTGCATGCGGCAACTGGGGAATCTTCTCGACGCTCCTGTTCCTGCTTCTGGGAAGTTTCCTCACGATGTGCGTGCAGTCCTCTGCGGCCATCATGGCAATAACGCTCCTCCTGTGCAGTAGCGGAGTTCTCCCGATTTACCAGGGCATTGCACTTGTTATGGGTGAAAACATCGGTACTACGGTCACTTCGAATCTTGCGGCGCTTTCGGCGAGTACGCAGGCTCGGCGTGCGGCACTTGCGCATATGTTGTTCAATGTTTTCGGTGTGGTATGGGTACTTATCATCTTCCACCCGTTCGTGAATGTGGTCTGCCATGTCGTGGGCTTCGACCCGAACTTCGTTCCGCAGACTCAAGAAGAGATTGCACGAGCTGGTGTACGCGTAACATATGCACTTTCCGGATTCCACACTGCGTTTAACCTGTGCAACGTGGCTATCCTCATTTGGTTTATCAAGCCGATGGAAAAAATTATCTGCAAGATAATCAAGGAAAAGGAAGACGGCGAAGATTTCCGCATCAAGTTTATCAGCGGTGGTCTCATGAGTACAGCAGAACTCTCGTTGTTTGAGGCCCGTAAGGAAATCAATCTTTTTGCCGAGCGCACGCAGAAAATGTTCCGCTTTGTGCCCGATCTGCTCGTGATGAAGGACGAAGCGGATTTTGCTAAGCTGTTTGCTCGTATTGAAAAATACGAGGATATTAGTGACCGGATGGAAATCGAAATTGCGAACTATTTGAACAAGGTAAGCGAAGGACGTCTGAGTCCTGAAAGTAAGACGAACATCCAATGCATGCTTAGGGAAATTTCCGAAATCGAGAGTATCGGCGATGCCTGCTACAACATGGCTCGAGCCATCCGCCATAAATTCCAGAGCAAGGATGACTTTACCGAAGAACAGTATAACCGAATCAAGCATATAATGCATTTGGGTGATGACGCTCTAACGCAGATGCTTGCTGTTATTGGTGATGAACATCAGGTGGATGTGAATCGCACTTTAAATATTGAAAACGAAATAAATGATTATCGCAAGTTGCTTAAGGAATTGAATGTAAAGGACATCAATGCCCAGCGTTATAGCTATCAGATGGGCGTGCACTACATGGATGTAGTGAATGATTGCGAAAAACTCGGGGATTATGTGGTCAATGTGGTAGAAGCGCACATGAATCACAAGTTATCACGATAAATAGCCTTTCTCGGATTCAAGCCAATTCGACCATAAAAAAAGAAAACCACTCAAGGGAGTGGTTTTCTTTTTAGAGCGGGAAAAGGGACTGTTAGTCCGCAAGAATCCTTGCTAACGCAAGGTTGCGTCCTAACCCGCCGGGCTCGATGCTCGCACGCTCGCCCCGAGCGCAAAATTTGCCTTTTCGCACTTCGAGCATAAGCCAAATTATGCGGCCCCTCTTCTCGTGTTCGGTCCGTTCTCAATATAAAACGAAAAAGACACCTTATAGGTGTCTTCTCGTTTTAGAGCGGGAAAAGGGACTCGGACCCTCGACCCCGACCTTGGCAAGGTCGTGCTCTACCAACTGAGCTATTCCCGCG
>NZ_CALEFV010000198.1 GCF_937877005.1 uncultured Fibrobacter sp. | reverse complement strand
CGGCATGCGCACCGCCATTGCCGAACTCCATTACCTCTACCCCGTTTACGACGACTGGCGCAAGAGCGCATGGATATTCGAGACCCGCAGTTTCTACATCGACTTGTTCTCGCAGATGGGCGCCGCCTGGAACGGCAAGTGGTTCGACACCGACAAGTTCACCGACCACCGTTTCTGGGACCGCTCCGTGGGCTTAACCTTCCGCATGAGCAACCGAATCTTCTACAGCGTGCCGTTCGACATCTCGCTCACGCTCGCCCGCGGTCTGAACCGCATCGACGAAGACGAGAATTTGCATGGGGGTAAAAAGCTTACGCCCATTGACCTTCCGGCAATACCCGAAAGCATCGCCCCCACTCGAATCAAATTCGCCATTGGAATGGGATTTGTAAATAGTTGGCAATAGCCAACGGGCGGACTAGAGTTCGCCGTATTTTTGTTTGGGCTTGACTTCGCCGGGGAGCAACTGTCCCGGACTTGTGCGCTGGCCGTCCTTACCCGTAAAGTTCGGATTGTAGGGTTTGACCTGCGCCTTCTTCTGTTCGGCCTGCAAGTCCAGCATATGCCGCTCCCATTCCTGCATGGCCTGGTCCAGTTCCGCGCGAGCATTGAGCATCAGTTCCTTCAACTGCATCAACTCCAGCATCTTGTCGCGCTTCATGATCCACAGCTCTTCTTCTTCGGGCATGCGCTCAATGTTAAAGAGCAAGTTCATGTATTCTTCTTCGGCTGCGCGGTATGCCTTCTCCATTTCCTTGTAGACCATGTAACGGTCATCGACCATCGTCTGTTGCGGCGACGGATGCGTGGCACAGCCCACCATGGCGAGAGCCACAAGGAAAAACAATTGTACACAAAAAAACTTACGCATAGGCCATTAAAATGTGCAATGTGAAATGTGAAATGAATAATGAACAATTAATAATTACACATCTCACATCACTAATTATTCATTCTCTTCCGCTTTCTTGATCGTATACAGTCTTTCGAGTGTAATCTGGCTCTTGAAGGTCGCTGTGTCCTTCGTGTCGGGGTTCACCATGGTATGCGTTCCGACCTTGACTTCACGTTCCTGGCAAGGCACGCCCGTCGTCGGGTCAATCATGACCTCGAACTGGGTCTGGTATTCCGCCTTCAAACCCTTATTGTACTTCTTGAACTGTTCGGGAACAATGCCGCTATTCACGTGCTGTTCCCAAATGTAGTACGGGAAGTTTTCCTTTTCCTGCAGGTACACCACATAGTCCAGGCAGCGGCGATGGTCGCGGTTTTCAAAGCCCTTCACCACCACGGAATCCACCTGAATCAAGGCAAAGTTCAAGCGGCCCTGGTCCTTGAGCATCTGCGTAATGTTACCCTTGGTCGGCACTTCGCCCAAAAGCATGTGGTCCATTTCCCAGCGGTGCTTTTCCAAGCGTCTCAAGTGCGGCTTGTAATCCGGATTCAAAAGCTGCTTGCGCCACACTTCGGGCATCGGAATACGGGCAAGCAGGGAATCGTAGCCGTCTTCAAGGCCTTCGATAGTCTTTACTTCGCGATCAATGGCAGCCATATCCACAGACTTCACGCGCCAAGCCAGTTCCGAAGGCATGTAGTTCTTCAAGTAACCGCGCGACTTGTCCATCACGTAATCGCGGTGCACCTTCAAGGTATCGCCCGCAT
>NZ_CALEFV010000197.1 GCF_937877005.1 uncultured Fibrobacter sp. | reverse complement strand
CTACAACAAGAACTACAAGGCCCTGTGGAAAGAAATCGAAAACATTATCTTGTTCTGGGCCGACAAGGGCATTGAAATTTTCCGTATCGACAACCCGCACACAAAGCCCTTCCCGTTCTGGGAATGGCTGATTGCAGACGTCAAGGAAAAGCGTCCGGAACTCGTGTTCCTCGCCGAAGCGTTCACGCGCCCGAAGATGATGCATCGCCTCGCAAAGTCCGGTTTCGACATGAGCTATACGTATTTCGCATGGCGCTCTGCCAAGTGGGAATTCGAGCAATACCTCAAGGAACTTACCCAGAGCGATGCCAAGGAATACATGCGCGGAATCTTCTTTCCGACGACTCCGGACATTTTCCCGAAGTACCTTGCTTACAAGGGTCCGAACGCGTTCAAGCAGCGCTACTTCCTCGCGGGTACGCTTTCGAGCCTTACGGGCATGTACAACGGCTACGAGCTGTGCGAAAACATCCCCTCGCCGGTCAAGGAAGAACTTGCCGACAGCGAAAAGTACCAGTACAAGGTCCACAACTGGAAGGGCCCCGGCATCCAGGACTTTGTGCGCCGCGTGAACACCGCCCGCCAGGAACATGTGGCCCTGCAGGAATACGACAACCTCGACTTCCACTACTGCGCCAACGACCAGCTGATGGTGTATTCCAAGAAATCCGGTGACGACGTAATCCTCTGCGTATGCAACATGGACATGGAAAACGCCCAGGAAGGCATGGTGGAACTTGACATGGCAAAGCTCGGACTCAATCAGGACTCCTTCTTCTTCTTGAAGGACCTGATTACCGACGAAAGTTTCGTATGGCGTGGCAACAGGAACTTTGTGCGACTTGATCCCGCCAAGGCACCAGGTCACCTGCTCGTGCTCAAAAAAATCTAGCCGAACTTTCGGAAACTAATTTATCTGGACTGCCTCGGCGGTCCTTTTTTGTTATATTAAAAATATGATCGATATTTACGCACTTGCAAAGAATCCGCTCGTTTTCCAGAAACAACGCACCATCACCTCGGCATACATCGACGTTTCGGGCAAGATGGGCATCGCGCAGACGGTGCTCATGGTGCAGGACAACTTCACCGAGAATTTCGGCGCCATCAGGCAGGACAACTTCTGCGTTCACGAGAAGGGTGCCTACTGGGTTATCTACAAGGCGAAATTCAAGTTCTTCCAGCGCCCGTTCTGGCGCGACAAGGTGGTTACCACATCGTTCCCCGCCGATAACGCGCCTATCCGCACTTACGAGAACACCGCCGTCACGACGCTGGAAGGCGAACCGATTATCCTCGCCGTGCAGGAGGCCTGCTGCCTTGACCTTGAACGTCACCGCCCCGTGAAACTTTCTGCGGTCGACTTCCCGACGGAAGGCGCCCCGGAACCGTTCATGGACAACAAGTTCACGAAGTTCCCGGTGGAACCCGCGGAATATGTGGAGGTTTACCGCCAGAAGGTGCTGCCCCAGCATATCGACATGTCGCACCACATGAACAACATCGAGTACGTGAAGCTCGCGCTGAACGTGTTCTCTTCGGAAGATCTGGAACTTTGCATTCCCTCGATGCTCGAGGTGCACTTCATGGGAGAAACGCACGAGGGGCAAGAAGTCACCGTATTCCGCGCCGACAAGATGGGCGCCACTTACATGAAGATTGAGGACGACGCAGGTCGCCAGGTCTTTGAAATGAAAATCAAGATGAAATAACCGCCGAATTAAAATTCGCGGAAGAATTCCGGCCGGTGAAAATCCGGCTTTTCTGTTTCTACCGGAAATGCGCTCAGGTAATGGGGCGTCTTTGCCTTATCGGCACACTTGTAAATGTTTCCGCAAAGAGTCACTCCATCAAAAGTCCGCAAGCCAAAAAGAGACGGAGAAATCTGGACAGTCATCCCCCAGCACACCAGATTGCCTGCGACACTTGCCAATTGCTTGATTCGCACGACTGAATTAATTTGTTCCTGAGACAGCTTGACGCGAGAATTGCGATCGGGTCCGTGAGCCGCCAGCAAGTAGCCGCGACTGGTCGTTTCGAAGTTATAGTATTCCGTAGGATTCGCCGGGTCCCGCAGGAATATTTCGACGCAGGAATCCTCCCAGCTGGAGCCATTGTCTTCCTTGACTTCGGCACGAAAACAGTCCATCGGTTCCTCGATGGTAAAATGGACCGCAAAGTAGTCCGCCGTTTTTTCCGTTTCGACAAGAACAGACGGGAGGGCTATTCCCTGGTTCGCAGCCCATTTCATATTCGGAATCAGAAGCATGTGATTTAAGATAGAAAAACTGATTAATCAGTGATT
The DNA here is from genome assembly GCF_937877005.1 of uncultured Fibrobacter sp. GTDB lineage: Bacteria > Fibrobacterota > Fibrobacteria > Fibrobacterales > Fibrobacteraceae > Fibrobacter. The sequence goes on along the minus strand of NZ_CALEFV010000197.1, from coordinate 8,828 downwards.
AATCACTGATTAATCACCTCAATGCAAACTATTGTTTCTCCGGCGATATCATTTCTAGGCTAATTTCGCCATTTTTCGAACTTGGCATGGAATTTGCATTACAATGACACCCAACCAAACTAAACATAGGAGGCCTATATGGCTGAAATCGAAAAGAAAAAGGAATGGAACGCCAAAGGCGAATTCGACTGCCTTGCCGTCACCAGCGTCCAAGTTTACCCCTTCAAGGAAGGACCTTCCATGGGACACATCAAGGGACTTGCATCGATTGTACTCAACGACCAGATGCTCATCCGCGGGCTCCGCGTCATGGACGGCGAAAACGGGCTGTTCGTAAGCTATCCGCTCGATCCATTCTTCAAGGGAGAAGAGTTCCGTTCCATCTGCTGCCCGATGGCCCGGAACTTGCGCGACCATATCCAAAACTGCGTGCTGGAAAAATACCAGGCCGCTATCGCATAAGGCGCCACAAAAAATGTTTCGTAGAATCCGTTCTTATTGTTTGTTTGGAATAAAGGCAGTCCCGGTGAACGTCGAAGTCGACGCTTCGCAGGGGCTGCCTGGATTCACTTTGGTAGGGTTGCCAGACAATGCCGTAAGGGAATCTAGGGAACGCGTCGTCTCGGCGATTCGCTCCATAGACAAGGTGGTGACAGGATTCCGTACAACGGTAAATCTTTCACCCGCGGACCTACGGAAGGAAGGGAGCGCCCTGGACCTGCCGCTAGCCATCGGGCTTCTGGTCGCCACCGGAGAAATCGAGGTCCCGCAGCTCGAGCACCTCGTTTTCGTGGGCGAACTTTCGCTCGATGGCCTACTCAAGCCGGTTCGGGGCGTTCTTTCCATCGCCATGAGTTTATCTAAAAAGGGTAAAGACATTCTCGTCATCCCGCGTGCCAACGAACAGGAAGCCATTCTCGTTGAAGGAATCCGTTATGTCTGCGCAGATTCGCTAAAAGAGTGTGTCGAACAGATGGAATCCGGAGCTCATCACCACGCCGTACAAGCTTCCGGTTTCAATAATATCAAAAACCGTATTTCCGAGAGTTCGCTAGACATTCCCGATTTTCACAATGTAGTCGGCATGGAAAGCGTGAAACGCGCCCTCGAAGTTGCCGCCGCTGGAGCCCATAACTTTCTACTCGTCGGCTCGCCCGGAGCGGGCAAGACGCTTTGTGCAAAGTGCCTGCCAGGAATCCTGCCCGAGATGACCGAACTCGAAATTCTCGAAACGACGCGCATCCATTCCTGCGCAAGGACTGCGGGCGATTCAGAAGATTTCAAACCCGTTATGGTCCGCCCGTTCCGCGCCCCCCACCACTCTGCCTCGATGGTTTCCCTCGTGGGGGGTGGCGCCCGGCTAAAGCCGGGCGAGGCAAGCCTCGCCCACAACGGAGTCCTCTTCCTGGACGAACTCCCCGAATTCAACCGCAATGTTCTAGAAGCTCTCCGCGAACCCATGGAGGAAGGAGCCATTTCCGTCAGTCGCGCAAGCGGCACCGTCGTCTGGCCAGCTCGCTTCATGATGGGTGCCGCCATGAATCCTTGCCCCTGTGGATATGCCATGGATCCCAAACGAACCTGCACCTGCCTTCCCGAAGCAAGGAAGCGATACCAGGAAAAAATCTCGGGTCCGCTCCTTGACCGCATCGATATCCAGGTGAGTGTCCCGCCCGTCGAAGCCTCGCAATTCGGCCGCAAGAACAACGCCGAATCTTCGGCGGAAATTCGCAAACGGGTTTGTGCCGCCCGCGACATTCAACGAATCCGGTTCAAGGGAACACGGTTCAAGTCGAATGCGGAAATGAATTCGGAATTTGCAAAGGAATGCTGCAGGCTGTCGCAGGCTACCGAAAAGTTTATCGTCAGTGCTGCAGACAAGATGGGCCTAAGCGCAAGAGGCTTCTACAGACTACTAAAGGTCGGACGAACTATCGCCGACCTTCGAAATTCCGATTCCGTTGAAATAGCGGACCTGTCAGAGGCCCTACGCTATCGTTCGTTCAGAAGCTAAAAAAGCTCGTTTCCGAGCTCTTAACGAATCACCTTGATGCAAGATTCCGCACCGGCACTGTTCGGAATGGCCAATGGTTTTCTGACAGAAACTTCCGCCGCGACCGTCTTGGGGTAGTGGTTCAATATATACTTGGCCGTTTCCAAGACCAAAGTTTCTTCTAGCTGAAAACTGGCCTGGGATACATAATTCTGCACATCGTCAGCAAGCTGGACATAGTCGATTGAATGAGCAAGATCTTCGTTGCGTGCAGCTTGAGAAAAATCAAGCCACACGGAAATATTCAAGACAACCGGCTGCTCCTGTTCGCGTTCATAGGGAAGCGTACCAATGATGCAGCTGAATTCCAAATCCCGTATAGAGATTTTTCCGGTCTCGACTACCATACGAAGAGAACGACGGCACCAGCAATGGAGACTGCAGAGACGGCGAACCAGATGTTACGGGCCGACGCATAAGAATCCTGAGTCTTCTTATTCTCGTCCATACGCTTCTGCAAGTCGGCAAGCGTCCAGTTGTCTCGCTTGGCCTGCGAACTCATAATGTCTTCGCAGTTGCGGTCACCGTTACAAACGGTGAGGATGCTGCTGTTGAGTTCATCCAGTTCGTCGTAAGCGTCCTTGGCTTCGTTCGACTTGGAGTGGTTGATAATGCCAAGTACGGCACCCGTAACGGCGAGAGCGGATAGACCGACGGCAGTCCAGAAACGGACTTCGTCAGCAATACCGAAACGATCACCGACATCGCTAGCAGCGTCGCTGGCGGCATAATCACGGTCATCAGCAGAATTGTCTACCGGAGCGGAAGTCTTGTAGGCAGACAGATCTTCATCATCTTCCTCCTCGCAGTCCGGATCATATTCGTCGCATTCCTCTTCACTGGAAGATTCGGCAGGTTCTGCAGCGGCAACAGGAGTTTCTTCTTCCGCACTTTCGCCCTTAAGCGTCACGGGAGAGCCATCAATGAAAACGATTGCCGTAGAGAGGCCCGGAGCGAAAACGGACTTGCCGTCGAAGTAGACCTTCTCGACATCCTTGTCAGCAGGCATGCCACGTCTTTCATAGACCTTGGCCGTCACGAGCTTGGAGTAGTCAACGCCTTCGGCCGTCATGGCGGTCATGGAGCTGAGGTCACCGGCACCACCCTGGTACAGCTGGTAGGAAGTTTCAGATTCACCAAACGGATCCTCGAACTTCTGGCGAACGACCAGACGACCATCCTGAAGAGTGGCAACTTCTTCCGCAGGAGCCACTTTCAGCTCACCACCAAATTCAGCGACGATATAATCATCGGGGACGCCGGCATCTTTCGCCGCAAATTCCTCAATATCGTAAGCTCCTGCAAAGGCGGAAACGACTGACAAGCATAAGACTGCAAGAAGGGAACGTTTCATTTAAAACTCCAATTAGGTCTAATTTTTTTTGAAATATATAAAAAAAATAAAGGATTTGCACAATTATAATGTAATTGCAACAACCATTTATGAAAGGATAAAAGCCTCGCGCACAATACGTTTAGTTTTGTTTACATTTAAGACTCTATAACTTTTTTTTCGGTTCCACGTCACCATTAATTTCCGGCCATCTTTTACTATATTATAGCCCGTAAAATTTTAACCCTAAAAAGAGGATTGCTACAATGGCAAAGCTTTCTATCGAAGATCTCGAACTCGCCGGCAAGCGCGTGTTCATCCGTGTTGACTTCAACGTTCCGCAGGACAAGGTGACTGGCGAAATCACCAACACCAAGCGTATCGAAGCCGCTCTCCCGACCATCCAGTACGCTCTCGATCACGGTGCAGCCGTCGTGCTCGCTTCTCACCTGGGACGCCCGAATGGCGAAAAGAACATGAAGTACACCCTCGCTCCGGTCGCCAAGAAGCTCGAAGAGCTCATCAAGAAGCCGGTGAAGTTCCTCTCCGACTGCGTAGGTCCGGAAGTCGAAGCTGCCTGCGCCGCTATCAAGCCGGGTGAAATCATCCTCCTCGAAAACCTCCGCTTCCACATCGAAGAAGAAGGCAAGCGCAAGATCAAGAACGCCGATGGCACCGAAACTAAGGAAAAGGCCGACAAGGAAGCCGTGAAGGCATTCCGTGCAAGCCTCACCAAGCTCGCCGACGTCTACGTGAACGACGCTTTCGGTACCGCTCACCGCGACCACTCCTCCATGACTGGTGTTGAACTTCCGCAGCGCGCTGCCGGTTTCCTCATGAACAAGGAACTCAAGGCATTCGACCAGGTGCTCAACAATCCTCCGCGTCCGTTCCTCGCCATCCTCGGCGGTGCAAAGGTCGCTGACAAGATCCAACTCATCAACAACCTCCTCGACAAGGCCGACAAGATCATCATCGGCGGTGGCATGGCTTTCACCTTCAAGAAGGTTCTGAACAACATCGAAATCGGTTCTTCCCTGTTTGACGAAGAAGGCGCCAAGCTCGTTCCGGATCTGATGGCCAAGGCCAAGGCTGCCGGCAAGGAAATCATCCTCCCGGTCGACTACATCGCTGCCGACAAGTTCGCTGCCGATGCCGCTACGAAGGCTGTTTCTGACGCCGAAGGCATTCCGGCTGGCTGGATGGGCCTCGATGTGGGCGCTGAATCCACCAAGCTCTTCGTGAACGCTATCAAGTCCGCCAAGACCATCGTTTGGAACGGCCCTGCAGGCGTGTTCGAATTCGAAGCTTTCGAAAAGGCCACCAAGGCTATGGCAGACGCTATCGTCGAAGCTACCGCTGCAGGCGCAATCACCGTGATCGGTGGTGGCGATACCGCTACGGCTGCCAAGAAGTACGGCGCCGACAAGAAGGTGACCCACACCTCTACGGGTGGTGGCGCTTCCCTCGAACTCCTCGAAGGCAAGGTGCTGCCGGGCGTCGCCGTCCTCACTGACAAGTAATTCAAAAATTCGTAAGGCGAGTGAAGCGCGAACGCTTGCGTTCGCATTTCCGAGCCTAGAATTTCGCGCTTGCGCAAAATAAATTTTGAATTTAAAAGCTCCGCAACCTAGTTTGCGGAGTTTTTTCAATGTTCGCTTTGACGCAGGTCCTGCCTTTTTCTAAATTTACGCCCACTTATGAGCAAAAATGGCGAAAATTTTGTCATCGCCCTTGATGGCGGTTCGGGTACCGGCAAGAGCACCACTGCAAAAATCGTTGCAAAGACCCTGGGTATCACCTACCTGGACACGGGTGCCATGTACCGCGCCGTGACGCTTGCCGCCCTCGACGCAGGACTTGCTGCCGAAGAAGGCCCCGCCATGGACAAATTGCTCGAAAACCTGACCCTCGGGTTCGATTCCGAAAACCACATTCTCATCAACGGAGTCTGCCGCGAAAACGAAATCCGCGGCATGAAGGTATCGAGCAACGTGAGCATCTACTGCGCACTCCCGTCGGTCCGTGCCGCCATGACCAAGCAGCAGCGCGAAATCGGCAAGAAGCAGAGCTGCATCCTGGATGGCCGCGACATCGGAACCGTCGTGTTCCCCGATGCCAAGTACAAGTTTTTCATGGTCACGGACGTGAAAGTCCGTGCCGAACGCCGCTACAAGGAACTCCTTGAAAAGGGCGAGAAGGTGACGCTCGAAGAAGTCCTCAATAACCTGGTCGAACGCGACCGCCTGGATTCTTCCCGCGCAAACGCCCCGTTAAAGAAAGCGGACGACGCTATTGAAATTGACACTACACACATCTCAATCCAACAACAGGTTCAAAAGATTCTCGACTACGTAGGTGTAGTGGCGTAGCCTGAATCCTTTGTTCCGCAACCCAATAAAACAATATGTCTCAAAATCTCAAATTCGGTACCGCTGAAGATCTCGCTGAAATCCTCGCCGCTCAGGGCGAATGCAGCCCCGACTTCCGTAAGCAGAACGCTGACGTTTACGCCGGCATGGATTGCCTCGAACAGGGCAAGCTCGTCACTGGCAAGATTAGCCAGGTGAACGACCAGGAAGTCTTGATCGACGTGAACTACAAGTCCGAAGGTGTCATTGACCGTGCTGAATTCAAGGACACGGACTCCCTCGAAATCGGTTCCGAAATCGAAGTGTTTGTCGAAAAGCTCGAAGATGAAGACGGCCGTCTCATCCTTTCGAAGCAGAAGGCCGACTTCGTTCGCGTGTGGGATCGCATCCACGCTGCATTCGAAAACAACGAAGTCGTGCGCGGTACGCTCACGAAGCGTATCAAGGGCGGTGTGGTTGTCGACCTGTTCGGCATCGACGCCTTCCTCCCGGGTTCCCAGATCGACCTCCGTCAGATCCCGGACATCAACGCCCTCATCGGTCAGGAATACGACCTCAAGGTTATCAAGGTCAACAAGGCTCGCCGCAACATCGTCGTTTCTCGCCGCGTCGTTCTCGAAGAAGAACGCAACAAGCAGCGTGGCGACGTGCTCGAAACTCTCGAAAAGGGTCAGGTTCGCAAGGGTATCGTCAAGAACATCACCGACTTCGGTGCATTCATTGACCTCGGCGGCGTAGACGGCCTCCTCCACATCACCGACATGAGCTACAAGCGCATCAACCACCCGACCGAAATGCTCCAGCTCGGCCAGGAAGTCGAAGTCATGGTTCTCGACTTCAACGACAAGAAGGAACGCATCTCTCTCGGCATGAAGCAGCTTAAGCCGCATCCGTGGAAGGACATCGCCGAACGTTATCCGGAAGGCGCTATCGTCAAGGGTAAGGTTGTTTCCATTACCGATTACGGTGCATTCGTTGAACTGGATTCTGGCGTTGAAGGCCTCATCCACGTTTCCGAAATGTCCTGGACTCAGCATGTCAAGCACCCGTCCAAGATCCTCACCGTCGGTCAGGAAGTGGAAGCCGTGGTGCTCAAGGTTGAAGAAGATGCAGAACGCATCTCTCTCGGCATGAAGCAGCTCGAAAGCGATCCGTGGGATTCTATCGAAACCGAACTTCCGCCGGGTGCCCGCGTGGTTGGTGAAATCCGCAACATCGCTTCCTTCGGCGCCTTCGTCGAAATCAAGGAAGGTGTTGATGGCCTCATCCACGTTTCCGACATGTCCTGGACCAAGAAGATCACCCACCCGAACGAAATGGTCAAGAAGGGTGACAAGGTCGAATGCGTCGTGCTCGCCGTCGATAAGGAAAAGCGTCGTATTTCCCTCTCCATGAAGCACCTCACCGAAGATCCGTGGGATTCTATCGACACCACCTATCCGGTGAACAGCGAAGTGAAGGGCAAGATTGTCCGTATGCTCGACCGCGGCGTCGTGGTTGAACTCGCTGACGGTATCGAAGGCTTCATCCCGGTTTCCAAGCTCACCGCTGAATACATCAAGGTTCCGGCCGATGCATTCAAGGTCGGCGACGAAGTTCCGGCTGTCGTGACCGAAATCGATCTCAACAACCGTAAGATCTTCCTCTCCGTGGTGGACTACTTCAAGAACCGTGAATCCGCCGAGCTCAAGGCTTGGATGGACTCTCACAAGCCGGGCGAATCTGGCACCACCATCGGTGAAGCCGCCGCTCCGAAGAAGAAGGCCACCAAGAAGAAGGCTGACGCTGAAGCCGAGGCTTAATTAGCTTCTTCAAAAGCACAAAGCTTTAAGGAATCCCGCGATTATTCGCGGGATTTCTTTTTTCTATTTTTCATTTCATGAACCTCGCTGGAAAGAAAATCTTGCTCGGAGTCTCGGGCGGCATTGCCGTGTACAAGAGCTGCGAGCTATTGCGCCTGTTGCAAAAGAAGGGCGCTGAGGTGCGCGTGTGCATGACCGAGGCGGCGACCGAATTCGTGGCCCCGCTGACTTTTGCAAGCCTCTCCAAGTGTCCCGTGTACCTGAAGAACGGAGCCGTCGAGGCGCGTCCCTTCCAGCATATCGATTTTCCGCGCTGGGCAGACCTCTATTTGGTGGTGCCCGCGACCGCAAATGTCATCGGTAAATTCGCCTGCGGTATCGCCGACGATCCGGTGAGCCTTTGCTTTATGAGCTGCACGTGCCCGCGCGTCATTGCGCCCGCGATGAACGTGGCCATGTACAACTCCCCCGCCGTAAAGCGCAACCTCGAAATTTTGCGCGGCTTTGAAGACACGACCGTGCTGGAATCACCTGCAGGTGAGCTTGCCTGTGGCGAAGTCGGACAAGGTCGCCTGATGGAACCTGCAGAAATCGTGAAATGGTTAGAAGGGGCAAGCCTGCCCCTCGCTGCAGCCGCTTGCGCGTCTTCCGCTACCCCATCTAACGGGGGGCACCCCCGTAACGCCCCCGCGCCGGCAATTCCTGTAGCACAAGATGTTCCGCCGACACAAGACGCAAGCCTTCCTGGCTACGGCAAGAAAGTTCTCTTGACCGCTGGCCGTACCGAAGAAGCTATCGATCCGGTGCGCTATATTAGCAATCGCAGCAGCGGCAAGACCGCCGTGGCGCTAGCCTCGGTATTCTACGCCAACGGCTTCGAAGTCGAAGTGGTCGCAGGCCCGATGGAGGCCGGATTTCCGAAGGGCGTTCACGTGACTAAAATCAGAAGCGCCCGCGACATGCACGACGCCGTCCTTGAACGAATGAGGAGTGCAAGCGTGCTCGTTCACTGCGCCGCCGTTGCCGACTACCGTCCGAAAGTCGCCGCGACCGAAAAGATTAAAGATAGCCGCAGCCAGCTGATTCTGGAACTGGAACCGAACCCGAATATTTTACGAGATAGCGTCGCCCAAAAACGCGACGACCAAGTGATCGTAGGGTTCGCACTGGAAACCGACCACTTTGAAGAACACGCCGCCGAAAAACTCGCAAAGAGCGGCGCCGACGCCTTGCTTTTGAATGCGCCCGTAGCCGCCGATTCCGGCTTT
>NZ_CALEFV010000196.1 GCF_937877005.1 uncultured Fibrobacter sp. | reverse complement strand
CGACACAGCCACAAAAATCAAGACAACAAGAAGCAATAACTTTTTCATAATCAGCAACAAAACATTTCTATAAAAAATCTTCATCCATACTACCTCAAATGAAACAAATTTTATTATCAAACTCTATTTCAAGGAGAAAAACACCATGATTCTGCTTATCGGTGGCGATGCATATTCGCCGTTCCGTCTCGAATCGCTTAAAAACGCGATGATCAAAGCCGGAATCTGCAAAAAGCTTTCAATCGAGGCGAAATGGGTGTACGCCATGGAGCTTGCAGGCGAAAAGATCGACCCGAACGACCTTAAACGGGCTACGGAACTTCTCAATGCAGACGGCACTTGTCCAAAACTCCGCGAAAATGAAGTTTTCGTATTTCCTCGCAAAGGAACCATTTCGCCCTGGAGCTCAAAGGCTACCGATATTTTCAGAAATTGCGCTTTGAAGTCTGTCAAGCGTGTCGAGAGGGGTGTCAAATATTCTTTTTCGCTTCCTGTTTCGGGAGAAGCTCTTGACGCTTTGTACGACAAGATGACCGAGGGAGTATATAATGATGTTTCAGACCTTTTCAACATAGACGAGCCTCGCCCCGGCAGGTCGTTTGACGTGCTCGCGAAAGGCGTCGAGGCGATTCGCGAAGCAAATGACGAAATGGGTCTTGCCATCAGCGAAAAGGAAATGAACTATCTCGCTGAAAGTTTCATTAAGGCAGGTCGCAATCCGACCGATACCGAGCTTACCATGTTCGGGCAGGTGAACTCGGAACATTGCCGCCACAAGATTTTCGGCGCCGAATTCGTAATCGACGGGAAGAAGAAAAAACATTCTCTCTTCGAGATGATTAAAAATACGCACAAGAAGCGTCCTCAGGATACGCTTTCGGCGTACAAGGACAATTCTTCCGTCGTGGCCGGCTTCAAGACCGACGTTTTCGCGATAAATCCGGAAAACAACGTGTATTCCTTCAAAAAGGACTCGCTTGACCAGTTGATGAAGGTGGAAACTCACAATCATCCAACAGCCATTTCCCCGTATCCGGGCGCCGCTACCGGTGTCGGCGGAGAAATACGCGACGAATCCGCAACAGGCAGAGGGTCGCGCACGGTCGCGGGAATTTGCGGCTTTATGGTGTCAAACCTCCGTATCCCCGGCTTTCCTCAGCCTTGGGAGCGAGTCTATGCCGATTTCCCCAGGCGCTTAGCCACTCCGTTGCAGATTATGACGGAAGGCCCGATAGGAGGAGCCGCATTCGGCAATGAATTCGGACGTCCGCAGCTTTGCGGTTTCTTCCGCACTTACGAAGGAGAAGTCGCCGGAGAACTTCGCGGTTATCACAAGCCCATCATGCTCGCCGGCGGCATGGGCACCATCAGACGCAGTCAAGTGAAAAAAGCCGATGTCGAAGTCGGCGCACTGATCGTCCAGATAGGCGGGCCTGCCATGAGAATCGGGCTTGGCGGAGGAGCGGCTTCTTCCATGATGACAGGCACGAACTCAGAAGCGCTCGATTTCAATTCTGTGCAGCGCGGCAACGCTGAAATGCAGCGCCGTTGCCAGGGCGTCATCGACGCATGCAGTTATCTCGGCAAGGCAAACCCAATCGTTTCAATCCACGATATCGGAGCAGGCGGTCTTTCAAACGGTTGTCCGGAGCTTGTCGAAGCGACCGGCGGCAAATTCGAGCTTCGCAAAATCCACAACGAAGAGCCGTCGATGAACCCGATGGAGATCTGGTGTTGCGAATCGCAGGAGCGCTATGTTCTGGCGCTCAAGCCTTCGGCAAAACATTTCTTCGAACAGCTTTGCGCACGCGAGAGATGCCCTGTGGCGTTCATAGGAATAGCTACCGGCGACGGACAGCTCGTGCTTGACGATTCGCATTTCGGCGACAGCCCCATCGACATGGATATCAAGGTTCTTCTCGGCAAACCTCCAAGGATGAAAAGAGAAGTGTCCCGCGTGAAAAAGACGTTCGAGAAAGCGAATTTCGAAGGTGTAAAGCCGCTTGATGCGTTTACGAGGGTTCTTCATCTTCCGGCAGTCGCCGATAAGACGTTCCTCATTTCTATCGGCGACCGTAGCGTGACGGGTATGATTTGCCGCGACCAGATGGTTGGCCCGTGGCAGGTGCCTGTCGCCGACTGCGCCGTGACCAGCGCAACGCTCGACACGTACGAAGGTGAAGTCATGAGTATGGGCGAACGCGCCCCGGTTGCCTTGATTTCTCCGGCTGCCGCTGCCCGCATGACGGTGGCTGAATCCCTTACGAATATGGCTGCTGCTTGCGTGCCTGATATGGGCCGCGTAAACTTGTCCGCAAACTGGATGGCCACGCCGAACTACGAAGGCGACGGCGCCGACTTGTACGAAGCCGTAAAGTCTATTGGTATGGAACTCTGCCCGGAACTTGGCATCACGATTCCGGTGGGCAAGGACTCCATGAGCATGAGCACCGTATGGTCTGACGCTCAGGGTAGCCACCGCGTGACCGCTCCGATTTCGCTCGTTATCAGTGCCTTTGCTCCTTGCGCCGATGTGCGCAAGACGCTCACCCCGCAGCTGTTGCAGGATAAGGATTCTACGCTCGTTCTCGTGGACCTCGCTCGCGGCAAGAACCGCATGGGTGCTTCCATCGCTGCTCAGGTTTACAACAACCTCGGCGATAAGGCTCCGGATGTCGATTCCGCTAAGGAACTCCGTGCCTTCTTCGAGACCATCCAGAAGCTCAATGCGGCTGGCAAGATTATGGCCTACCACGACAAGAGCGATGGCGGCCTCTACACGACGCTTGCCGAAATGGCATTCGCAGGCCACGTGGGCGTGACGGTGAAGGCTGACGCCCTCAAGGGCAACCTCATCGACACTTTGTTCAACGAAGAATTGGGTGCCGTGCTGCAGGTGAAGAACGCCGACCTCGCTGCTGTGCGTGACGCATTTGCTGCTGCTGGTCTCGGCGATACCGTTTCTGAAATCGGTACGCTCAATGATTCTTACAACCTGGTCATCGGTGACTACGCCGAAGGCCTCTCGGATCTCCGCGCCATCTGGAGCGACACGACCCGCCGCATCGCGGCTCTCCGCGATAACCCGGATTGTGCCGAAAGCGAATACAAGCTCAAGCTGGAACAGGACAATCCGGGTATCACGCCGAAGGTCCCCTTCGACGTGGCGGCGTCCGCCAAGATTATCAAGGATTACGCAAGCCGCCCGAAGATGGCAATCCTCCGTGAACAGGGCGTCAACGGCGAGCTGGAAATGGCCGCCGCCTTCCAGAAGGCAGGCTTTGAATCCATCGACGTTCACATGACCGACATTCTCGAAGGCCGCGTAAGCCTCAAGGACTTCAACGGTCTCGTGGCTTGCGGTGGCTTCAGCTACGGTGACGTGCTCGGCGCCGGCGAAGGCTGGGCCAAGAGCATCCTCTTCAACCCGAAGGCCCGCGCCGAATTCGAGGCTTACTTCAACCGCAAGGACACCTTCACGCTCGGCGTCTGCAACGGCTGCCAGATGGTCTCTAACCTCAAGGACTTGATTCCTGGCGCTAAGCATTGGCCGCGCTTCGTGCAGAACCTCTCCGAACGCTTCGAGGCCCGCTTCTGCACGCTCAAGGTCGAAGACACTCCGGCCGTGCTCCTCAAGGGCATGGCAGGCTCCGTGCTCCCGATTGCGGTCGCACACGGCGAAGGCCGCGCGGAATTCGCTAGCCGGGAAGCCGCCGAAGCCTGCCTGAAGACCGGTCTTGTGGCGCTGCGTTACGTGGACGGCAAGCACGAATACACCGAACGCTACCCGCTGAACCCCAACGGCTCTCCGTTCGGCATCAACGGCCTCTGCTCCGAAGACGGCCGCGCCCTCGTGATGATGCCGCACCCCGAACGCGTGTTCCGTACCTGCCAGTACTCCTGGCACCCGGCAGAATGGGGTGAAGACGGCCCGTGGATGCAGCTGTTCCGCAACGGACGCATCTTCGTTGGCTAAGTTACTCGGTGCCCCTTTTAAGTCCCCAGTTGAATGCTGGGGATTTTTCATTTTTGCTATATTGCTTTGAAATTGTTGGTATGACTCGCCAAATCGATTTGATGAGGATGCGGATGAAAAAAATATGGTCTATTGCGCTCGCATTGGTGTCTTTGTGCATGTTGAGTGCTTGTAATGGAATAGGAGAAAAAGATTCTCTCCTCGCTCGCATAAATGATGAAAAGGTTTATCAGGAGGACCTGAGCCTTTTGACAAGTACGGAAGGCCCCATAAAGAGTGATACGGCTTGGTATCTGTTCCGTCATCTTTATTCCAAGGTTGCCCTGGTATCCCGAGCTTTGTCGGAATATCCTGAGTTGCGGGAGGAATGGGAAACATATTATAAAGATGTGGAACCTCTGATTTTACAGCTCGTATTTCAGAAATTCTATGCGACAGATCGTCTGATGTTCTCGGATGCTGAACTTGAAAATTTTTACAACCTGAATCGCCAGTTGTTTAAGAATGATTCTACGGGTAATTACATTGCTATTCGTCATGAAGTAGCAAAACATTATTTCGTTTTGAAGAATCGAGAAGCGTTTGATGCGTTCCTGAAGCAGAATTCGACAGGAAAGGATGTAGATACCACTGCCATGATGGATAGCTTTGTCGCACAGCACCTTCGCGAAATGCGGATGGAAATACAGAATAACATCCTGAAGGATCAGCATATCAGCGTTCTCGAGGCTCCTGCTTTAGATACGCTTGATTATTACAACCGGCATATGGATCTTTTCAAGACGGTTCCTGGATATGAGGTTTATCATGTTCAGGGGAAGGATTCTGTGTCTTTGTTGAATATTCTTCCTGAAAATGCAACACTTGATCAATTCAAACAAGTGGCATATCACAAAAGCCTGAACAAGTTGACAGCTGCGGATAGCGGTTATGTTGGCAAGGTTAAGAAGGATTTCGCCCTTCCATATGGGATAGGGATGGTGTCAAGACTTTCTGAAATACTTGAAGGGAAAAAAGAAGGTTTCGTGACGGAACCGGTTCGCTCGGATAATGGATCGGCTTATCATCGGTTCTTTTTGAAGTCGGCCATACCGGCAGAGATAAAGCCTTTTGATCGTGCGAAGTCTAGTGTCGTCGGAGTCTCGCAGAATGTGGAGTTTGACGAATATGCCTCTTCTGTGGGACTGATTTTCCAAAATGGAAAGACTTTGATGACCGAAGGTGATCTGAAACGGCGTTTTGCCCGAATGTCTAAAAATCCGCTGCTTTTGAAATGGCATGAAAATCTTGTTGACAAGTTTGCGCATCAATTCGCTTTTGCTTCTGCAGCTATAGAGGCAAAGCTTGACCACTCTTGGGAATTTAGGGCGCTTGTCCGTCAATTCCGCAGGGACTTTTTGACAGAACGCTATTATGAACGCGTTATGAAGATGGATGCTATTTCTGAAGATACATTGAAGGCTTGGTATGACAGAATTGGTTCTCCGATACATCAGGGATATTCCTTTGAGCAGGCGAAGGAAGACCTTCGTAAGGTGGTAGCATTCCCGATGAATCTTTATAGGCATGAATATATCATGTGCTATCGCATGATTTATGCGGGTAAGACTTTCGATGAAAGCGTTCCGCTCATTTATAATCGTAGAAGCGAAGAAGTGCAGCAATTGGTTCTGGAACGCTTGGCAACTGAAGCGTTTTATAAAGGAAAAGTCCACTATTATGGGGATGCGTATGTTTGCAAGCCGGATTTGCTTGCGGAAATACAGATTCCTCGAGCAGATTCGCTCTATAAGGCTGGAAAAGCGTATGATGCCCACCAGGTTTATCGTCGTGTCATGTACGCATACCCCGATAACGATAGTTTGTTTAAAAAGGTGGCCTATGAAATGGGCGTGGCGCTGGCGGAAGATGAAAATTTCCTGGATGCGGAAGGCGAATATTATGCCTACTACCGGATGTGGCCTGATTCTCCGAATGCTGAAAAGGCCATGTTCAGTCGCGGCTTTATGCTCAACGAAAACTTGGGCTGGAACGACAAGGCTCTCGAAGTGCTTGAAGAGTTCCTCCAGAAGTATCCGAATAGCGAACTCAAGGAATCTGCCCAGTGGCTTGTCGACAACATCAAGAGTGGCGGAAAACTCGCCGAAGACCTGATGAAGAAAATTGAGTCCGAAGAGTAATTATCTATATTTCACATACTTTCAAACAAAAGGTACCTACTATGGAAATGACATTTGCAATGATCAAGCCCAATGCCGTGAAATCCGGTCTCATGGGCCGCATTATCGACCGTTACATCGCTGCAGGCCTCTCCGTCTGCGCCGTGAAGATGCACCAGATGACCTCTGCCGATGCTCGCGGTTTCTACGCTGAACACGTGGAAAAGCCGTTCTTCCCGGAACTCGAAGCCTATATGACCAAGGGCCCGTCCGTGATGCTCGCCCTCGGCGGCGAAAATGCCATTGCCAAGGTTCGCGCTATCAACGGCGCCACCAATCCGGCTAAGGCGGAACCCGGTACCCTCCGCTACGATTTTGCCCCTTCCATGACCGAAAACGTCGTGCACAGCTCCGACAGTCCCGAATCCGCCAAGCGCGAACTGGACTTCTGGTTCAAGGAAGACGAACGCTACGCTTACGAAATGCCGAGCCTCAAGGCCTGCTGCGTCCTCTAAGTTTCAAAAATAACCCCCCTCAAGGAGACACAACTCAATGCAATGGATCGTCAAGTATCTTACCTCCTCTATCGGTAAGAAGCAGATCATGGGATGCACAGGCGCGTTCCTCGCCCTGTTCATCTTCGGCCACATGTGTGGTAACTTCCAGCTTCTGAATTTCGATCAGGCTGCGGCCCAGGCATCTTACAATGCCTACACCGAATTCCTGACCGGATTCAACCCGCTCCACTTCCCGATCAAGATGATTTATCTTGTTGAACTGGTGCTGGTGGCTGCTTTCGCTCTCCACATCTTCCTTGCTATCAAGCTGAAGATCGAGAACAAGAAGGCTCGCGGTGGCATCGACTACGAAGTCAACGCTCGCAAGGGCAAGAAGACTTTCGCAACCTTCACCATGATCTGGTCCGGTCTCTTCATTCTCGGCTTCCTCGTGCAGCACCTCATGATGCTCAAGTTCGGTGAACACTACCTGTACCTGAACGACAAGGGCGAAATCGTCCGCGACATGTGGCTCACCACCATCGAAATGTTTGCTAACCCGGCTTGGGCTGCATTCTACGTGGTCAGCATGTTCGTGATCGGTATGCACCTGTTCCACGCTATTTCTTCGGCCTTCCAGACCATGGGCATTGCTCACCAGAAGTGGACCCCGATTATCGACATCGCCGGTATCGCTTACAGCATTATCGTTGCCCTCGGTTTCGGCATCACCGCCGTTGCCGCCTTCTACCTCGCTAACCAGCCGGGTACCCAGGCCCTCATCGAAAAGTCCCGCAGCCTCCAGCCGCAGTACGAACAGATGAAGAAGGAAAAGGAAGCCGCCAAGACTTCTTTCGTGATTCCTTCTGTTGGCACCGTCGAAGTTTCTTTTAACGCTTAATTTTAAGGAGCCCACTAATGATTCTTGATTCTAAAATCCCCGGTGGTTCCATCGAAGAAAAGTGGACCAAGCACAAGTTCGAACTCAAGCTGGTGAACCCCGCCAACAAGCGTAAGTTCACGGTAATCGTGGTTGGTACTGGCCTTGCCGGTGCATCCGCTGCCGCTTCCCTCGCCGAACTTGGTTACAATGTCAAGTCTTTCTGCATCCAGGATAGCCCCCGTCGCGCACACTCCATTGCTGCCCAGGGTGGTATCAACGCTGCCAAGAACTACAAGAACGACGGCGACTCCGTTTACCGTCTGTTCTACGATACCGTGAAGGGCGGTGACTTCCGCGCTCGCGAAGCCAACGTGCACCGCTTGGCCGAAAACTCGAACCTCATCATCGACCAGTGCGTCGCCCAGGGTGTTCCGTTCGGTCGTGAATACGGTGGCCTCCTCGACAACCGCTCTTTCGGTGGTACGCAGGTTTCCCGTACGTTCTACGCCCGCGGTCAGACGGGTCAGCAGCTCTTGCTCGGTGCCTACCAGGCACTTATGCGCCAGGTTGCCGCCGGTAAGGTGAAGATGTTCCCCCGCCGCGAAATGATGGACCTCGTCGTGATCGACGGCAAGGCCCGCGGTATCATCGTCCGTAACCTCATCACTGGCGAACTCGAAAGCCACGTGGGTGACGCTGTCTGCCTTTGCACCGGCGGTTACGGTAACGTCTACTACCTTTCTACCAACGCCCAGGGTTCTAACGTGACGGCTGCTTTCCGTGCCTACAAGCGCGGCGCCCTGTTCGCTAACCCCTGCTACACGCAGATTCACCCGACTTGCATTCCTCGCCACGGCGACCTGCAGTCGAAGCTCACTCTGATGAGCGAATCTCTCCGTAACGACGGCCGTATTTGGGTTCCGCGCAAGGCTGGCGACACTCGCAGCCCGGACCAGATCCCCGAAGAAGATCGTTACTACTACCTCGAAGAAAAGTACCCGAGCTTTGGTAACCTGGTGCCCCGTGACGTGGCATCCCGTAACGCCAAGCAGGTCTGCGACGCAGGTCTCGGCGTGGGTAACACCAAGCAGGCCGTGTACCTCGACTTCGCCGACGCTATCCAGCGCATGGGCGTTGCCGGTGTCTCTGCCAAGTACGGCAACCTCTTCCAGATGTACGAAAAGATTACCGACGAAGACCCGTACAAGGTCCCGATGCGTATCTTCCCGGCCATCCACTATACCATGGGCGGCCTCTGGGTGGACTACGATCTGATGTCCACGATTCCGGGCTGCTTCGTTCTCGGTGAAGCCAACTTCTCCGACCACGGTGCAAACCGCCTCGGCGCTTCTGCTCTTATGCAGGGCCTCTCCGACGGTTACTTCGTCATTCCGTTCACCATCGGCGGCTACTTCGCGGGCACCAAGCTCGAGAAGGTTTCCGAATCCGATGCCGCGTTCGAAGACTGCAAGAAGCAGACCGAAGAACGCATCCACAAGCTCCTCTCCATCAAGGGTCACCGCACAGTCAACGATATCCATCGTGAACTCGGTAACATCATGTGGGAATACGTGGGCATGGCCCGTAACGAGGCCGGCCTGAAGACCGCCCTCGAGAAGATTCCGGCCCTCCGTGCCGAATTCTGGGAAAACGTCAACGTGCTCGGTTCCGAAGGTTCCTTCAACCAGAACCTGGAACGTGCCGGTCGTGTGGCTGACTTCCTCGAATTCGCCGAAGTCCTCACTCTCGACGCCCTGCACCGCAAGGAATCTTGCGGCGGCCACTTCCGCGAAGAAAGCCAGACTCCGGAAGGCGAAGCCAAGCGCGACGACGAGAACTTCTGCTACGTGGGTGCCTGGGAGTACAAGGGCGACGGTGTCGCACCGGAACTTTCCAAGGAACCTCTTACCTTTGATAACGTCCACCTCGCTACTAGGAGCTACAAATAATGAGCGGACTGAATTTGACTTTGAAGATTTGGCGTCAGAAGGATGCCAAGACCAAGGGACAGTTCGAAACTGTCAAGATCAACGATGTTTCTCCGGACATGTCCTTCCTGGAAATGCTGGACATCGTGAACGAAGAACAGATGAAGCAGGGCAAGGAAGGCTTCGCCTTCGACCACGACTGCCGCGAAGGTATTTGTGGCATGTGCTCTCTCGTCATCAACGGTATGCCGCACGGCCCCGACCATGCGACCACCACTTGCCAGCTTCACATGCGCAAGTTCAAGGATGGCGACACCATCGTGATCGAACCGTGGCGCGCCGCCGCATTCCCGGTTATCCGTGACTGCGCCGTGGACCGTACCGCATTCGACCGCATCATCCAGGCTGGCGGTTTTGTTTCTGTGAACACCGGTGCCGCTCCTGAAGCTTCCACGATTCCCGTGCCCAAGGCTGATGCCGACCGCGCCTTCGACGCTGCCGCCTGTATCGGTTGCGGTGCTTGCGTGGCCGCCTGTAAGAACGCATCCGCTATGTTGTTCGTATCTGCCAAGGTTTCTCACCTCAGCTTCTTGCCCCAGGGCAAGGTCGAGGCGAAGAAGCGCGTGCTCGCCATGGTCGCCCAGATGGACAAGGAAGGCTTCGGCAACTGCACGAACCTTTACGAATGCCAGGCCGCCTGCCCGAAGGGTATCACCGTGGATTACATCGCCAAGATGAACCGCGAATACCTCGGCGCTACCGTGACCTACGCCGAAAAGGTGTACGGGAAAGACTAGCAAGCCGAGCGTCGCGAGCAAGCTCGCTTGCTCATGACCGAGGCGCCGCGAGTCTGCGCTTAAGCCCGCAGGGCGCAAGCGCAACGATTAATATCCGGCATTGTCATCCTGGAGGGGCGTAGCCCCGATAGGATCCAAAGCATTAAGAGAGAACTGTCCCAAAGGCAGTTCTCTTTTTATGTTGGGGGTGAAGAATCGCTTACTTTTGATTGATTTATGATCAATAATGTCTGTTCGGTAAAAAAAGATTATATTTAAATTATGAATTTGTCGGTTGTAATGGGTATACAAATTTTTAAGGGTACATATTAATGATTTGTCCAAAATGCAATCGAAAATATGAAGACGATATGCCCCGTTGTCTGTGGTGTGACGCTTTGAATCCGAATTACGGTAAGGCCCCGTCATTGCAGAAGAAAAAAAAGAATGTTAAAAAAAGAGAAATTTTTGATGATGAATCTTTTGAAGACGGAACAATCTTTAAATTAGAAACCGACAAGTTTGTTATAAACGTTATGGCGATCCTCTATATGGTAAGCCTTATGATATTGGGCGTAGTAGCATGGTGTATGATAGAAGAGAAAGGCTTTCTGTGGTTCTTTTTCGTGCCGATGGAACTTTTTTTGGCGTTCTTTGTTTATCTTTTCTCAAAGAAAGTTTTGAAGGTAAAATGGTTCAAAGATAAATTTGTATTAGTTACACGCTATGGGGAAAAGGAATTCTTGTTGGGTAAACAGGCGATCTATAAGTCTGAAATAACGAATTTTGGAGATCATTACCTAATTTTCAAAAAAGGATGGCAAACATTTCGACTAGATGAAAGTGACTACCCAAAGGTTGTGAAAAAGATAATCAAAAATCAAAGTGAATTAACTGAAAAAAACATAAAATGTGATGAAAAAGGAGACGAACAAGTCATTTATTATCCGATGGCAACTTCTGGAGGAAAACCTCTAATCTTTGTAGAATTTTTTTGTTCGCTAATTTTATTAATTCTAATTTTTTTGAAAATTCCTGAAAGAGGAGGATATTCTCCGGCAATATGTTTTCTGATTGCATCATTTGGCTTTTTTCGTGCTTATAGTCATTCCCTGACGGTCCTTGAGATAAAGTGGCTTAAGGACAAGTTTATTCTTTGTACTCTTTATGGAGAAAAGATTTTTTTATTTGATAAAACGACCCCATATAAAGTGGAAAAAGGCAAAAATGGAATTGTTCGGCTGGTTTTCAAAAAAGGCATTCAATCATTTGTAGTGAATGAACTTGATTTTCCTGAAGCTGCAAAAAAAATGAAGATGCTTTTTAATGTAGACAAATGATGGAGGTCTGTTCTTTTACCTTGTAATGTGGCAGGGATCTGAAGAGAAAAAATGGGTGTCATATTTGGTATTGCTATAAGAAAAATGTATAGAAAAAAAGCAAAGCCTTCTGACAAGGAGGATTGCGCAACTTGCACGAACCTTTACGAATGCCAGGCCGCCTGCCCGAAGGGTATCACCGTGGATT
>NZ_CALEFV010000195.1 GCF_937877005.1 uncultured Fibrobacter sp. | reverse complement strand
GGAAGGCGAGATGACCGACACGCTGGACACCGGTGCCGGTGACCAGGGCATGATGTTCGGTTACGCCGTAAACGAAACCAAGGAACTGATGCCGCTCCCGATCAGCCTCGCCCACAAGCTCATGGAAGAAATCCAGAACCTCCGCGAATCCGGCAAAATCAAATGGCTCCGCCCCGATGCAAAATCTCAGGTGACTGTCGAATACGACGAAAACGATAAGCCCGTGCGCGTCGATACCGTGGTGGTCAGCACCCAGCACGATGAATTCGTGAACGGCAAGGAACTCAAGCATTCTACCATCGAAAAGGAAATCATCGAAAAGCTCATCAAGAAGGTGATTCCGTCCAAGTTGCTCGACAAGAAGACCCGTTACCTCGTGAACCCCACCGGCAAGTTCGTGGTCGGCGGTCCGCACGGTGACTGCGGCCTCACCGGTCGTAAGATTATCGTCGACACCTACGGCGGCATGGGCCGTCACGGTGGTGGCGCCTTCAGCGGCAAGGACCCGAGCAAGGTGGACCGCAGCGCCGCCTACGCCGCACGCTATGTAGCCAAGAACATCGTGGCTGCAGGACTTGCCTACCGTTGCGAAGTACAGCTCGCCTACGCCATCGGTTATTCCAAGCCGGTTTCCGTACTCGTGAACACCTTCGGCACGGGCAAAATCAGCGACCGCGAAATCGAAGCAATCGTTTCTAAGACCTTCGACCTTTCTCCGGCCGGCATCGTGAAGATGCTCGACCTCAAAAAGCCGGGCTACCAGGCAACTGCCGCGCTTGGCCACTTCGGCCGCACCGGCGCACGCTTCACCTGGGAAAAGACCGACAAGGCTGCAACTCTGAAGAAGCTCGCCAAGGTGTAAAAATCAATTATCCAAATACCTCCGGATATTGCAAAGCTCCCGAAAGTTTTTCGGGAGCAATTTTTTTGAGATTTCGCTTTTCTTTAGTCGCTTCTAGAATTGGAAGTATAGGAACGGATTGTAGCTCTGCGTAAACAGAGCAAGCGTTGCGACAACGAAGATAAGCAGGGCAAATGCCACACGACGAGGCGACACCCTGTCGCACCAGTCGAACGATCGGAATCGCCAGAAAGAAAGGATAGCCGCAAGCGACATAAATACGACGCAGCTCGGAGTAAAGATCTCTGCAGCAAGAATCGAATCCGCCGCCGAAGTCACCCCTAGACCGAGCATGTTCTTCCACATGCGAATAGCATCGCCAATGGAATCGGCGCGGAACAGCACCCAGCCAAAAAGCACAATAACCTGCGTAATGGCGATTTGCACGATGGCCGGAGCCTTGAAGTAGAACGCCTGTTTATTATTCGCTCGTTCCACAATCATGAAGAATGCGTGATAAAGGCCCCAGCACACAAAGGTCCAATTCGCACCATGCCACACGCCACTGACGAACATCACCAAGAACAAGTTGAAATAGAGGCGAGCCTTTCCGACACGGTTTCCTCCCATCGGGATGTACAAGTAGTCGCGGAACCAGCTCGTGAGCGAAATATGCCAGCGTTTCCAGAACTCGGTGATACTCTTGGAACGATACGGACCGTTAAAGTTCCGTGGGAAATGGAACCCAAGCATAAGTCCAAGACCGATTGCCATATTTGAATACGCCGAGAAGTCGAAATAAATCTGGAACATGTAGGCAAGAGAGCCCCACCAGCTATTGATTACTCCAGGCGCATCGGCCGCAAAAACACGGTCGGCAATTATCCCCACCTGATTCGCGATAAAAATTTTCTCCGCAAAGCCAAAGCAGAAAAAGACCATGCCGCGCACGAAGTTTTCGAGCGTATGAGTGCGCGTTTCAAGTTCTTCGGCTACCGTATTGTAACGTACGATCGGCCCCGCCACAAGCTGGGGGAAAAGGGCGACATAGCAGGCGAAGGTTGCGAAGTTCTTGACCGGAGGGGCCGTGCCACGCCACACGTCTATCGCGTAGCTCATCGACTGGAACGAGTAAAAAGATATACCCACCGGCAAAAGGACCGTCATCACAGAGAATGGCTCGCACCCCAGTTTCGACACCACATCGTTTATGATTCCCATGCCGAACATATAGTACTTGAAAAAACCAAGCGCCCCTAGATTGACCGCGACTGCAGCCCCTAGCGCCAAGTTCCGTTGCAATTTTGAGGCTCGCGGCGCCGAAATGAAGCGCCCCGCCACATACACCACCAAGGTACAACCGAACATTAAAAAGACGAGCCACGGTTCAAGCCAGCCATAGAAAATGTAGCTGAAAACCGTAATAAAGAAATTTAGACCGGAATGCTTCACCCCGGAGCGCAGCAGCACAAAGTAGCCCACCAAAAAAGTCGGCAAGAAATAGAACAGAAAAATCTGGGAAGAGAAGACCACCGGTTACTCGTTAACCTCTACGGCCAGGTAACGCGGAGATTCGTCGTCAAAGTACTCATCCTCGACAGCACCGTCCCAGTTTCCTTCGAGTGGAATCAGCGTGAGCGTATGCTTCGCCTTTGCCTTGAACGCCCCTACATTGCCCTTGCTCTTGTCGGCCATCTTGTCCGTAACCTTGCCACGGGCTATCAGCGGATTGTAGACCCCCACCAGCACTTCCTTCGCATCGAGCTTTCCCGACACCACCTTTAGGACCTTGTACTTGAAAACATACACGTAGCTGTACAGGTCATTGCTCGGAATCTTGCCCGGAATTTCGGTCAGGCGTCCTTCAATGGAAATAGGGTTCGCCACGGCAATTGCAGCAAGAACACACAAGGCAATTAGGCATTTTTTGAACATAAAATCCACCTAAAAAAGGAACTTTCTAAATATATAAAATTGCACCTAGTAAAATTCTTTCCTTTTTTTTCACAATCATGAACATAAAAGAAAAAGGTCCCGATTTGCATCGGAACCTTTTTCACTGCTTCACTTGGACTCGAACCAAGGACAACGCGATTAACAGTCGCGGGCTCTACCAACTGAGCTATGAAGCAATCTAGTCGTTAGACTCGGTCGTTGAGATCGCTCTCATCGACGGCACCAAATATAGATATTCCACATCTTCCGTCAAGGGGTTTTCTCAAAAAAACGGTTTTTTTTTCGAAAAATATCCTTTTCTTTGATTAATATGGGCTTTTTACGAATCGGAATGCGCTTTTCGAACCAGTTCGGCCATGTCTTCCGGATAGTCATTACATTCAAAGGCGCGAGATTCCATCCAGTAGGGCAACCGGATTTCCACTTTATAAGCATACAACATGTGAGAATTGCCGCCGAGGGTCGCAAGATCTTCGGCTGACAGCCCCTGGTTCGACGGTTCAAGCGCACCGCGTTCCCAGGAACGGGACATTTTCTCATAGTAGATTCCGTCAAAACTATAGAGGCGGTCTCCCAGAATCGGGTACCCGAGCTCGGCGAGGTGGGCCCGAATCTGGTGCTTGCGGCCCGTCAAGAGTTCGGCCTCGACTACGGAATATTTCGTCTCGCCACCCACCGGTTGCGATAACTCGCCCACCCCCACCTTTCTAAAACGCGTGTGGCAAGGTTTGCCGTCTTCAAAGTGGTGCATGCGGAGCCGCAAGCGGTCCGCGGGGTCTTCGCGCAAAGGCATCGTGCAATCTACAGGATCGCCCGCAGGGGTTCCTTCAACCGCGAAGTCCCCGCGCACAACCGCCATGTAGAATTTCTTCAGCAAGATTCGGTCCAGATTCTTCTGGAACCGCGCCGCAGACTCGGCGTACTTCGCAAACAGCATGAGTCCGCCCGTGTCGCGGTCCAGGCGATGCATCGGGGTTGCCGTCTCACAATCGGTCCCACGGCGCACAATCGAAGTAAACGTATTGTAAAAGATGTGCCCCGTGTGGTGCACCGGCACACCAGCCGGTTTTGCCACCAGCATAAACTCGTCGTCTTCGAAAACGATCTCGAAATCCGTCGGGACCTCAGGCTCGGTATAGTTCGTTACGTGGTACACCACCTTGTCACCGCGGTGCGCAACCGTCTCAAGAGTCGCCACGGCGCCATTCACCGACACAAAGCCTCCCGCAAGCT
>NZ_CALEFV010000194.1 GCF_937877005.1 uncultured Fibrobacter sp. | reverse complement strand
GGTTCCCGTGGGCATGAGCCCCGAGCGCATGAAGTCCTTGATTACAAACGAAGGGCTCGTGCCAGTGGAGCGCGATGCGCTGTACGAACGATTCTCTTAGCGAGAATCGTTCTATGACAAGGAGAGGCTTTGCCCCTCCTAAAACCTTCCTTTTCCCAATACGGACATCGATTCTCTTAGAAAAAAGCAGGATAAAATCCTGCTTTTTTCATCATCAATTAAATCGACATGCACCGCAATGCGAAATGTGAATGACTAATTCCTCATTCCACACCACACATTACACATTGTACTACTGTCTCGTAAGAGTCTTGTACCTGATGGGCTTCGGGTTGTCGGCATCTTCGCCGAGACGCTTGCGGCGATCGGCTTCGTATTCGCTCCAGTTGCCTTCGAACCACACCACCTTGGAATCGCCTTCGTAAGCGAGGATGTGCGTGGCGATACGGTCCAGGAACCAGCGGTCATGGGAGATAATCACGGCACAGCCTGCGAACTTGAGGATAGCCTGTTCCAAAGCCTGCAACGTTTCGATGTCCAAGTCGTTCGTCGGTTCGTCGAGGAACAAGAGGTTGCCCGGCTTCTGCAGGTTCTTCGCCATGAGCACGCGGTTGCGTTCACCGCCCGAAAGCGTGGTGAGCTTTTTCTGCTGGGCGGCTCCCGTGAAGTTGAAGAGTCCGCAGTAGGCGCGGCCGTTCATCTTGCGGTCACCCACCATAATCTCGTCGTTCCCGCCGGTGATTTCTTCCCACACGGTCTTGCTGTCATCGAGGCTGTCGCGGCCCTGTTCCATACTGATGATTTCAACGGTCTCGCCAATCTTGAGCGTACCGCCATCGGGCTTTTCCTGGCCCATAATCATCTTGAACAACGTTGTCTTACCTGCACCGTTCGGGCCGATAATGCCCACGATGCCGGAGCGCGGCAGGTTGAAGTTCAAGTCGTCGAACAGCACCTTGTCGCCAAAGGCCTTCTGCAAGTGTTCCGCCTGGATAACGATATCGCCCAAGCGCTTGCCGTTCGCAATGTGAATCTGCGCCACCTTGATCTGCTCGCGGGAATCCTCGGCCAAGAGTTCCTCATAAGCCTTGAGACGGGCCTTGCTCTTGGCCTGACGCGCCTTCGGGCTCTGCTTGACCCATTCCTGTTCGCGGGCCAAACGCTTCTGCCTGTCGGATTCGCCCTTCTCTTCGCCACGGAGGCGTTCGAGCTTCTGATCAAGCCACTGGGCGTAATTGCCTTCCCAAGGAATGCCGCGACCGCGGTCGATTTCCAGAATCCAGTTCGTTACGTTGTCAAGGAAGTAACGGTCATGGGTCACCAAAATCACGGAGCCCTTGTATTCGCGGAGGTGGCGTTCGAGCCAGGCAACCGTTTCGGCGTCCAGATGGTTCGTCGGTTCGTCCAAGAGCAGTAAATCCGGTTCTTCAAGGAGCAAGCGGCAGAGAGCCACGCGGCGCTTTTCACCGCCGGAAAGGTTCGTCACCGGCCAGTCGCCCGGCGGGCAGCGGAGTGCGTCCATCGCAATTTCAATATTGCGGTCGAGGCTCCACAAATCCTGCGCGTCTATGATGTCCTGAAGCTTTGCCTGTTCGTCAAGGAGCTTGTTCATCTCGTCATCTTCCATGGGTTCCGCGAACTTCATGGAAATCTCGTTGAAGCGGTCCAGCACGGCCTGCTTCTTGGCAACGGCCTGCATCACGTTTTCCTTGACGGTGAGGTTCGGGTCCAGCTGCGGTTCCTGCGGCAGGTAGCCCGCAGTGCGGCCCGGTTCAATCCAGGCTTCGCCCTGGAATTCCTTGTCGATGCCCGCCATGATGCGCAACAGCGTCGACTTACCGGCACCATTCTGGCCGATGATGCCAATCTTTGCGCCGTAGTAGAAACTGAGGGAAATATCCTTCAGCACCTCCTTGTTAGGCGGGTAGGACTTGGTCATCTTGTACATGTAGAAAACGAATTTTTCTGCTTTATTCTGTTCGGCCATAATTAGCTCGCTTCGCTTCGAAATGTGAGGTGTGAAGTGTGAAATGTGAAGTTTAATCAAAGATAACAAAAATCTTTTCTATACTTGTGTCATGAAGTTCGTTTACGCCATAATCGCATGTCTTACGCTCGCCATTTTCGCACACGCCGCGGACAGCACGATCGTTTCTAGAGACTCAACCGACAAAGACAACTTCCAGCGATTCTCGGTCCTTCCCTTCGCGGCCTACTCCGAAGAAACCAAGCTGCAATACGGCGGGATCTTCATTCTATTTTTCAGACCGTTTCAGGAAGGCGAACATGTTTCATCTATGGATTTTCTGGCTCGCGGAACCACACGCGGACAATTCCAGTTTCAATATGCTCCGAACCTATGGTTCTTTGGCGATCAATTACATATTCCTGCCAAACTGAGTTTTTACAAATGGCAATTTTCTCTCTTTGAACGCGGAGCCCGAGGAGCCTTTGACCCTATCGATGAATATAACTGCACCTATTTTTACGGCAAGGTTCCCATCGAAATGAGTTTCGGCATACCGAACAGCATTCCCCTCCGCTACGGGGTCGTTATCGAAGGTGAAACACGCAACAACGAGTTCGGAAAGGGCATTCCCAAGAACTATCAGGATGGCTATTTCCTAGGCAGCGGATACCTGATCGTTCTAGATAAAAACGACAATGTCAACTGGCCCACCAAAGGATACTACACTGCATTCGAACAAGTCTTCTTCGGCGGCGATTTCAACTATCATACCGAAACAGTCGATCTGCGATTCTACACTCCCCTGTTTTGGGAAACATCACTTGCGGCAGGCCTATACGCACGCCAAAGCCGCGGAGACAATGTTCCACTCGGAAAACTTGCCGGACCCGACGGTGTCAAACGCTTCCGTGGCGTGGAATCGGGCATTTGGAGCGATACTCAAACCTTGATCTGGCAACTTGAATTGCGTCGTCCGCTTTTCTGGCGTTTTGCAGGAGTAATCTTCGGCGAAGCTCTACAATCGGCACCCTACTTCAGCGAGCTATTCAATCGGCAAATGCATTACTCAGTCGGTTTTGGCGGAAGGCTTGCCCTGAATCGAAGCGAAAAACTGCATGCCCGCGCCGACCTCTCTCTTGTAGACGGTAAACATATCGGCATTACAATCGACTTACGGGAATCCTTCTAGCATTAAGCCATCTTGCTCGCATCGGTACTCTTCATAGCATCAAGACTGACTTTGCCGGCAAAGAAGCTATAGGCTGCAGGCACAATAAAAAGCGTCATGAAGGTCGCAAAGGTGAGGCCACCTGCAATAGCGATTCCCATCGCAATTCGGCTCGGCGTGCCGGTCAGAATGAGCGGCACCGCGCCCAACACCGTCGAAAGGCTCGTCATCAAAATTGGGCGGAAGCGGCGTTCCGCCGCCATCCGAGCCGCCTCAAGCTTAGAGCAACCCGTATTCGCCGCAATCTGGTTTGCAAATTCAACAATTAATATACCATTCTTGGTCACGAGAGCAATCAACAGAATCAGCGCAATCTCGCTGAAGATGTTCAAGGTCTGTCCCGTTATGAACAGACAGGTGAGCGCACCCGCAAGCGCGAGAGGCACCGTAAAGAAGATGACGAACGGGGCTCGGAAACTTTCGAACTGTCCCGCAAGCACCAGAAACACAAGAGCGAGCGCTAGCAGGAACACGATGTAGAGGCCACTGGAGCTTTCCTCAAATTCCTTCGAGGATCCGCTCAAAGTCGTACTCACACTCGGATAATCCTTCAAGAGGCGCTTTGCTATACGGCGCATTTCGTCGACACCATCACCAATCGTTTTTCCCGGTACAAGGCCCGCCTGAATCGTCGCGGCACTAAAGCGGTTATAACGCGGCAACGACGGGGATGCCGACTTTTCGGAGAACGTGATGAAGTTATCTAGACTAACCAATTCCCCTTTTCGATTCTTAACAGAAAGCATCGAAATGTTTTCGGGCGTACTACGGTACTGGTAACCGACAGCGCCGATAATATCATACTGACGTCCATCCTTGTAGAATTCACCGTAAGTCTGGTCACTAATCGCAAGCTGCACCGCCTGGGCGATATCATTTACCGACACTCCTTCCTCATTTGCTTTGTCGCGCAAGATCTCGATGTGAAGTTCCGGCTTGGTGAAGCGGAGGTTCGTATTCACCACGCTGAATACGGGACTCTTACTCGCCTCTTCTTCGAACCGCGGCACTAGCGTACGGAGAATTTCGATATTCGGAGCCTGCAGTACGAACTGTACCGGAAGGCCACCGCGCTGAGTACTGATGCTCTGCGGTTCGAACACCATTACGCGCAAGTCGGGATATTCGTTACCGAGCAGCTGAATTTCGCGGGCAATGACGCTCTGCGGGCGGCGAGCCTCCTTGTCGTCATTCAGGAATAGACGCATTCTGGAATTACCCGCATTCCATGCACCCGCCTGCACTTCGGTATATTCATTGCTATCGAGCAACGAGAGCACTTCGTCGGCAAAGGCATCCGCCATACGCTTCGTGCGCGTAAGTGTCACGCCTTCGGGCATATTCAAGTTCACCATGACCGCATTGGAATCTTCGGTCGGCGCCATTTCGCTGCTCATATTGTTGAAGCAGAAATAGGCCGCAACGAGAAGCGCTCCCACTACCGGAAAAAGCAACAGACGGAACTTCAGGAAAAGACCAAGGAGCAAAGCGTAAATACGATTAAGCCAATCAAAGAACGGTTCCGTAATTCTATAGAAAAAGCCTTGCTTCTGACGGCTCAGGAACTTGGAACAAAGCATTGGCGAAAGCGTAAGGGCGCAAAGGGTCGAAAGGAATACGGTTCCAATCATCACCGCCACGAATTCGCGGAACAGAAGCCCCGTCGTTCCACCCAAGGCAAGTACCGGAACGAACACGGCCATCAGCACCACCGAAGTCGCAATCACCGCAAAAAAGATTTCATTCGTTCCAGCAACTGCCGCCTGCTTGGGCGTCATGCCATTTTCAATCTTATGGTAAATATTTTCGACAATCACAATGGCATCATCGACAACGAGACCAATCGCAAGCACCATAGCAAGAAGCGTCAGCACATTGATGCTGAACCCGCACAGATAAAGCACGAAGAAACTACCGACAACCGCAACAGGCACCACCACCATCGGAATTAGCGTCGTACGCGCCTGACGCAAAAAAGCAAAGATAATCGCTATCACCAGAAGGAACGCAATAAAGATCGTCTCCACCACTTCCTTGATTGAGGCGCGGATGTTCACCGAGGTGTCTCGGCCATAAAGGAGCTGCACACCTTCGGGAATTTCACGACGGATATCTTCAACGCGTTTGTAGAATTCATCGGCAATTTCCACATGGTTCGATCCAGGTTGAGCCATGAGCGCAATCGTAATCGAATTCTTGCCATTACGCCTAAATCCTGTACGAGTATCCTTGGGTTCGTAGTGGATATCCGCCACATCCGAAATACGAATCACAGTGCCATCGGCAGCTGTCTTTACAGCGATGTTTTCAAAAGCCTTCGGGTCAAGAATTCGACCAAGCGTACGAATCGAAAGCGTTGTCTCGCTACCTTCGATAGAACCGGATGGAAGCTCCAGGTTGCCCTTGCTCAAGGCAGCCGACATTTCGGCACCGGAAACACCCAAGGCCTGAAGTCGAACCGGATCAATCCACAAGCGCACCGTCGGGCGTTTCTCCCCCCAAATGGCCACTTCGGAGACTCCATTGATAGTCTGCAAGCGTTCCTTAACAAAGTTGTTTGCAAGTTCCGAGACTTCCATCGGATCGAGCCTATCACTCACAAGACTCACCATCAGAATCGGGTCGGAATCACTATCGGACTTGTAAACCGTCGGTTCATCTACATCGTCCGGAAGCCTGCGGCGCACGCGGCTCACACGGTCGCGAATTTCGTTCGCCGCCGCTTCCAGGTCCATGCCCGTTTCAAATTCAATGTTGATGAACGAGGAACCATCGCGACTAGTCGAAGTAAGAGCCTTGATACCCGAGGCACTGTTGATCGATGCTTCCAGAATTTCGGTTACTTCAGCTTCGACCACGGCAGCATTTGCACCCGGATAAGACGTTCGCACCTGAATCAAGGGATAGTCGACATTGGGGTATTCACGCACTCCTAGGTTAGACGCACCGAACGCCCCCAACAAGATGATGACGAGCGCCATCACAGTCATGAGTACCGGACGACGGACAGAAAGGTTCGCGACACTCATCGTTTAACCCTACTCCACTTCGTAATCGGCATTGTGACGAATTTCCCTGATACGAACCGCAGAACCTTTGCGCAAGCTAATCAGACCGGAAGTAATCACGGTATCGCCTTCATCGAGACCTGCAGTCACATCAACCGCAATCGGAGTACGAAGTCCAGTCTCGACACGCTTGATCAAGGCCTTGCCACCCTTTGCGACAAAAACATAGGCGCCATCCTTGTCGAGCGTAAAGGCTTCGGCAGGAACCGGAATGCTATTGGTTGCACCCGTCTGCATATCGACATGAACCTTTGCATAGGACCCAGCCAAAAGTTCGCCCTTCGCATTATCCACTTCCACTAGAATCTGGCGAGTACGACTCGATTCCGAAAGGGCCGCTTCAAGCGCCTTCACCTTGCCCGACTTCGAAACATTGCGTTCCTCGTCCTTGATCTGAACCATATCGCCAGTCTTGAGTGTCGAGGCATAACGTTGCGGCAACGAAAATTTCGCTTTCAACTTATTCACTTCGCTAAGGGTCGCAATCGAGGTTCCCGTCGTGAGCCAGGCACCCACCGAAACTTTTACAAAACCGAGCTTGCCTGCAAACGGTGCCCGCACTTCGGTTTTTGCAATCTGAGCCTTGATAAGTTCTACCGAGGCCTCCGCCGACTTGAGCGATGCATCGGCACTTTCCATGTCAGCCTTGGTCACCCCATCCTTTTCGTAAAGGCCCTTGACGCGTTCCTGCTTCTGACGAGCCAGTTCTGCATTCGATTCGGCCTGCTTGAGCTGGGCCCTAAGTTCGGAATCATCGATTTTTGCGAGAAGAACACCCTTCTGTACCGAAGCACCGTCCTTCGCATAAAGGTTCACGAGTCTCCCCGAAGTCGCTGCCGAAAGTTCGACACTATTCATGGCCTCGAGGGTCGCCATAGCCGAAAAATCTTTCAAGGCACGGTGGGATTCCGCAATATAACCTTCGACTGCAATTTCACGGGCTAATCTACCCCCCGGCCCACCCTTGCCCTGCGCACCTCCCGGTCCTGCAGGGCCACCTTTACCTTGGGGAGAATCTCCACCACCGCAAGCGGCAAAAATCAGCGCAACAAGCAACAGAGCAAATTTTTTCATAAATCAGTTTGAAGTAAACAGAGGTCAGTAACTAGTTCTTATTTGTTAGATGATTAAGCCCCGTAATTCGATGCATAGAAGTGAAATTTTTTTTCGCAAGCTCTGTCTACTAATCACTGTCTACCGCCTACTATCTTAGAATTTCACATTCAACATGAGTCCGCTGCCATCCTCGTAGAATTCTGGCACAAACTCCATCCGTTCCGTAAAAGCCTTCGATGATGTCGCTCTATATACACGAATCGTATTCAGCATTGAAATCACACGGTTCAAAAGCAAGGCGCCGACCGACACCTGAAAAACGATCCGGCTCACGCGATAGTGGCGCAGACGACTCTTAAATTCATCAATATGTTCCGAGGTCTCGGGATTGTCGCTAGACCCCCAGTCCCACTGGATATCCTCGTCGAGGTCCTCGTCAATATCCTTACCGGCCCGTAACTGGGCCTGATTATAATCTTCATCCATGTCGGGCGATGAATTCTGGCCAGCGACACCACTCCGGCTCCGATAATCGCCCACCGTATTGAGCATCGAAACGCTCCGGCTATCGGAAGTCAACCCCGCATGGCGCACCGCATAATGATGAGCAGACGTAATATAGCGTTCTCCAATTGCATAGGAGCCTATTGCAGTAAACCACAGGGCAATGTCCGTCCAGACAAAGGGGCGCACGAAATTTTTTTCACCCAGATAAAGTTCACCCATACCAGGTAACAGGGCCGACGCACCCATTGCCAAATACCAGCTTTTGTCCTGGTTCTTGCTCACGCTTTCATCCACCGAAACAACCACCTGCGAAAAGGCGGCAGTCACGGCAAGCAACATCACCAAGACAATCTTCATTAAAATCCCCAGCTAGCCTGCACATTCACACCAAATCCATCAATAAACGAGACACCGCTATCGAAGTGGAGATGGTCGTACCACGAAAGATCCTCTGCGTACAGAGCCTTGTTGTGGGCATTCGCCGTAAACAGGGCATCCACAGCCGAGACAATATGGTTCAGAATCAGGCCACCGAAGAACCATGCCTGCATATCGGCATAATCGTTCGCCTTGCTACGCATGGAACGGTATTCAGAAAGATTATCCGACGATCCCAGGTCCATCGTTTCGGAATTGGGATCTTCCAGGCCAAGACTCGTCGCAATGGCAACATCCTGTACATCGTCCCAACCGAGCACATATTCATCTTCCGCAATCATCTGGTATACATCGGCCGGGGATTCAAAGGAAATCTTGTGCATCTCGCCGCGCAAGGTCTTCGGCTTATTAACGAAATCATTCATGTATTCCACATCATTATGGTACACGTTCGACTTGTCGTAGCAACCATGCATCGTCGCATTTCCAAAAATCGCCTCGCAGAACGATTCCCGGGAACCCAGGTAACGGCGACGGAACTCAGACTCGTAGTTCACCGCATCGGCATTGTACAAGTCACGCATGCCGCGTTCGTAGCGACCAATCGAGTAGTGCGTTTTTGCGAACTTTTTGTAATGGCCGACCTGCTTGTCGTACTTGTAAATTGAGTAGTAGTACCAACCGCCCCACAAGGCGGCTTCCAAAGCAAGATACACACCTCCACGAACATAGGTGAAGGTCGAACCACCCACATACATCTGGCCGGCACCCGGAACCACTAGCGACATGAACATGGCCTTACGCGGGCTCTTGTAGCGACCTTTCATTTCATCAATGCCATTCACCTTGGAGACCTTCACCGGCCCGAGCAACTCGCGGCGGCTCATGCTGCTAGAAGAAGGAGCTCCGACTACAGACGAAGAGCTGGAAAGAGCGGCGAGCGAGTCACGCTTGCGGGCTTCTTCAATAGACGCATTGATGGCAGCCTGCTTTTGAGCGGCATAATCCATGGCCGCCGAATCAGAAGCAGCAACGGAGTCGACTGCCACGGAATCAGCGGCAAGGGAATCGGCTGCGGCAGCCGTCGCCAAGGAATCGGCGACAGGGGCAACGACCGCGGAATCGGCGACGCCGCTCGACGACACTTCGACAGAACTGGACGATGCAACCATCGAACTCGACACGGGGGCCACGCTACTAGAACTTACTACGACAGAACTCGACGAAGTTGCCTCGCTACTAGAACTTGCAGCCGAGCTCGAAGACGGCTTGACGCTACTACTGGAAACCGCCGCAGAAGAAGCCGGAGTTGCAAGAGTAACACTACTAGAGCTCGATGCCGTCGCTACGGCCTCACTTGACCGTGCCGCTTCCGCCTCCGCCTCGAATTCCGCAAAAAGGTCTCGCGGCTGGGCAAAGGACTGAGCTACAAAAAGACCGGCCATGCAGGCCATAAAAAGAAACTTGCGCATACGGCTATAAAATAGAAAAAACACTAAAAAAGAACCGCCCCCGAAGGAGCGGCTTTTAAGATTTCTAGTGATTTTGAAAAAGCTTAGGCTTTCTCAGCAACCACCCAAACCTTGACCTGAGCTTCAACGTCGCTGAAGACCTTGATCGTCACGGTGTAGACACCGAGCTGCTTGATCGGTTCTTCGAGAGCAACCTGAGCACGGGTAACCTTAACGCCCTGCTTGGTGATGGCGTCAGCGATGTCAGCAGCGGTCACAGAACCGTACAGACGTTCGCCCTCGACAACGCGGCGTTCGAGGTTGACAGAAACCTGAGAAAGCTTGGCAGCCACGTCACCAGCAGCAGCGAGTTCCTTCTGGAACTGAGCTTCGACAGCAGCGCGGTTGTTTTCGATTTCGAGCTTGGCTTCCTTGGTAGCGCGAACAGCGAGCTTGCGCGGGAAGAGGTAGTTACGAGCGTAACCATCCTTGACCTTCACGACATCAAGCATCTTGCCCAAATGGGGGACGTTAGCCTTAAGAATAATTTCCATAGTCTAGATCCTCCTATTAGCGCAGACTGTCCGAAACGAACGGAAGAATGGCCATCTGACGGGCACGCTTGATTGCTTCGTTCAGCATGCGCTGATACTTGGCAGAAGTGCCAGAAATGCGGCGGGGAATGATCTTGCCACGTTCAGAGATAAAGCGACGAAGAGTCTTTTCGTCCTTATAGTCAATGAACTTGACGTTGTTTTCCGTGAACCAGCAAGTCTTCTTGCGGCGGATACGGGTTGCCTGCTTCTTATCTTCAAAAGCCATTATTCAGCCTCCCCTTCTTCTGCGTCAACCGGGACGATGTCTTCGGTGGACTGTACCTGAGTCTGGTCGTAAACAATTTCGCTCATCGGATAATCAGCGAGGGTCATCCAGCGGAGAACGTTTTCGTTCAACTTGAGGGCGGCTTCCACGGAAGCGACCGTAGCGGCTTCAGCCTTGTAGTAGAAGATAACGTAGAAGCCATGCTGGCGCTTCTTGATCGTGTAGGCGAGCTTACGCTTGCCCCAGTCATCGCGGCGGAGGATTTCGCCGTTGCCGTTGGTGATGTTAGCGGCGATGGTCTCGATTTCGGCCTTGATAGCGTCGTCAGAGATCATAGCGTCGATGATCACCATCGTTTCGTATTGTCTCATAATGAGTTCCCTTTGGTCTTTCGCCCAGGTACCACCATTGGCCCCGGGAGGGTTCCGATAAAAATCGGTGCCCCAAATATAGGAAAAAGCTTTTTTCATGTCAAACCGGAGGCGCCAGTCGACCCTACGCTCCGAACTGGACACCCAGAATAAACACGTTCGACCACCCGCTCACGTCATCATTATGGTACATCTGGAACCCGTATTCAAAGGAAATCCATGTCGAACGGAGCATTCTTTTCGCCCAAGGCCAGGCCTCCCGCAAATTGAAGGCAAGTCCCGGAGAAGTAGTTACCATCAAGGCGTCGGAAAAATTATACTCAACCGAGACACTTCCCGTCATCCCCACATACCGGCTTACATTCACACCGAAGCCGACCTCCAGACCGACCGAAAAGCCATCCAAGGCAAAGAGCGACTCGCAAAAGTCGGCCTCTTTTTCAACCTCCTCTGCATCTTTGGCGAACTCGTCTTCCTGTGAGTCCCGTTTCGCTCTATCCTTTCCATCATGG
Source organism: uncultured Fibrobacter sp. (assembly GCF_937877005.1). Taxonomy (GTDB): domain Bacteria; phylum Fibrobacterota; class Fibrobacteria; order Fibrobacterales; family Fibrobacteraceae; genus Fibrobacter. The sequence goes on along the minus strand of NZ_CALEFV010000194.1, from coordinate 3,863 downwards.
TTCCACCAATGCGACATCGTCTCGACATCCTCGCCGGAGACCTGAGTCCGGATTTCCGAGATACTCGTCGTTTCGAGTCCCAAATAAGGGGACAGGAACAGATCCAAGCCCTCTCCAGTGCCATGCAAGCGCAAATTCACATTGTAACGCTGATACATCAGCATGAAATCGGAATCAATATTGCCCCCGAAATAGCGCACACTTCCACCGCTACTCAACCAGCTCAGGTAAAAATACTCCATCTGGACCTGCCAGGTTCCGAGGCAGTCACATTCCTTCTGCGGAGCAAATACACCTCCGCCAAAGCCAAACGAAAGTCCCTCTCCCGTATACGCGGTCTGCCTAGGAAGCGGAACAGACTCCTTCTTCGAAACGGAATCCGGCAACGCTGTCGCCTCACCCGCAAATAGAACAGCGGGAATCCAAAGAAGCAACGCTATCTGTAAAAGCCAGGAACGCACGGCTATAAACTAGAAAAAAAATAAAGGGGGAAGCCTCCCCCTCGTTACAAACGCGGCGGTGCCGCGTTTTCCACTACCCCTTCTCCTAGGGCTCCGCCCTAAGACCCGGATAGCGTTAGTGGTCTGCTTCGCAGCCCCTAATCCATCGGCTCAACCATGCAGGAATGCAAGCATTCCTGCGCGGCACTCGCCTCACGATTAGTCGTGGCCCTTGATTTTTCAAATCAAGTGCGCGAGCGGTCTTTAATCGTTGGCCTTTCGCCCTACGGGCTCAAGTCCACGACTTTTCGGTTCAGCCATGCCGGCAAGTCCTATAGACGCTTCGCGTCCGTGACTTCGTTTATCAAAAAGGAGTGCATAAAATGCACTCCTACTTAGATAAACTCGCCACACTTGCCGTCGTGGCATACACCTTATTAGTCGTGGGCCTCGCTACGCGAGCCCACGACTCGTCACCTCGGTCATGGAAAAATGCAAGCATTTTTCCGCGACACTCGGTTCCCCGTGAGCAACAAAGCCCTCGGGTGTTAACCGAGGGCGGTTGCGAGAGCGAGCGCTCAGGGTACGTACTTAGTACGATTGGGCGCGAGCGGTCTTTAATCGTTCATCATATGATTATAGAACTTGGTGTAGTTGTCGCGGTCTTCGGTCTTGCGGACGGCGATGGCGTCTTGCGGGTGGCGGTTCAGCATACCCGTAATCATCTGCGGAATGATGTAGCCCCATTCGTACTTTTCCTTGAGCGGCAAGAAGAGTTCCTGGTAGGCGTCGAGCACCGGACGCAGGTCGTACTTCGGGTTCTTGAGGAAGCCGAGCAGGAGTTCGGTGGTGCAGTTACCGGCGCCGCGGCCCATACCGGACACGGAACCGTCGAGGTAGTCCACGTGGTCGATGATAGCCTGAATCGTGTTGGAGAAGGCCAGCTGCTGGTTGTTGTGGCCATGGAAGCCGAACTTCTTGCCCTTCACGATACCGCGGTAGCGGGTAATTTCCTTATCGATGTCTTCCTGGTAGAAGGCGCCGAAGCTGTCCACGAGATAAAGTACGTCGGCCTTGCATTCTTCGTTCACCTGATGCAGGGCTTCGTCCAGTTCCGGACCACGGTCACGGCTCACGGCCATGATGTTGAGCGTGGTTTCGTAACCCATGTCGTGGAAGGCGTTCACCATTTCGATACCCTTGTCGATGTTTTTGACGTAGCTTGCCACGCGGAACATCTGGTACGGACTTTCGCTGGCGGGCTTCACGGCGTCCATGTTCACGCGGCCCACGTCAGCCATGACGGCCATCTTGATCTTGGATTCGATACCGTCCTTCACCTTCCAGAGCAGATCGTCGTCGCAGAACTTCCACGGACCGTATTCCTTGGGGTCAAAAAGTTCCGGGGAATTCTTGTAGCCCATTTCCATATAGTCCACACCGGCGGCAGACAGGAGGGTGTAAAGGCGACGCACAAATTCGAGGGAGAAGTCGTGCTTGTTCACCAGGCCGCCATCGCGGATGGTGCAGTCCAAAACTTTGATAGATTCGTAGTACATGTTTTACCTTTTCGGAATGTTTTATTTTCGCAGGCAAAGATAGGTTCTGCGAAGTAGCCGGTCAAGACCCCAGAAACAAAACATCCAAAAAAGAATGCTTTTAACGCACTTTTTGCGTATAAAATGATATATCAGTCGATAATTCATTAAAAATCAACATATTAGGAATCGTAAAAAAAACATCCGGTTACTCTTCTCGACAAAGAATTCATACGCACAGACATGTATTCTGTCAAACAGAAGACATTATGGTATTCAGGCCTTCTTAAATTCAACGCATAATATGCGTTTATTATAAAAAAGATGAAAAATCACAAGAAAGTCTTCAGGAACACCGCTTGTTGAAAAATAAAAACCAATAATATATATTCAATTTCATGAACAAAGTCATCGTCCCATCTCTCGCCCTTGCTGCAACATCATCATTCGCAGCAAGTTCCTTTTACATCAACCAGGTCGGTTACGACACCGGAAAACCGATTTCCATAATCGTCAAGAGCGACGAAGAGCTGCAAGGAGCGACATACACCCTGCTTCCCGACGGCGGCACGGGGACATCCACTATCAGCGGCACAATCCGCGCAGGAGCCAACCCCGACAAATGGCTTTCAAGCGGAAAATTCTACACCATTGAACTCGGTTCCGACGCCCTGGCTCCGGGCAAGTACAAGCTGAACCTAGCCAACGGATCGGCCTCGCAAACATTTACGGTGGGAGACAACCTGCTCGCCCAGCAGACGCTCGGCGCAGTGCTAGACTACTTCTACAACGACCGCGCCACGAATTCGCAAATTGTGAGCTGGGACCAGAAAGTGTCCGTCTACAATGGAGGCGGCGCGACACGCGACGTGCACGGCGGCTGGTACGATGCGAGCGGCGACGTGAGCAAGTATCTCTCCCACCTTTCCTACGCAAACTATCTAAACCCGCAGCAGATTCCGCTTACGGTCTGGGCACTCGCCTTTACGGCAGAACGCATTCCGGCTCTGCTCTCCTCGACAACGACCAAGGTTGCGACCGCAGACGAAGCCGCCTACGGAGCGGACTTCCTGGTAAGAATGCTCGACGAACAGGGCTTTTTCTACATGACCGTGTTCGACAACTGGGGCATGGGAAGTCGCTACCTTTGCGCCTTTAGCGGTTCCGACGGCGTCAAGAGCAATAATTACCAGACGGCATTCCGCGAAGGCGGCGGCATGGCGATCGCAGGCCTTGCCCGCGTGGCAAAACTTGGAGTCAAAGGCGATTACACCAGCGAACAGTACCTCGCTGCAGCCGAGAAAGCTTATGCACACCTCTCTGAAAAGCAAAGCATCGATAGCAATTGCGCCTACTGCGACGACGGCAAGGAAAACATCATTGATGACTACACCGCACTCCTTGCGGCAACGGAACTGTTCCTTGCTACGGGAAAAGCCTCCTACATGGACGATATGGAAAGCCGCGCAGGACACCTCGCCGCCCGCATTAGCGAAGACGGATATTTCTGGAGCGACGACGCGAAGACTCGTCCGTTCTGGCACGCAAGCGACGCAGGACTCCCGCTGATTGCCTTGATGCGATTCCTGGAAGCGGAAATGCAAATCGCACGCGAACCTTGCCCCCCTGAATTTGACTGTTCCGCCACCAACGGTGAAATTATCTACAAGACCGCACTATCTGCCGTTCGCAAGCACTTGAGCTGGCTCATCTCCATTACAAACAAGGTCGAAAACCCGTTCGGTTACGCCCGTCAGGCTTACAAAACTGGCGGAAACATCAAGGATGGTTTCTTTATCCCGCACGACAACGAGAGTGGCTATTGGTGGCAGGGTGAAGACGCTCGACTTGCAAGCCTTGCCGCTGCTGCAGTGTATGCCGACCG
>NZ_CALEFV010000193.1 GCF_937877005.1 uncultured Fibrobacter sp. | reverse complement strand
TCGAACCAGGCAGAGAATCCGACCCAGGGTTTCGCGGCGGTATTCACGGGAACGATTCCTGCCGGATAGGCGGCCTTGAACGAACAGTTTATGGTGGGATAGGTATCCCAGCAGGAAGCGTTGTAGGTCTCGCTCCTCCAACCGATACCGTATATCTTGAAATTCTGGTCGGACAGGGCGTAGCCGACATACTCGTTCGGAAGATCGCCCGTATTGGTCACGCCCGAAATTTCGCCATCGGAAAGCTTGATTTCCGCAGAATAAGGTTCCTCGGCCCATGCGCTGGAATAGATTTCCACGGTAAGCACGTCGTAGCTTTCGCCGACCTTTTTCTCAATCGTTGCCGACAAGGTCACGAGGTGGTTCCGTTCTGGCGAGTAGGAACTTCCGTTCCGCTTAAGCACCACGTCTTCGGAGCAAGAAGAACCTCCGTTAACGCAGAGCCGTGCCTTGAGTACGCCGTCGGACGCGATAAACACGTTCAGCATCAGGTACGAATCCACTTCGGAATTGGAGCGTAGGATAAAGCCGGATTTCTTTACGGTGGCCTTAGCCTCGTCCCCTGCGCTCACACCTTCATGCGGCGGCTGGAACAGCGCCTTCAGCGTGCCATAAAGGCCAGCCTGCACAGAACTCATGATAATGGCCTGTTTCTTCTCGGATTCCTTCTTGCCACGGGTGGCGCTGGACTTAAGCGCAATGCGAGCGTCGGCTGAAGAGTAGTCGATATCTTCCCACGATGCGGTCGACCTTTCTACAAGGCGCCACTTTGCATTCGGGAACGAAGACGTCACCTGGTTGGTCGGGCACTTGTTGCCGTCGTTTTCGCAGTAGTCGATGCAGTAGTTCGTGGAATTCTCTTCGCACTGAACTGTTCCGCGATTAAGCTTGACCGTACCGCCGCTCTCACGGGCGTCCTTGAACTCGTCAAAGAAGCAGTGCTTGTCCTGTTCGCCAAAATGCGCATACACAATGTTTCCGTCACCCGTTATGGTGATTAGGTACGAATTGCCCGTGAACGGTTCATCGCTAAAGCAGTCCGGGCCACTTTCGCATTTCCAGTAGTTGAAGTCCTTCGGGTTCTCCGGATCCAATGTGAGCGTCACCGTGGAATTGCGATAGACAAGCACATCGCACGAGGTGTTTTCCGGGTCCTTGAAATTCGAATAGGAACAATTGGATTTACGTTCAGTGCCGTTTTCGTCCTTCACCTCAATCTTGATGACGGGGTTACCGGAAATTTCTCCACCGGTTTCGAAGCCCGCATGGAAAGTCATGGGTTTCGCCTTCAGCGATGCGTACAGATAGTATGTCTCGTTGACTGTTAACGGAGCCGGAATAGACTGCGGAACAATGATCGTTTCGCATCCTTCGATGGAACTCGCGGCATCCAGCGACACGTTTCCGGATATGGCACAGTTCCAAGTGTTATTTGTCGCCTCGACGGAGCAGGAATTGCCCTTGGCCGAAACCCATTCCTCGGCAGTGGCGCAATCGGGCCGTTCAATCGCCTTGCGGTATTCCCCGCCGGGCGAACACTGGCCATCACCGGAGCCGTCACCGCTACAGTAGGCTTCGAGACCTCGGCGTTCAATTCTCGCCGTATTCGCGTTGTAGATCACTTCGGGCGAACCCGGATTGCATTCTCCCGCGTCAATGACATTCAAGATAATGGATCCGTCTTCGGAGCTCTTGTTCGTGACATTCAGCACCGACAACGACCCTTCCGACGTGACCGTGGCCGTATAGACGCCAGGTGTTTCCGGAACCGGAGTCGCATTGCCTTCGACATGTTTCACTTCCCATTCTTCGCCATGTTCCGAAACGGAGAATTTCACAAGGCAGCTCTGGGGCGTTCCCGAAGTAGTGTTGGTCAGCACCAAAGATGCAACCGTGGAGGCCCCGATGTTCACTTCCTTGATCGGCTCCGCAAAGGACGCCACCGGAATGCTTCCGCCTTCGCCACGGACAACTACCCAGAACGGCACCCTCATCCTAGCAGACGAAGTTCCGCCGGATTGCGCCGACACTAGCGAGCCTTCGGCATTGCAGGTATAGGTCCCTTCTTCGAGCAGGTCTCCCGCCTCAACATTCGTCAGCTTTCCCGTTGTCGGGATACCGCTACACGTGACACTGGGATTCGTTACGCTCTTTGTCGTATTCAAGGGCACAATGTTATAGTAATTCGAGAGCTTACCCTTGGCATCCTTGGTCAAGTAGACGATACGCGGAAGAACGATGAAGGACGGGTTCACATCCTGGGCATGTTCGACATTCGTCGCTTCCTTGTTCTTGTACTGCGATTCTACGGTCACCGAAAGCTGCGGGGCGACACCGATGTAGTAGGAATCGTACCCACCGTCGCCATGTTCTATCGTCGGGTCGCTAGACGACGAAGATGTAGGAGTGTTAGCTCCACCGCACGATGTAGCCTTCGCGTCGCAAAGGACGCCGTTCTTCTGAAGGTCGGTCACAAGCGCTTCGTTGTATTCCATCTTGCGCGCCTTGAAATTCTGAACCTTCGCGCAGTTTTCCGCCTTGGCATAAATGGAACCGCTAAGAACGGAATTATTGAACATGAAGCCCGCATCGCCACTACCGCTGGCGACATCCTGGTCGGTAAAGATGAAGTAATTGTACTTTCCACTTTCAACAGCCGGCTGCACCGTGCTTTCTCCGCCCTCGGGCAGATACAGGAACACGTACGAGCCCTCCGTCGTAGGCGGCAGGGACTGTTGCCCAAGCTTATTCGTGACAATGATGATAAACTTGCCATTCAATGCGGTTGTGGGGTCCGCCTTTCCAGTATGAGTTACCTTCACGACCTGGTAGCCGTTATAGAGATTTTCCTTGGCGATAGCATCGGTCTTGGTGTTGTTCGTATAGCATGTATTCAGCTTGCTACTCAAGTCATTGTTCCAGGTGGTGACATCGGCACATCCCTTGTTCGCATACTTTTCAAACTTGTCGTATGCCGTTTTCAGCAAGTCGTCCACCTTGTACGAGGCGCCATCGCAACCGGGCCTATGGGGGCCCAGTTTTTCAAGACAGTAGTCCTTGACCGATTCTGCGCATTCGAACGGCTTTTCTGCCGGGAAAATCCTAGAAACCGTACCATCGCTAGAGAACCAGGGGGCAACACCGCATTCGGGAGTGAAGTTCTTTCCACCCATCTTCTTGCAATAGGGAGACCCCTTGATTTTTCCTCCACTATAATTCAGGAAACGGTAATAATTCGAGCCCTCTAAATCGGGATGCGCACCATCATCCTGGGTATGGTAAGAGCTGGTATATGTCGTATTCGCACTCTTCCCACCCGGTCCCGTCGGGAAGTTCACAAAGAATGCATGAATGTCCTTGGTCCAAAATTCGTCGTGATACGGTCCGTATTCGACATCGTTGATTCCGGCGGGTAAGCTATAGATATAATATTCCTTAGGCTTGTCCGCCGGGTGAGCGTCTTTTTTAAGATAAGGATAAAGAGTTTCATCGGACCAGTACGAAGGGGTCACACAATTTGTACCACTACACGATTGAATGAAATTCAGTTTTGTCACGCCCTTTTTCTCGTCTCTCATGGCCTTGTAGTCGGTCAACGAATGAGAATTCTTGATGTACACTTCGGAACTAGGACTCATTCCGAGACGAAGGCGTTCGTAAGCGGCCCAGTTATCGTCATCTGCATTTAAATCCAAATCGCCCGAACAATATTGGACTACATATTTAGTATTGTGATCCCCAGAGGTACTATTGCCCGTGCAAGGGACATCCGTATCTTCCAACTCATAATCGTTGTACTGCCAACACCCCCATCCCCATGAGACTTTACAAGTTCTCTTATATTTGTTACAGGTACAGTTGTTTCCAGACATGGTACCCTTCCAGAAACTGATGTTATTGGGCATTCCAACATTTCCGGGCATCCATACGTTCCCCTCGACCTTGAAGGTCTTGTCCAAAGTCGGAAGGAATATAAATCCGGTCTCTCCCAGACACAGATTTCCCGTAACAGACATATTGTATCCCTGAAGATTCGTCGTCCAGGTTCCATTCAGCGACAAGTTCTTGGGGAAAACCTGATTCTTTGTCGCCTGCACCAAGTTTCCATTGATATAGACATTTCCCGCCAGGTTGTAATCGCCTGAAGTTCCCGAATACCCATTTTTCGCTTCCGATGCTGAAGGCCAGCCAAAATTTCTTGCATCACCTTCAATATAGAAGTCATTGCCAAATACACCGTTCTTGGCCTCCAAACTACCGCCCACGCAAGCCGTTCCATCGGCTCCCACCGAGTTACCGCTAATTTCGACGTTTCCGGTAACGATCAAATCCGTTTCCGTGTAGACAGGGTTCGATCCAAACAAATCGCCATTGACCAGCATCGACTTTGCGCCAATGTGTCCCTGAGCCTGCGTCGATCCGCCAAAGTAGTTAAACTCGAACTTTATCGTGTCGGCAGCCTCCTCTACCGGCAACCTGACCTGATACAAACCATTGACGTTCAGAATGGCGACTTCGCTATGCTTGACCTGCTTGTCGCGCGCATAACCCACCGACGCAAGCTTCAGCTTGTACGTAGGATTGTCGGGACTCGCGCTCACGCCAACCAAGTACACGTCGTAGCTCTGCCCTGCGCGGACAAACGCGGCAAGACGTTCATTCAGCTTTATCGGGACGTTGCCGCCATCCTTGTACTGCTTGATCAGTGCGCCAGTCTCGTTGGCGTTGTAGGTCATCCAGCCCCGAGCACTCTCAATACCGGCCACGGCGCTCTGGTAGGCCTCACGTTGCAGCATGCGGTCCTTGCTGGAACCGCTTTCGGTCGTAAGCCACTTGTAGGTGGCCGTCGCCGCGATGGTGGCAACGAGCATGAACATAAGGACGGTGAACAGGGACACACCGCCTTTCATGCGACTAACGTGCATCGTCGTATTTTTCTCGTTCAAAATCATAAGGTCTCCTAGTCGGTCAGCCCGTTGCTCGGCACGGGCACTACGAGCGTCGCTTCGCCCGATTCACCCTTCTTCAGGTCCTGCCCGCCGCGCTTGATTTTCAAGCGTAGCTGGAACGCCTTCACATTTTTCTTGTCGATCTTCTTGACATAGGTCAGCGTCGGGTCAAACTTGTACATGGAACTTGCCACCTTGATCAGTTTCAAGTCCGAAATTGAGACGGTTCCACTCGCTGCCGTCGGACTGAATGTCGAGAACGTAAACGCCATGCAGGCGTTCTTCACCGTATCCGGCACGGAAAAGCGCATCGTGCGCTTGTAGCCGTTTGCCTGATTTACCGACGGCGGATAGAAAATGTGGTCGGGCAAATTGTCTATCTTGTCGCCATCCGCATTCCTGAATCCCACCGCCATGTGATCCTTCCCGGGAATGAAAGTCTTCGCATTTTCCTCATCGTCTTCCGGGATGCTGACACCGAACGACAACTCGTATTCCTGTCCCGGCACAAAGTCGAAATGGTTCTGCGACTTGGCGCACAGAGTCTTCCAATCACCCAGCGCATCGGATTTTTCGGAAACATAGACCTCGTTATATTTTTTCACCGAGGGAACATCGTCGCTATTCTCGTCAAAGTTCGGGGCGAATCCGGTCAACGATACACTTGTTCCGGGTTCGCCAATCCGGCCGAGCGGCATCAGGTTCGCCACGCCCACTCGGCTAGAAAGCCGGAACTCCCCGCTCCCCGACGGCGGCGGGAACATCTGGAATTCATTGACGGCTCCCGCTCCGGAAACATCCTCGCTCACACTCGGAATGGAAGGCAGCACACGGAACAGCTTGACACCGTTCGTGATACTCACGGTGAACTTCGGCAAATCTTCTTCGCTAGTCGTCTCCGGGGCGCACAGGCTATCACGGGCAGCAGTCTTTGTATGCACGTCGCGGCACGTGCGCTTGAGAACCCCGTCTTCCAGGAACCAAGTGACTTCTTCTACCCCCTCGTACTTACCTAGGTTATCGGCATCAGAACCATACCGCACGCGACGGAAAATGAACTTTTCGAGACTCGAGTCGGGATCGGGATTAGGGGTTTCCGGTTCAAACTCGAACGAAGAATAGTCGTCATTCACGGGATCGACGTACACGTTCTGATAGACCGCACTGAATTCGTCATTCAGGGGATTGCTTGCGCTACCGCCAACAGCATGGTTTTCCAGCGAGCTCTTCGCGCCCATCGAAGTCACGTCATCCTTGAACATCGTCGCGATGTTTTCCGCTTCGCGAGACGCCTCGATCATGTTTCCCGTACGTATACGGGACTTGGCAGAATCCGAGTACGCCCTTCCAGCAACGAGCACGATGATTCCGAGAATTCCCATGTAGACCGTCAGCTCCATCAGGGTGAAGCCGCTGCATTTATTCCTTCTCATCGGATCACCCCCGAAACCTTGATGGACTGTTTTGAGCCCTTAAACCACCAGTTGACCGTCACGTCCACGCGTTTCGCGTACACATGCTCCGCACCCGCTTCCCCCAGCAGCAGCGACGACGACTTGGCCATGTAATCCGCATCGGGCGAAACGACCACGTCGGCCTCGTACTCGACCTTCATCGAGTCCGGGGAAAGTCCGAACTGGACATCCCACTTGCGTTCGGCCGTAATCTTCATCGGCTCCATGCTGCCCGTTACCGGGTCTATTCCCAGCGCCTGGTCCGACAGGCTCGCAAGCCCTAGCGAACTGAGCGAATCGATAATGTTCTGAGCGACCTCGGTCGCGCCGTCACGGCCGCGTATGCGCAGAAGCGCCTCGTGGTTGCCCTTCTGCAAGTTCAGAAGCGCCATATACAGGAACCCGAGCACAACTGAGGAAACAAGGACTTCCATGATGCCAAAACCGGCCTTCCTAGCGGAACGCCCCCTGCCACTATTAAACTTTGCGAACAGACCAACCATACACACCTACTCAGAAAAACTATAGTCCCTTGAACTTCTCGCCACCGACGCTCCAGAGCGACTTGATGGAGCTTATTGTCGGTTCCTTGAGGGCGAGCGCGTATGTTCCGCTTCCTCCCTTTATACACACGGCACCCTTGCGCGGAGTCGCCAGAAGCTGCCCGAAACGCGGCGCGAACTCGCAACCATCTTTCCACCAGTCATCTAGATCCAACGCGCTAAGGGTAGGATCGACGCTCTCGCAGCTGTCCAACGCGACAAACTTATTCGGAGATTCAATAATCAGCGAATCAATCGCAGATCCGAGACTTCCCGGGGTACATTCCGACTGGTAGACGAGCATCTTGTGTTCATTGTTGCCGGGGGCCTTCATGAGGCACAGAGTTTCCGAGGTCCTATTGGCCTCGTGCGAAACACGTTCCAGAAAATTAGCCGTATTGGTCGAAGCGTCCTTGGCACGAGCATTGGATACAGCACTCTGAAAGCCTACGACACCCATGGAAGAAAGCACTCCCATGGCAGTCACGACCACCAGGACTTCGGACAGTGAATAGCCGCTTTTTTTTCTATTCTTTCTCAACATGGGAGCAACATCCGTTTTACCGAATTACCAGGAACCACACTGAGACTAAAATAGCTTGTAAGTCCGAAGCCCCGTAAATCAAGGGACTTCGGCACGAGTGTGCATTTTTTGAGCCATGTTAGGAATCCGTGTCAACCCACTTGATCAAATCGTCTTGCAACACATGGGTATAAACATCTAGCGTCATGGCGCTGGAGCTGTGCCTCATCAAGCGCATTGCTATAGCTACGGGACACCCCCGTGCGGCTAGATTTGTTGCAAAACTATGCCTAAATTTGTGGTTTGACGCCCAGCCCTCGATTTGTAGCTTTTGGCACACCTTGCACAACGCGCGTATGGAACGTTGCTTGCTAATGTGCAGGCCGTCCCCCAAAGGACCGAATCTGGAAATTTCGTCTGCAAGTCTTTTACCTATAGGCAAAACGGCGAATTTGTCCCCTTTCCCTATAACGTAAATGGCGTTGTCGTGAATATTGGAATCCTTGAGATTCGTCGCCTCGTTGATCCTCAGTCCTGCGTAAGCCATAAAAGCCCATAACATACGCATAGCCCGGTCAGGAGCAGCCTCCACTATTTGACGCATTTCTTCGCTGCTCCAGGAATCTCTTGCCGGACGAACCGTTTTTCTGTATTCGATGAGCTTAAAAGGCTGAATTCTGTCAATTTTATTGTGTTTGTAAATCCAGTTGAGAAAAATGCCACAGACTCGGCAGCGTTGCCGTGCCGATTTCCCAAAAAGTTCCGAGTAATAATCCTGGGCCTCGTCAACACCGAATTTTAGGATATCGGAAATTTCCTTTTTTTTGCACCAGTCCGAAAAATGCCGAAGAATTCTATAATATAGTTTTGAACTCTCGGCTTTTAGCGAGGGGCGGGCGACAAACTTCTCTATTAGAGGATCCATAAATATGGATGTCGGGGTTTCCCATGGAAGGGCGAACCGGAGGACTAAAAGTCGCTGAAGACATTGCTGAGCGACCGTTTTTTGAGTTGTTCCTAGAGATCGGTAGCTAATATAACCATGGTCGTTCTCTCGCAAGTACCAGGTTTTTATGCCTCTGGACTTGTGGCGTTGGACGATAGACAGGCGGAGCCATGGGTCCTTCGGACATTTCCATGGTGTGCACGAACTAGTCATTGCAAAAAGAATCCTCTACATTACGGGTTTTACGGCGACATTTAAGGTTCCGCCGAAAACTAGTTTTTAGTTTTTTTCCTAAAATGGGCAGAAATATCGGGATTCTTTACATAAAATGTAAAAAATTATCGCATTTTTGGCTATATTTGCCTGATTTCGGGCGTTTCTTAAATTTTTTGAAACATTTAGAGAAAAAAAAGCTATTTTAGTTTCAAGGAAGTGTCGGGTTTTATAAGGGATCGCGCAATGCAGAACGCAAAACGCAAATTGTCGGGCTATTCACTGTCCGAAGTATTGGTTGTAATGACAGCCATGGGAGTACTCTCTTCCATGGGGGTTGTGGGTTTTCAGCGTTTAGTCTCTTACACACGAACAAAAGACGCCGCTCTTAACACGGCTAACTTTTTGGAGCACATAGCGCATGAGGCAAACAGAACTTCAGAAACAATGTGTATCGTGAAAGCCCCTGGAGACAACCGCAAGATTCTCGTTTACCAATCAGACGGAACCCCCGGATGTCACGGGACCCTTGCTGAAACACTAACCCTTGACCCGCCAAATGAGTTTGTTGACATGAGCGCTTGCGGTTTGGATAATACCGACGATTGGCTTAGTGGCAACAAAGGAGAATTCGTTCCGCATTTCGGTCTTTCTGCAGCCCCTCGCGAAGGCGGTGTGTGCATCAAGGGTGGCGGCGGGACATTTGGCCTTGCTATCAAGGAAAAGACCGTCAACGCAATCAAGCCGCGTTGGAAATCTGGAGATGAATGGCAGAATCTATAGGCTTCTCGTACAGGTGTGTTATGGTATGTTTGTTAACAAAACAGAAAGGTTTTCTTCGTAGCCCTAGTAGAAAGGCCGGTTTCGGCATTATGGAGGTTCTTATAGCGGCTGTTGTGCTTGGCTTTCTTTACACAGCCGTTCTCAACCTACAGAAAGGCAATCACGAGGCGCTACTACGCATACGCGGCCGTGACGGGGCAACCGAGGTCGCCCAGAACATCATCGATTCGCTTAGCTCGCTCGGCATCGCAAGCCTTTCCGATGCAGCCCTCGGCACCGACGAAGAAGGCAACCTGAATCCGATTATCATCAACAATATTGAACGCAAGTGGGATGGGCAACCCGGTTCCAGCACCACTACAATGAGCGTCAACTATAACGCCAAGGTGTTTGTCTCGCCAGATGCCGACTACACGGCCAAATCGTCCTCGCTATTACTTGGCGATGCTGGCACGGAGCATGTATTCGCAAAACGCGTAGATGTAAAGGTCAGTTGGCTTTTTAAAGGTTCAGAACAATCCATCACAGTATCGGGGGTGATCCGATGAAAAAGAATAAATGCAGCGGCTTCACCCTGATGGAGCTGACAGTATACATGGGGATTCTCGGAATCATCGTGATCGTGGCCGGAAGAGCGTTCTCGGATTCCGCCAAGTTCCGCGTACGTACAGGGAACATGCTCGAGGCGTCGCGCGAGGCTGAAAACATCGCGACGTTATTCAAGGACGATGTATCGCAAATGGGAGCGAAAAGCTCGATGGAAAACCATGTCAACAACGGCGACAACGACGAGTTCAGCGAAGTCTATCAAGATGTATACATGGATCCAAATAACGCCGATGCCACGAAAAAAGATTTTTCATCATTCAAATTCGTTCCTGAGAACCCTGATACCGACCCGGACAAGAGCCTTGAACAATTTGTCATGCGGCGCATTCGATACGATGCAGACGGCAAGTACCAGGCTGTAGAAGAGATCACATGGTTCCTAGAAGACAATGTGCTCAAGCGTAGCTGCATCGTAGTGAAGGGCGATGCCAACGAAATGTGCGCTCCCATCGGAACAACCAAGGATGGAATGGCCGACTACACGATTAGCATTACGGACGGGGTGAAGCTGTTTCGGGTTTTGCCCGCTATTCCTAGCGTGAGCGAAGAAAACTCAGATGACGTTCTGGCAAGTGAAGTCCTTGTATTCCCCAAAAGTTCCGGCGGAATACGCCTTTCCAGCCGAGTCGGTGTAGCTAACCTAATGCCTCTCCTGATCGGGGACCCAGGATCAAGCGTATCGCTGACTGGATTCGCCTCGAATTTTGACGAGAACAGCGACGAAGTTCCTTCGATAAAGAATTACAACGAAGTCTATGTCTCCCAAAACTCCGATGTCAATGGCGACTGGAAAACTCTATGCGCATCGGAGGTCAACCATTTCTCTCTAGACCCGAAACAGGAATACGAGCTGTCATTCGGCGTTGCTATACCTGACGGGGACTTAGAAAAAGCGAAAACATTCGTTCCCGAAAAAGACCACATGGCTGTCGGTTTCAGAAATGCTGACGGCGATAAATTCGAAGATGTTCCTGACCATATTTTCTATCCACCCTCGACATCCGAGGTGAACGGAGTTAGACGGACAATACGTTTCTCCGTGACCCATGCCGTGAACGACGCCTGCCTCGCGTTCACGTTCTCGATGTTCAGCCCGACAGCGGCAAACGGTACCATCGAAATTTCAGACCTGAAACTGATCAAGGTGGCAAGTTCCATGTACACTTTTGATCCGTCAGTGACCAGCGTCAAGACAATTGACAAGAAAAATGTAAAGGCATTCCAGCTACGCTTGAAAATCAAGCGTGGCGGGCAAGATATAGAAAAAGGCGAATCAGGCGAAGCAACGCTTGTGATACCCGTGCCAAGCAACGGGCTAACCGACTAGGAGACCTTATGATTTTGAACAAGAGAAATATGACGACGCGCATTTGGCGCATGAAAGACGGTGTGTCCCTGTTCACCGTTCTTATGTTCATGCTCGTTGCCACGATTGCGGCAACAGCCACCTACAAGTGGATTACGACCGAAAGTAGTTCCAGTACCGACCGCATGATTCAGCGCGAAGCCTACCAGAGCGCCCTAGCCGGCATCGAAAGCGCACGGGGCTGGATGACCTACAACGCCAACGAGACCGGTGCGCTGATTAAGCAGTACAAAGACGGAAACAACGCTCCGATA
>NZ_CALEFV010000192.1 GCF_937877005.1 uncultured Fibrobacter sp. | reverse complement strand
GCTTTCGCCTTTGCCTAGGTTAACGGCTAATATAGTAGATGCAACGGCAACGGTTAAAAGAACATATACGCCTACGAAAATCTTGCCGAACTTTACCACCGTAGCGGTCAGCTGGACAGTTGCGCTGCCGTTGTGGAATACGCCCTTTCGCAGTACCCGGTCAACGTGAAGCTTTTGCTGTTGCAGGGTTACATGGACGAATACCAGGGCCATTTCGATGCCGCCGAAAAGATTTACCAGCGCATTCTGGCCTTCATGCCCGATTACGCTCCGGCACGCGAAGCGGTCTCTACTTTGGGCGAAAAGTCTCCTCCGGGTCCGGGTAACGGCGTGGTGCTTTCTCCGCAAGACCGTGCCCAGACGGCGCTCGATATCTTGGAACCCATGGTCGACAAGTATCCCGAAAACCTGCCGCTCAAGGAAGCTCTTGGCCGTGCGTACTTGAAAGGTCGCCAGTTCGATTTGGCCCGCAAGCAGTTCCAGGATATCCAAAAGGTCGATCCAGAATACCCTGACATCCAGCAGCGCATTCAGGAATCGAATATTACGAGGCCGGCTCCCATTAACAAGAACGACGGCTTGACTGCGAACTTGAACCGCGCTGTCGATAGTCTGCGCGAAACGATGGCCCCGTCTGCCGTTCATGATTTCTCGACGATGCTTGGCCATTATGTGGTGCGCTACGGTGCGACTCCCAAGGAATTCTTCAAGAAGTATTCTATCGGGAACTTTAGGCCCGTGGCAAAGAACGTGTGGCAGGAATCGTTCTTTGTTGCTCCTTACATGCACACCTACACGGTCGTCTTTGATTCCCTGAATCATTTCCGCGAAGTCCACGTGGTCGTTTACGATTCTTCTTCGAACTCGAACCATTTCGGAATCGCGCCCGAAATCTACACGAGACTCCTGAAGCAGAATTCCAGAATCTCCGGCATTGGCAACAGCACGGGCGAAACCGATTGTGGCGATGGCCTGATTATCGATGCCGCCGTGTGGGAAACGCAGGACAACTTTGAAATGCTTGCCCGCGTGGTGGGTAAACCGGCCGAAGTCCGCATGGTCCGCTTTGACAAGTCCGCGCTCCCGCCGGGCCTCAAACTGTGCGACTACACCAAGTATCTGAATGAATTCTAGAGAAGAACGTTAATGAGTGATGTGAAATGTGGAGTGTGTAATGAATAATTTTACATCACTCATCACACATCGCACATCTCACATTTTTTTTAGCCTGCATTTTTGTATCTTTATCCTCGTGATGCGATTCCGCTATATGGCGCTTGTAATGTTCGCCCTCGTGTTCGAGGGGTGTACTTGCTGTGCCTACCTGAACCACATGTTCAATGCGGAACGCCTGGATGAGCAGGCAGCCGAAATGCGTGCCGCCCGACTCGACAGTATTCCGGATAGCGAAAATTCCCTGCCCGGTTCTGAAGAGCGCCAAAAATACGATAAGATTATCGAAAAGGGCTCCCGTGTGCTGGAGCGATTCCCCAAGAACAAGAAACGTACCGCCGAGGCCGTGTTCCTGATTGGTGAAGCTTTCCGCCATAAGCATGAATGGGGCAAGGCCATTACCAAGTACGACGAATTCGAACGCTATTTTGCCGACCACGATTCCATGAAGGCGGTGGAATACCAGCGTGCCTATTGCCTTTACCGTAACCACGAATATAATATCAGCCGTTTTGCCCTGGAACCGGTGATTGCTTCCAAGGATCACCCTTATTATTTCCAGGGACTGAATCTTCTTTCGCTTTTGGACGAACAGGCCGAATTCCCGGACCAGGCCATTGCCTCCTTGGAAGCGGTGCTGGCCGATACGGCCGGTACGCCCTTTATGCGTGGCAAGGCGCACTTTAGACTGGCTGGCCTGTACTACAAGAAAGAAAACTGGGACAAGGCTCGAGAACATTATACCGCCAAGGAAATCAAGGAACTGAACCCG
>NZ_CALEFV010000191.1 GCF_937877005.1 uncultured Fibrobacter sp. | reverse complement strand
TAAGGGAGGCTTCGGAAGGCTTTACAGCGTTGAGTGATTCTCGGGCAGGGCGGACTACCACGGCGTACTGGCCCGAAACGTCGATCACGCGCTTGGGTTCGTCCTTTTCGTCGGAACTGTGAATAATCACGTACGCGCCGATGGCGGCGAGTATCACGGACAACACGATTATCGCTATGACAATAATGACTGATAGCATATTTTATTCCATTTGGAATTATTCGTTACTCTCAAAAACTAGCATTTTCTAAATTGTGGGACAGGAGATTTTATGTTAAAATTGAAGATTTTTCTTGTATTGCTGATGTGTAGTGCCTGTTTTGCCGTTCCTTTTAAGGTGGAAACGGTTAGGGAAGGCTCTGGAGACTCCATTCGGGCCGGTCAGCTCATCAGGGTGCATTACAAGAGCTATGTGTATTTAGACAGTGCTAGAATCTTGGCAGAAAAGGCTCGCCTGGCCGATTCGCTCCGTATCGCCGATTCTTTAAGGCTTGCAAACGATTTCAATTCTGACCAGGTTGCCGGCGTGACAAATGTTGACACGACCGCGCTCTTAGACAAGTCCGCTAAAAACAAGAAGAAAAAGTCCAAGAACAAAAAGGAATCCAAAGCCGCGGTCGATACGGTGGCTCAAGCTCCTGTCGCAGAACCGGTAACGCTTGCGACCTACATCGATTCCATTTCTCCGCTGCCCTCTGATACTCGCTTCAGACTGTTCTCGGAATCTTATGCCGGTGGCGAACCGCTTGAATTCACGCTCGGCATGGGCCTTGTTATTCAGGGCTGGGAAAAGGGCCTTGTCGGCATGAAGCCGGGCGAAATCCGCAAACTTTACGTGCCCTACCAAATGGGTTACGGCGAAAATTCTCTCGAAGGCGTTCCTGAATATTCCGACTTGTTCTTCATCGTAGAACTCGTCAGCGCCGACAAGCCGATGGAACCGGATGCATTCCCCAAGAACGTGGAAGGTCTCAAGTGGCGCGAAGCAGCTAAGGGCCTCAAGGTTTACGATGAAAAGGTCGGCACCGGAAAGCCCGCCATGGTTGGCTCCGTGCTCAAGACGCATTACACGGGTTGGCTCCTTTCGGGTCGCAAGTTCGGTTCCTCTAAAGACATGGGCAAACCGCTCTCGGTCGTGATGGGTGCCGGCAAAATGATCAAGGGCTGGGAAGTCGGTCTCGACGGCATGCGCGAAGGCGGCGTACGCTGGTTCCGTGTGTCTCCGGCCATGGGCTATGGCGCAACGGCCTACTCCATGATTCCTTCAAATTCGACCTTGGTCTTCCGCGTGGAACTCGTTTCTTCCGAAGTAGACGACGCGGTCATCGCGAACATGGACTTCTTCCCCGATACCACGACGCTTACGTTTGAAAACGGTCCCGAAGGTCTCCGCTATGCAATCATCAAGCAGGGCGAAGGCGAACCCGCACAAAAGGGCAACGTGGCCAAGGTGCATTACACCGGCTGGCTTACCAACGGTTACAAGTTCGACAGCTCCCGTGACCGCGGCCAGGTTTTTGGCTTTACGCTGGGTGCAGGTCGCGTGATTCGCGGCTGGAAACTCGGCGTGCAGGGCA
>NZ_CALEFV010000190.1 GCF_937877005.1 uncultured Fibrobacter sp. | reverse complement strand
TGTTCGCATTGAATGTACGATCCAATGTCACGCTGTTAACTACAATATTAGAAGTGATTTCAGTCTCATCATTTCCTGCATAGGTACCGTTGATGACAGCTCTCTTTCCATTTTCATCCGCAAGGATTGTTAAAGCCCCAATCGGCGTTTCTGCAGCCTTAACAGAAATTGAGCCTTTAGAAGATACAATCGTGAAAGATTCAGTAACGTCCATACCGGTTTCATCTTCTATAACCAAAGTACATGATGCCGTCTTTTTCCCATCAGAAACCTTTAGTACCGTGGGAGAAGAAGACGAAGAAATAGTAAATCCCTCGGGGACCTCGCCTTCAACACTACATTCTGCAGCGTGTTCTTTTCCATCATACGGAAATTCTGCCGATACAACCTTTACCGCAATAGTATTATTCTTCAAGACCCAGTGCGGATAGAGGTTTAGCGAGACATTGCTAATTGATTGACCAACACTATATTCAGCCACTTTGCTACCATCGCTTGTGGACCAGCCTTCCTGCGTAAATCCATCACGCGTAAACTGATTCCCTAAAATAGTATGCGACTCGCCATATTTCATTTGTACAATCGGGATAAGATTACCCTTACCATAAGCACCAGCATTGTATGTAATCGTAAAAGCATCGACATTCCATATGGCGTAAAGGGTTTTCTCACCCGTCTCACCAGCAGGAATTGAATTTTTTACATCCGCACCATTGTTTTCTTCAGACCATCCAACAAAATGATGGCCATCCCAATCATTGGGGACATTAAGCGCAAGGCCATCAACTGTATAAGAAGATGCGTTGGTTGCTGAACAATTCTCGTCACAATTCAAAACATAATTTACAAGATAAGATTGCTTAACCCACTTTGCATAAACGGTTATATCACTTGTTATAGGTGTTGTGGAGAAATTAAAAACATTTTTGCATTCAGAGTCATGGCACCAACCATCTAAGACATATCCTACAGCGCTTCCAAATTGTTCTTCAGACAGGCCTTCTATAGTCTGGTTTTCGAGGACCTCAAGATACTTGGAAACCGTGGGGCCATGTCCATTTGAATGGAAAGTAACTATGTACGTAGGGACTTCTGTCCAAACTGCATAGAATGTTCTATTTTCACTTGCATCAGGAAGGGCATCAAGGCCCGTATTTTCGTCAACAAGAGCCTCTTCTACCGAAGGATCTTCATTTGGAGCCCAACCTCTAAAGTAATAATTTTCTCTTGTCGGATTGCCAAATGCGTCACCAATAGAAATTTTCTTACCGCGTTCGATCTTTACGGTCTTTTCATCATCACCACTGATAAATTTTCCGGGCGCAGCACTAAATGTAATCGTATAAACAGGGTTCCATACAGCATAGACCACTTTGTCCTTTGAAGGATTTCCAAGATTTTCCGATTCAGACGCATCCGCAGAAAGAGCCCAACCAATAAAAGCATGGTTTTCACCCCATGTCGGATCATTGACCCCTTCGTTATTGACAACATTGCCAGGCTTTACATATTTGACAAAAGTCGTCCCACCGGCAAATGAACCGCCATTAGCATCGAAGACAATCTTGTAGCCATCTGCGCCATAACCATTCAGAGAAAGACCGTCTTCCCCAGCAGACCACGCACCTTCCTTGGAACAGGATCCGTCTTGTTGTATTTCACCGCCGTTAAGAGTGCATGCTATCAAATCTGAATTTAATTCCGACTCCCCAGAAGGTTCGCCCTTGGTAGTTCCACCCATTGTTGCGCCCACCCCCTTATCAAACATGTCGCTATCATAATAAACATTTTCAAAAGTGGTCAAGCCATTATAATGGTTTCCGACAATGGCGCCTGCATCAGAAACAAAGTATTCTTCCTTTCCATTAATTATTACAGTTCCTTCTCCAACAGCAGAAAGTGTTTCACCGGCATAAACGCAAGACGAAATAGTTACATCACCGTTATAATTTTTCGAATATCCAGCAATTCCCCCAACATAGGCAATACCGCTGGCAGTGATATTTACAGCACTATAACAGTTACTAATCGTTCCGCCGCCATTATTGCCAACAATTCCTCCAACAGCCTGTCCATCACCAATAGTCAGCATCGTTCCCGTAACATAGCAGTTTTCAACCTTACCACCACCACTCTGCCAACCAACAACAGTACCGATGGAAAGCGGGCCCTTAACCGGATCCGTTGTATTGGTAGTACTGTAATTATTACCATAGGCATATACTTGAACATTTTCTAGAATCACATTTTGCACATGTCCCTTAAAGGCTCCGATAAGGCCAAGATTCTGAGCGTATTTTTGCGTAGGGTACTTCTCCAAAAGTTTTTCAGCACTTATGTACAGGTTTCGAATGATATGGCCATTGCCATCAAAATTGACAGCCCTAGCCGTTCCTCCTGCCGCAATGGGGACCCAATAATACCCTTCGCCTTCACCCTTCATATCCAAATCTGCAACCAACTTGGCACAGCCTTCAGCCACATTCTTTGCAAACCAAGCAAGTTGATCAGGCGTTTCAATTTCATAACATTCACCCGTCGGATTATTTGGCGTTTTTTTGCTCACATGATCACGCCACGACCCCATTGCAGCAAACCCCTGGCCGAAAGCGAGCAGAATGATTAAGGCAAAGATCTGATTTAATTTGAATTTGGTATTTTTCATAAGATGGACCTTCTTTTCCATTTATTTATACCCTTTTCCCAACACCTAAATTTAGAAAAATTTACAATCAGGCGAAAAATATAATGTTAAAGTAATATTACAAAAACGTTACATAGTGATATAAACCACTAATCAAGTCGTTATTTTTTCAAATTTTGGACATTTTTCTAGATTTCTGCAAAATTTTTAGCTGACATCTGTATGGTGCAGCGCTATTTTATGAGGATTACTATGCCGAAACTTCGTTCGCTCAAGACTATGGAAGGCCGTGAAATGGCCGGTGCACGCGCCCTGTGGCACGCAACTGGAACCAAGGTGGAAGACTTTGGTAAGCCCGTTATTTGCGTGGTGAACAGCTATACCCAGTTTGTTCCGGGACACGTTCACCTGAAGGACTTGGGCCAGGTGGTCGCCCGCGCGATCGAAGCCGCCGGCGGTGTCGCCAAAGAAATGAACACCATCGCTGTCGATGACGGTATCGCCATGGGCCACGACGGCATGCTCTACAGTTTGCCCAGCCGCGACCTGATTGCGGACTCCACCGAATACATGGCAAACGCCCACCGCGCCGACGCCCTCGTGTGCATCTCCAACTGCGACAAGGTGACTCCGGGTATGCTCATGGCCGCCATGCGCCTCAACATTCCGGCAATCTTCGTGAGCGGCGGCCCGATGGAAGCTGGCCACGTGACCACGAAGGACGGCAAGGACCGTGCCCTCGACCTGATTGACGCCATGATCGATTCCGCCGACAGCTCTGTTTCGGACGAAGACGTGGCCGCCATCGAAGCGAACTCCTGCCCCACTTGCGGTTCCTGCTCCGGCATGTTCACCGCAAACTCCATGAACTCCCTGACCGAAGCGCTGGGCCTTAGCCTACCCGGTAACGGCACCATCGTCGCGACCCACGCCGAACGCAAGAAGCTGTTCGAAGCCGCCGGTAAGCGCATCGTGGAACTCTGCCACCAGTATTACGACTTGAACGACGACAGCATCCTCCCGCGTAGCATCGCCACGAAGGACGCCTTCGAAAACGCCATGCGCCTCGACATCGCCATGGGCGGCTCCTCCAACACCGTGCTCCACTTGCTCGCCGTGGCCCAGGAAGCGGGCGTCGACTTCACCATGAAGGACATCGACCGCCTCTCCCGCAACACGCCGTGCATCTGCAAGGTGGCCCCGACCGTTCACAACATCCACATCGAAAACGTGAACCGCGCCGGAGGCATCATGGGCATTCTCGGTGAACTCGACCGCATGGGCCTGCTCCACAAGGACGCGAAGACCGTCCACGCGAAGACCATGGGCGAAGCTCTCGAAGTAAACGACCTCAAGCGCAACCCGAGCGAAGAAGCCAAGCAGCGCTACCTTGCAGGCCCGGGCCGCAAGTACAACCTGGTCGCCTTCTCCCAGAACTTCATGTACCCAGACCACGACCTCGACCGTGCCACGGGTGCTATCCGCGACGGCGAACACGCCTACACCAAGGACGGCGGCCTCGCTGTTCTGTACGGTAACCTCGCAATCGACGGCTGCATCGTGAAGACCGCTGGCGTCGATGAATCCATCTTCAAGTTCACCGGCCCCGCCGTGGTGTTCGAAAGCCAGGAAGATGCCGTGAAGGGCATTCTCGACCCGAACGTGGTGAAGGCTGGCGACGTGGTCGTGATCCGCTACGAAGGCCCGAAGGGTGGCCCCGGCATGCAGGAAATGCTCTACCCCACCTCTTACCTCAAGAGCCGTCACCTCGGCAAGTCCTGCGCTCTGCTCACCGACGGTCGTTTCTCCGGCGGAACGAGCGGCCTCTCCATCGGTCACGCTTCTCCGGAAGCCGCCAACAAGGGTAACATCGGCCTCGTGCACACGGGCGACGTCATCGAAATCGACATTCCGAACCGCAGCATCAACGTGCAGCTCACCGACGAAGAACTCGCCGAACGCCGCAAGGAAATGGAAGCACGCGGCGCCAAGGCATGGAAACCTGAAAACCGCGACCGCAAGGTGTCCAAGGCATTGCAGGCATACGCCGCCATGGCATCCAGCGCTGACAAGGGTGCCGTGCGCGACCTGTCTCTGATTGGAGTAAAGTAATTCGAGTCTAGCTCCTTCGGCTACGGGCAACGCCCTTCGCTCAGGATGACACACTTAGGATAATATAATGGACTCTTTGCTGAAGCCCTTCATGAATTCCCGCAAGGTGTATGTTCCGGGGAAAATGTACCCGGACATCCGCGTGGGAATGCGCGAAATTTTGACTGAAGACCCCGAAACGCCCGTGGTTCCCGTGTACGACACGAGCGGCCCTTACAGCGATGTAGACGCCAAGCTCGACGTGACGAAGGGCATCGAGCGTTTCCGTGAATCGTGGATTATGGAACGTGGCGACGCCGAACAGCTGGACGACATGACGTCGGCTTATGGACGCGCCCGCCGTGCAAACCACGAGCTCGACCACCTGCGCTTTAACGCCGAGCATCACCCGCTCCGCGCGAAGGCCGGGCACCACTTGACGCAGCTCGACTACGCCCGCAAGGGAATCGTCACCAAGGAAATGGAATACGTGGCCATCCGCGAAAACCAGCGCCTTGACGAACTGCAGGCCCAGGGCAAGATCAAAATTGAAGGCTCCCCCATTACGCCGGAATTCGTGCGCGACGAAATCGCCGCGGGCCGCGCGATTCTGCCGGGGAACATCAACCACCCGGAATGCGAACCGATGATTATCGGCAACCGCTTCCTCACAAAAATCAACAGCAACATCGGAAACTCCGCCATCACCTCTTCTATCGAAGAAGAAGTCGAAAAGATGGCCTGGTCCGTGCGCTGGGGCGCCGACACCGTGATGGACCTTTCCACCGGAAAGCACATCCACGAAACGCGAGAATGGATTATCCGCAACAGCCCCGTCCCTATCGGCACGGTGCCTATTTACCAGGCGCTCGAGAAGGTGAACGGCAAGGCCGAAGAACTCACGTGGGAACTGTACCGCGACACACTCATTGAGCAGGCGGAACAGGGCGTGGACTACTTCACGATTCACGCGGGCCTCTTGCTGGAACACATTCCGCTCACCGCCAAGCGCACCACGGGTATCGTGAGCCGCGGCGGATCCATCCTTGCCCTCTGGCAGATGCGCCACCACCAGCAGAACTTCTTGTACACGCACTTCCGCGAAATCTGCGAGATTCTCGCCGCTTACGACGTTGCCGTTTCTTTGGGCGATGGCCTGCGTCCGGGAAGCCTCGCCGATGCCAACGACGCGGCCCAGTTCGGAGAACTGGACACGCTCGGCGAGCTCACAAAGATTGCATGGGAATACGGCGTGCAGGTGATTATCGAAGGCCCGGGCCACGTGCCCATGCACAAGATTCAGGACAACATGGCGCGCCAGCTCGAAAAGTGCCACGGCGCTCCGTTCTACACGCTCGGCCCCCTCACCACCGACATTGCCCCCGGTTACGACCACATTACGTCGGCCATCGGCGCAGCACAAATCGGTTGGTACGGCACCGCCATGCTCTGCTACGTGACGCCCAAGGAACACCTCGGGCTCCCCGACCGCGACGACGTGCGCGCAGGTGTGGTCACCTACAAGCTCGCCGCCCATGCGGCCGACCTTGCAAAGGGCCATTTCGCAGCGCAGTTCCGCGACGACGCCCTTTCGCGCGCCCGCTTCGACTTCCGCTGGAACGACCAGTTCGCACTATCCCTCGACCCCGAGAAGGCGATGGAATTCCACGACAAGACGCTCCCCGGCAGCCAGGCGAAGGCAAGCCATTTTTGCAGCATGTGCGGGCCGAACTTCTGCAGCATGCGCATTACGCGTGCCGTTCGGAATTTCGTCAAGACCGGCGAAGTAGGTGATGTATAAGCCTAACAGAATAAAAAAACAGGGTCTACCGAACCCTGTTTTTCTATTTTAGATGTGTATAAATAGAAAAGGTTACCCCTATGGAAATCAACAAGGACATTGCCGACATCCGCGCCGCCGAAGCCATTCTTCACAAAAAGAAGAAGTACCTGCTGTGCTATCATAATTTTAACGTGAAAAACTGCAAGAAATCCGCCGAAGAAATTCGAAAGATTGCCGCTGCCGCCGGTTCACCCATCTCGATTGCCGTCGTTCCCTCTATCGGGGGCGTCCCTGAATCCGAAGCCGACGCCTTCCGCGAAGAAATCGGAAAATTCGTGCAGGAAGGCTACGAAATCTTGCTCCACGGTGTGCGCCACAACGCAGACCTGTTCATCAAGCGTAATCCCATCGGCAAGCTCGCGCTCGCCATTTCGCACAACGGGGCCGAATTTGCAGGACTCAACAAGAAACTTTCGCAAATGCTCCTGAACCGAAGCATCGCCCTCTGGAAGGCACACGGCTTTGGCCGCCCATCCGGATTCATTGCCCCGGTCTGGCTCGACAACAAGCACCTCAAGAAGCAGGTGCTCGAAGAATTCAACTTTTACGAAGACATGCTCTACATTTACCGCAAGGTCGGTAAGAAAGTAAAGCAGTCTTTCTCGCAGATTTTGACCTTCTCAATTTTCCCTCAGGCCCTCCTCGGAGCCATGCAGGTCTTCTCGCGCCTCGCCCTCCTTATTTACAGGGGGACCCCTCGCCTAGTGATTCACGCCGGCGACATGAAAGCCATGGGTGAAGAGAATCTGCTCTCACTTGTGAAGTTCGCCTCTAGGCACCGTGAAAAGATCATGTACCAGGATCTATAAGAGACCGGAGAGACACAAATGATACTCAATAGATTCCTAACACGAACCGAGTACTCCTCTTACGAGGATCTCTACGAAAACTTTAAGCTCAATATTCCCGATGACTTTAACTTCGCCTACGACGTGGTCGACGAATACGCGAAGACCGAACCCAAACGCGAAGCTTTAGTCTGGTGCGACGACAACGACGAAAGCCATATCTTTACCTTCAAGGACCTTTCGATTGCCTCGCAGCGCACCGCGAACTTTTTGGTAGAAAAGGGAATCAAGAAGGGCGACCGCGTGATGCTGATTTTGCGCCGTCGCTACGAATTCTGGTTCTTCCTCTTGGCGCTCCACCGCATTGGTGCCATTGCCATTCCGGCAACGAACATGCTCGCCGCCGAAGATCTGGAATACCGCTTTAAGGCCGCCGACATCAAGATGGTCGTCTCTTACGACGATCCGGCGCTTCAAAAGGAAATTGACACCGCCTGCGAACACACGCACATTGTCGAAACCCTCGTGACCATCGGACAGTCCCGTCAAAACTGGATTAGCTTCTACGACGACTACGAAATCTGCCCGCCGAGTTTCCCGCGCCCCACAGGCGATGCAGCCACGCACAACGACGACATCATGATCGTCTACTTTACGAGTGGCACCAGCAGCAACCCGAAAATGGTCGCCCACACCTTCAGCTACCCGCTCGGTCACATCGTGACCGCCATGTACTGGCAGAACGTGATTGACGGAGGCCGCCACTTAACCGTTGCCGAAACCGGTTGGGCCAAGGCGCTCTGGGGAAAGATTTATGGCCAGTGGATTGCAGGTTCTGCCGTATTCACCTACGACATGAACGTGTTCATTCCGGGCAAGTTGCTCGAAAAGATGCAGGAATACAAGGTGACCACCTTCTGTGCGCCGCCGACTGTTTACCGCTACATTTTGCAGCACGGCGTTGAAAAGTACGACCTTTCAAGCCTCAAGTACTGCACCACCGCAGGCGAGGCATTGAACCTCGACATTTACAAGAAGTTCTTCGAAAAGACGGGGCTCCGCCTGCACGAAGGCTACGGCCAGACAGAACTGACGCTCACTACGGGCAACTTCGAATGGATGGAACCGCGCCCGGGTTCTATGGGCAAGCCCTCCCCCGGCTACCGCATGGATATCGTGGATGCCGACGGCAAGAGCTGCGGTCCCGACGAAGTCGGCGAAATCATCATCAAGATTGACGAAGGCAAGCCCTTCGGCATGTTCGGCGGCTACTACCGCGACGAAGAACGCACCCAGAAAGTATTCGAGGGCGGCGTTTACCATACCGGTGACACCGCTACCCGCGACAAGGACGGATTCTTCTGGTTCGTGGGCCGCACCGACGACCTGATCAAGAGCTCCGGCTACCGCATCAGCCCCTTCGAAGTCGAAGAAGTGCTCCACAAGCACCCGGCCGTGCTCGAAGTAGCTGTGACTGGCGTCGAAGACAAGTCCCGCGGACAGGCCGTGAAGGCAACCGTCGTGCTCCAGAAGGGCTACGAAGCCTCGAAGGAACTCGCCAAAGAAATCCAGCTGTTCGCAAAGAACGTGGCCGCCTCTTACAAGAGCCCTCGCATTATCGACTTCGTGTCGGAACTGCCGAAGACCATCAGCGGAAAAATCCGTCGCGCCTCTATCCGCGACAAGGATAAGGAAGACGCAAGTGCAGCTATTGCCGCTAAGGACGCAGCCAACACAGAACAGCCCAAGACCGACGAAAAAGAGAATTAAAATTTAGAGCTAAACAATCAACATTTAAGTATTACATGACAAAAAGACGCGTAGTAATCACCGGTATGGGAGCCGTGACTCCCGTTGGCAAGAACATTAACGATTTTTGGGCAGCCATTCGCGAAGGCAAGTGCGGAGTCGGTCCCATCACCCTTTTTGACGCAAGCAGCTGTCCGGTAAAGATTGCGGCCGAAGTCAAGGACTTTAAGCCCGAAGAACACGATATCGACCCCAAGGAAGCTCGCCGCATGGCCCGCTTCACGCAGTTCCTGCTCGCCGCCTCCAAAGAAGCAGTCAAAGACGCAAGCCTTACGCCCGAAGACCTTGCCCAAGATACCACTGGCATTGTCGCTGGTACAGGCCTCGGTGGCATGGACATTATCGATTCCACCTACACGCAGTACATGAACGGCGGCAAGCGCAAGGTATCGCCCTTGGCCATGCCGCAGCTGATTCCGAACGAAGCGGGCGCAAACGTTTCTATCGCCCTCGGCATTACGGGCCAGGCCCACACGGTCTGCACGGCATGTGCTTCGGGTACTGACGCTATCGGTGTCGCCCTCGACGCTATCCGCTCAGGTCGCCTGGATATCTGCCTTGCCGGTGGTTCCGAAAGCGGCATTACCGATTACAGCATCAAGAGCTTCGCCGGCATGCACGCCCTTACAGACAAATTCAACGACTGCCCGGAAAAGGCCAGCCGCCCGTTCGACTTGAACCGTTCCGGATTCGTGATGGGTGAAGGCGGTGCTGTGCTCATTCTCGAAGAACTGGAACATGCCAAGGCACGCGGAGCAAAGATTTACGCCGAACTCGCTGGCTACGGTGCATCTGCCGACGCTTACCACATCACAAGCCCGCGCCCGGGTGGAGAAACTTGTGCCAAGGCACTTACCCGCGCCATCAAGGACGCAGGCATTGCCCCGACGGACATCGACTACTACAATGCCCACGGAACCTCGACGCATCTGAACGACGCGACCGAAACCGCCATGCTCAAGGTCGCCCTCGGCGAACACGCCTACAAGATCAAGGTGTCGAGCACCAAGAGCATGACCGGCCACTGCGTCGGAGCCGCCGGTGTATGCGAGGCCATCGTCTCGACTCTTGCGATTCGCGACTCGTTCTACCCCGCCACCATCAACTACGAGACTCCGGATCCGGAATGCGACCTCGATTACGTTCCGAACAAGGGAATCGAAGGAAACATTGACGTCGCCGCGTCCGCCTCACTTGGGTTCGGCGGTCACAACGGTGTCGTGATTATTAAGAAATACAAATAGAACTTAGTTGGAAGAACTTAGAGCTTAGAGAAATCTCTAAGCTTGTTCATCAAGCCATCGTTGTAAAATAATCGCAGCGGCCAACTGGTCAATGACCGCCTTATTTTTTTGCTTTTTCTTCTTGCTAAAGTAAGAAGTTTTTTCTTGCGCCTGCACGCTGGAGTAGGATTCGTCCTGCGTGTACACAGGCATGCCCGGGAAACGCGTTTTCAAGTCTTCGATGAACTTCTCCACCACCACGTTCTTGCCGTCTTTACGGCCATCAGGGTGATACGGCATTCCCACCACAAAGGCGTCTACCTTGTTGATTTTCACGAGTTCATCAAGACGCACGAACAAATTCGTCGTCTTCTGATCAATCGTTTCTCGCGAAAAGGCCATACGGAACTCGGAGTCGGCAAAAGCGACCCCGACGCGGTGTTCACCATAGTCAAGCGCAAGGTAGTTCATAGAGCGAAATATAGCAATAAAGAATAGCGGTAGACTCGGTGAAAAAATGGTCGCCAAGCGCGGGAAAAATTTCCCTTTTTACATTTTCTTGATTTTCGGCAATTTTGCACATCTCGTCGCTTTTCCGAGCTCCAATATCTAGGGTTTTTGTACATTTTTCTATCTTTGAACCCACTATGAGCAATTTGAAGAACGATTTATGGGTCGGCGTGGACGTTGGTTCCACCACCGTGAAGATCGCGGTCGTCGATCCAGAGACCAACAAGCTTTTGCATTATACTTACCAGCGCCACAACGCTATGCAGGCACAGAAGGTTTTCGAAGTGCTGCGCGAGGCGCACGGACTTTTCCCCGACAAGAATTTCAGAGTCGCCTTCTGCGGCAGTGGCGGTCAGCCCTTCGCCGAAGCCACCCACGCCTTCTTTGTACAAGAAGTCGTGGCAAACGCACTCGCGGTGCGCGCCACCTATCCCGAATCCCGAGTCGCTATTGAACTCGGTGGTCAAGACGCCAAAGTCGTTTTCTTCGAAAAAGACAAGACCACCGGCAAGCTCATTGCCTCTGACATGCGTATGAACGGCGTGTGCGCCGGCGGTACGGGTGCATTTATCGACCAGGTGGCCGAACTTCTGCGCATCAAGACCGAAGCCTTCGAAGGCTTTGCCAAGCGTGGCCAGAAGGTCTACGAAATTTCGGGCCGTTGCGGCGTGTTCGCGAAAACCGACATCCAGCCGATGCTCAACAACGGCATCGCCAAGGAAGACATCGCCCTTTCCAGCTTCCATGCCATTGCCAAGCAGACCATCGGTGGCCTTGCCCAGGGTATGGAAATCAAGCCGCCCGTGATTTTTGAAGGTGGCCCGCTCACGTTCAACCCGACGCTTGTCCGCGCCTTCAAGGAACGCCTGGGCATTAACGACGAACAGGCCATTGTGCCGGAACACTCCGAAGTGCTCGTAGCCATGGGTGCAGCCCTTTCCTTGGGTTCCATGTTTGCCGACCAGGAATGCTTCTACCGCAAGGAAGGTTCCCTGGACGCGCTCATCCACTTTAACGAAACCCGCCAGGCCGAAAACAAGGCCAAGGCCGCGGCCGACTTGTTCTTCAAGAACGAAGCCGAATACAAGATGTTCCTCGAAGAACACAAGATGGCCGGCAACCACTACCCGCAGCCCGTATCGGGCTCTACGCTCAACGTGTACCTGGGTATCGACGCGGGCTCTACCACCACGAAGTTTGTGCTCATGGACGAGAACGAAAACATCGTGGACGGTTTCTACGCAAGCAACAATGGCGAACCGCTGCAGGTGCTCAAGAACGCCCTCAACGAACTCAGCGACCGCTACGAAGAATACGGCTGCAAGCTCAACATTCTCGGTGTCGGTA
Source organism: uncultured Fibrobacter sp. (assembly GCF_937877005.1). Taxonomy (GTDB): domain Bacteria; phylum Fibrobacterota; class Fibrobacteria; order Fibrobacterales; family Fibrobacteraceae; genus Fibrobacter. The sequence goes on along the minus strand of NZ_CALEFV010000190.1, from coordinate 45,796 downwards.
CGACCGGTTACGGCGAACAGCTGTTTGCGAAGGCCGTGCATGCCGACTTCCACACAGTGGAAACGGTGGCTCACGCCAACGCCGCCCAGAAGATTTGCCCCGACGTAAGCTTTATCCTCGACATCGGTGGCCAGGACATGAAGGCCATCTCCGTGCAAGACGGCGTGGTCACGGGTATCATTCTGAACGAAGCATGCTCTTCCGGTTGCGGTTCGTTTATCGAAACCTATGCCCGCAGCCTCGGCATTCCGATGGAAAAGATTGCAGAACTCGCGTTCAACGCAAAGAGCCCCTCTCAGCTGGGTTCCCGCTGCACCGTGTTCATGAACAGCTCCATCATCACGGAACAGCGCGACGGCAAGCAGCCCGAAGACATTATCGCAGGTATCTGCCGCTCCATTATCAATAACGTTTTCACGAAGGTGATTCGTATCCGTAACCTGAACACACTCGGCAAGAAGGTGGTGGTGCAGGGCGGTACGTTCAAGAACAACGCCGTTCTCCGCGCCTTCGAACAGTACACAGGCCTCAAGCCAATCCGTCCGGAACGCCCGGGCGAAATGGGCGCTATCGGTATCGCCCTCCTTACCAAGAAATTCATGGAAGAAAAGCGCAAGACCGAACCGGAACTCAAGAGCCGCTTTATCGGGCTTGACGCCATGAAGACCTTCAGCTGGCACAACCAGCCGGGTCAGCTCTGCCAGTACTGCACCAACCATTGCTCGCGCACCATCGTGACCTTTAGCGATGGCCAAAGCTTCGTGACGGGTAACCGCTGCGAACGCGGCGAAGTCACCGCCGATCCGAACGATCCGAAGACCAAGGCGCTCATCGCCGAAATCAACAAGAAGATGCAGTCCGTGCCCGACATGATCAAGCGCACGAACCAGCTCTTGGTCAAGGACTACGCTCCGGCAAAGCTCGTCGAAAACAACGGCAAGACCATCGGTATTCCGCGAGTGCTCGAATTCTGGGCATCACTCCCGTTCTGGAAGGCCTTCTTTACGAGCCTCGGCTACACCGTCGTGGTGAGCCGCCAGAGCGACTACAAGATGTTCGAAGCGGGGCTCCACAGCGTGCCCAGCGACACCGTGTGCTTCCCGGCAAAGCTTGTACATGGCCACGTGCTCAGCCTCATCGAAAAGAAGGTGAACCGCATCTTCTTCCCCATGATGGTTGCGGTTCCCAGCGACCACACCAAGTTCACCGCCACCTCCGTTTGCCCCGTAGTGCAGGCCTACCCGAACGTTTGCAAGAACACCGATGAGCCCGAAAAGAATTACGGCGTACCCATGGACCAGCCGATTTTCCACTGGTTCAACGCCAAACTCCGTCGCAGCCAGACCATCGACTGGTTCCACGAACACTGGAAGCTCGACAAGAAGCTTTTGGACAAGGCCGTTACCGAAGGCGAGAAGGCGCTCAACAACTACCGCACCACGCTCCTTGAAGAAGGTCAGAAGATTTTGGACGATGTTCGCGCAAAGAACACCTTTGCCGTGGTGATTGCAGGCCGCCCCTACCATGCGGACACGCTCATCAACCACAACATCGCAAGCCACTTTACCGCCATGGGCATTCCGGTGCTGACCACCGAATCGCTCCCCGGCGTATACGATCAGGATGTGCCGAGCCACACCCGTATCGAAATCAAGAACACCTTCCACCTGCGCATGATTGGTGCCACCATGATTTCCGCGAAGGATCCGAACATCGAACTTGCTCAGATCGTGAGCTTCGGTTGCGGACACGACTCGATTTTGACCGACGAAATGATGCGCATGCTGCACCTTGATTCCAACAAGGAAATGCTCATGCTCAAGCTCGACGAAGGCGATGCCCGCGGCCCCGTGGGAATCCGCGTCAAGAGCTTTATCGAAACGGTAAAGGCCCGCCGCGCAGCGAACCTGCCCGACAAGCCCGAAAGCAACGAACCGCTATTCCATACGCCGTTCTTGCCCGAAGACAAGAAGCGCCGTCGCATTCTGACGCCGAACCTCTCCCCCGCCTTCTCCGTACTCGCCAGCGAATACATGAAGCGCGAAGGATTCATCGCCGAATACCTGCCCGTGGCCGACAAGGAAGCCATCGAACTCGGCAAGAAGTACGTGCATAACGACATCTGCTTCCCCTGCCAGGTGAACATCGGCGAAGCGCTCCACTGGCTCGTCGATCACCCCGAAGTTCCGCAGAACCAGGTTTCCATGTGCCTTGCCAAGAACTGCGAAAACTGCCGCGCCGTGCAGTACGCAGTACTCGCCCGTAAGGCTCTTGACGAAGCCGGTTTCAAGGATGTCACCATCATTACGACCGGCGTGGACTACAAGGGCATGCATCCGGGCTTCCAGCTGGGTCTCGACTTTAGACTCCACATGCTGTGGGGCCTCGTGACCATGGACGCTATCGAAACCATGTACCGCGCCGTTCGCCCGTACGAAGTGAACGCTGGCGACACCCAGAAGGTTTACGACGAATGGATGCCGAAGGTGATTGGCGTTGCAGGCCACCTCTCCACCATGCAACTCGTGCGCCCCTCCAAGCTCATCGAAGTCTTTGAACAGTGCATCGAAGCATTCAACGGTATCGAAATCACCGAAGAACGCAAGAAGGGCATCCGCAAGCCGCGCGTTGCCGTGCTTGGCGAAATCTTGATGAACTACCACCCGAGTGCAAACGGCTTTGTAGAAAACTACCTGATGAACAACGGCATGGAAGTCTACCTGCCGGGCATGACGGACTTCTTCCGCGTCGACGAAGTGGTTCGCGAAGAAAAGATCAAGCGCGGATTCTCTGCAAACCCGATGATGGACCGTCTCGAAGGCGGCGTGACCTCCAAGGTCTATACACACGCTGTAGAAACCGCTCGCAAGTCCATGCACAAGTTCAAACTGTACGAACATCATGCAGACTGCGTGGAACTCAAGGACTACGTGTCCGATATCATCGACCCCACCTACAACACGGGTGAAGGCTGGATGATTCCGGGCGAAATCCTGTACAACTCGAAACACGGAATCAACAGCTACATCATTCTGCAGCCGTTCGCATGCCTTGCCAACCACATCTCTGGCCGTGGCCTCACCAAGGCTGTGAAGGAACGTTGCCCGCACATCCAGGTGCTGAGCCTCGACTACGACCCGGATACGAGCTTTGCGAACATCGAAAACCGCCTGCAGATGCTCATCATCAACGCCCGTGAACTCGAAAAAGCGAACCAGCAATAGCCCACAACCAATAACCTAGAACACAAAGTAAATGCTCAACGTTTCTAATGTCAGTCTTCAATACGGTAGCCGCGTCCTCTTCAAGGAAGTGAACCTTTCCTTCAAGCGCGGCAACTGCTACGGAGTCATCGGTGCGAACGGCGCCGGAAAATCTACCTTCCTGAAAATCCTTTCGGGCGAACTCGAACCCAACACCGGTGAAGTCACCAAGGACCCGGGCGAACGCATCGCCGTCCTCAAGCAGGACCACTTCGCCTACGAACAGAATACCGTTCTCGAAACCGTCATGATGGGCTTCCCCGAACTCTACGAACTCGGCAAGAAACGCGACGAACTCTACGCGCTCCCCGAAATGACGGAAGAACAGGGCATGCAGGCCATGGAAATCGAGACCCGCTTCGGCGAAATCGGTGGCTACGAAGCGGATTCCAACGCCGCAGTGCTTTTGAAGGGCCTCGGCATTCCCGAAGAATTCCACTACAGCCTCATGGCCGACTTGGACGCAGGCCTCAAGGTGCGCGTGCTCCTCGCCCAGGCACTGTTCGGCAACCCGGACATTCTGCTGCTTGACGAACCGACGAACCACTTGGACTTGGAAACCGTCGGCTGGCTCGAAGATTACTTGGAACGCTTCGAAAACATCGTGATTGTGGTGAGCCATGACCGTCACTTCCTCAACGCGGTCTGCACTCACACTTGCGATATCGACTACGGCAAGATCAACATTTACGGCGGTAACTACGAATTCTGGTATGCAGCAAGCCAGCTCGCCCAGAAGCAGCGCAAGGACCAGAACCGCCGCGCCGAAGAAAAGATCGAAGAACTCAAGGCGTTCATCCGCCGCTTCGCTTCTAACGCCGCCAAGGCCAAGCAGGCCACCTCCCGTAAGAAGCTCCTCGACAAGATGACCGTCGAAGAAATGCCGGCCTCCAGCCGTAAGTTCCCGTGGGTCAACTTCAAGATGGACCGCGAGCCGGGCAAGATCGTGCTCGAAGTCAAGAACGCCACCATCGATGGCGGCGACGGCATTATCTGCAAGAACTTCGACTTTAGCCTGAACAGTGGCGACAAGGTGGCCCTCGTCGGTGAATACGACACGCTCAAGACCGCCTTCTTCCAGCTCATCGCCGAAGAAACCAAGGCACCCGATGGCGTTCTCAAGTGGGGCAACACCATCAGCTACAGCTACTTCCCCAAAAACAACGACGCCTACTTCGGTACGGACCTCTCCCTGGTGGATTGGCTGCGCCAGTACAGCAAGGAACAGGACGAAACCTTCATTCGCGGATTCCTCGGCCGCATGCTCTTTACCGGTGAAGAAGCCCTCAAGAGCGCGAACGTGCTTTCCGGTGGCGAAAAGGTGCGCTGCATGCTCAGCCGCATGATGCTCAGCAACGCGAACTGCCTCTTGCTCGACGAACCGACAGCACACCTCGACTTGGAAGCCATCACCGCCCTCAACAACGGCCTCACCGCCTTCCAGGGCCCGATTATCTTCTGCTCCCAGGACCACGAATTCGTGCAGACGATTGCGAACCGCGTGCTGGAGTTGACGCCCGACGGCGTGCTGGACCGTAGCATTACCTTCGATGAATGGCTGGAGTCCAAAAAGAAGAAAAAATAAAGTTTCTAATTTGAAAAGAATCCCGCTCAATGAGCGGGATTCTTTCATTTATCAAAAGCGTTTTATTTTACCGCGTCACAATCACGCGGTTTGCGAACAGCACCTTCTTGCCGTTATCGACTCGAACAAAATAGCTGCCCTTGGCACGCACCAGTTCCTTGAGCGGTACCGAGGCAGAGCTGCTGTAATAGCGGCTAGAAATTTTCTTGCCACGCATGTCGAACACGCTCACGCGAGCAACGGTTGCATTCAGGCGAAGCTCCAGATTGCCGTTTGCATAAGTTACTGAAGCGGAAGCCATGACCTTTGCAGACGGAGCAACCTTTGTCGTACCATCGGAATTGGACGTTCCCATGTTCCAGTCGCTCGGAACACGGGCAGCAATGCCGCGACCAGCCGTACTCATGTACACAACGCCATAAGTATTCATGTCGCCCATCACGAATTCGCCGTTTGCAAGGCCGCCGTATTCGTGACCGTCGTCATTGACGCGAGTCCAGGTTTTACCCTTATCGTCAGAGCCGAACACACCCGTCACTTTACCGATAGTTGCAAACACATAAATCGCCGGGTAGCCGCCCTTTTCCTTGGGAGCGCCAAAGCCCACCGCTTCGCAGTAACCGACACCTTCAACCGCAGTCCAGGTGGCACCACCATCGGCCGAATGCAACAGCTTTCCGCTTGCCGGCGTTCCGTTCGACGGATCCTGAATAGCGACAGGCAACCACAAATCGCCCTCAAAGCCCGGAATGGCACGGAACTTCTTGAACGCGCTTTCGCCCGGCGTACTCACGGCCTTGAAACTTGCGCCCGCATCGGTACTCTTATAGAACTTGCCATCCGCCTTGGTATAGGCGTAGAACACGTCGTCGTTTTCAGGGTCACCCACCACGTAGGCCGTGTTGTCGATACCCGACACCTTTTCCCAAGTCGTGCCGTTGTAATTGCGGTAGACATCGGTTGTTCCTTCCATCGGAACCCAGATGGTGTAAGTACCTTTTGCCGAAAGAGCTACCGTGCCCTTAGCCGCTTTTTCGTCAGGTCCTGTATAAGTTTCCACCGTCCAAGTCTTGCCCGAGTCAAGGGAATACTGCACCGGGGCAATGGGAATTGCATTGTACTGGCCTTCATAGGCGCGCTTGTCAGCCACCTTTGCAAGCTTACCGCTCTTGGGAGCGTAAGCGAGGCCCTGCGTCGTACCCAGCGATACATTAGAGCCGCCCACATTCGTCTGGTGCCTAAAAGCGGGATATTTTGCGATGTCATCGTGACGGAATCCGTCGTAGTCACCGATGATCGAAATCATCGGGCCACCCGGAATGCTCACCACTTCAAAGGGCACCGTTTCTTCGACACCATGTGCCGAGAAATGCCACACCTGGTTCATGGTGAGCTGCGGTTCTTCCCAAGAATTCTCCGCTTCCTTATACACATAATCGCTCAGGTTGTCACAGCGGAAAATACCGTTACCCGAAGTCACAAAGACGCGGTTGTTGTCGAACGGATCCATGGCAACGCTACCGGACCAGTGGATAGAACCGTTATGCATCCAGCCAATTCCGTTGGCATCCATCTGCTGAGTAGTCGGGTAAACGCCACCTTCCATCCAGTAATACTTGAAGCTTGCAATCCAGGTTTTGCCGCCGTCGGTCGTGTGGTAAATGTTAGTACCCCACTGGTCGCTCCACTTGCCGCTGGTATCGCTCGTGGCCGTGTACCAGAACTGCGGACCGCGATAGCCTTCGGTGGTCACCACCATTTCGTTTGCATTTTTCGGATTGATGGCTATGCCACCATAAGGGGCAATGTAGGGGTAATATTCTTCGCAGGTCTTGCCGGTGCCGCCAGCCGCTTCGCAGTCGACCATGCCTTTCACATCCACCTTGTCGTACTTGGCATCGCCACCTTCGTCCAGATAGTTTTCCGGAGAAACATCGGACCAAGTCGCCGATGCCACATCAAGCTGCAGCACCGCACCGCGACCGAAGCCGTCGTAAATCATGCCCCAGCCTTCGTCCCACATCATGGAATGCGGCCCAGCGCCGTCAGCAAAGGTCACCGTCATCGTTTTACCGTCGCCCGAAACCACCGCACGCTGCGGCATCAGGCGCACAATGCTTCCGCCGGCCGTGCTGCGCAGTTTGTCAGGAATCGGGAGCGCCTTCCAGCTTGCACCGCCATCGGTCGAGGTGAACACATTTTCAAACGTACCCTTGGCCGTCGTCCCTTCGCGCAAGAATCCGGCGTAAAGCACCTTGGAGCTGCCCGGAGCGTACTGCACAAAACTGAATCCCGAACCGTTCCACGTCGTATCGCTCCCGGCAGCCTTGGTCCACGCATCCACATGGCTCCAGCTCGAACCATTATCCGTCGATTTCCAGAGGCCCTTATTCTTGGAGCCATAGAACATAATCTTCGAATCGTTCGGGTCGACCGCCAAGGCTTCACCGTTTCCGCGGCCCATGCCGTTACCATGTGCACCGAAGCGTGCCACCTTGGTACCCTTGGTTCCGTCTTCGTCCCAAGTGTAAATTACTTCCCAGGATTCGCCCTTGTCGCTACTGCGGAGGAACGCCGTACGGCCGTTGTTCCAGTAACTGGTCCCCGCCACCATATACACAACGCCCGATTCCTGCGGGTCAACGGCAATGGCCTCGATTCCCAAAAGGCCTCGCTCGGAAACATCGACCCAGTCCATCATCGATTCCCAGCGGGCCGTCGATTCGTTCCAGCGGTAAGCGCCGCCCACGTCGGTACGGGCATAGAACAGGCCCTTGTCTACCGGAGAGGCTATCACGGCGGAGACGAAACCGCCCCCGCCCATGCTCACATTGCTCCAGCTGAAATCAGCCGCCTTTTCAGCAGCATAAGCAGACGTCACCGGCGTCCCCATCACGGCACACAGGCAAAGTCCAAAAGCACCAAACAATCCTTTTTTCATAAATTTATCCCTAAACCACAATGGGCAACAGGCCCTTGCATCCAATTCAAAAATATAATTCAGCCATAAAAAAAGGCAAAAAAGCGTCAATTGCGGAATTTTTCCGTTTTGAACATTTCAACACCAGATAGTCATTTCGGGACCATAATTCCCAAAAACGCAAAAATCCCGCTCTGGGAGCGGGATTTTCTGTTATTAAGCTTTAATCAAATTCTTGGAAGAAGCAAGCAAGAGCTCTGCCACTTATTGATTAGCGGCGCTTGCCCTTCTTGCCCTTCTTCTTACCCTTCGCCGGGGCCTTATCATCTTCCTTCGGTTCTTCCTTCTTGGGTTCAGCCTTCTTGTCGTTGCCACGGAGATCCTTCATCTTGAAGGAAACGTTAACTTCGGCAGTCGTTGCCTGAGAAGAAAGTCCACCCGGATCCTTCACCTTGAAGGTGAATTCATCGAGACCGCTAAAGCCCTTGTTCGGCATGTAGGTGAAGGAACCATCCCTTTCGTTCAGGTTGATCTTACCGTTGCGCGGCTTCTGGAGAAGCTGTACCGCGACCGGCTTTTCACCATCCGGATCCATCACGCCAGACATAAGGCCTTCGCTAGCGGAAACCTTGAGTTCTTCACCTTCCTGGGTCATGTAGGTCTGGGCCTTGGCGACAGGAGGATTATTCACTGCAATAACCGTAAACAGAGCTGTCTTGCTGGCCTTAGCGCCATCGGGGTCCGTCACCGTGAAGGTAATGCGTTCCGGCTTACCATTCCAGTGCGGATGCGGCTGAGCCACCGTAGCGGTCTTCTTGTACTTGTCGTACTTTACTTCAAGGAACTTGTTGCCAGTAAAGGCCCACTTGAGTTCATCAAAACGATGATCCTTATCGCGAGCATACTGGTCAAGCTTGATGACGGCGATAACACCATTGTTGTCATCTTCCTTGATCGTAAAGTCAGGAATGTCGCGCATGATCGGAGCCGCATTCACATGCTTCACCGTGAACTTCACGACAGACTTATCCATTGCACCGGCAGGGTCACTTGCTGTAAAGATCAAGGTCTCTTCACCGAACCAGTCAGCCTTCTTAGGCTTCACCACGGCTTCACGGCCACCCGTAATCTGAACGTTCAGGTTCTTAGCACCCGTCACCTTCCACCTAATTTCATGGGCCTTGTTATCCGGGTCAGTCACATACTGGTCGAGCTTAATGGGCTTGAAGGAACCACCCTGCAGAGTTTCCTGAGCCGGGATTTCCTTAACCACCGGGGAGTCGTTCACCGGCTTCACGGTAAACTTCACCGGAACAGAAGCCTTTTCGCCAGACGGGTCAAACACGTTCACCGTCACCGTTTCGGTACCATTCCAATAGGGGTTCGGAGTTTCCGCCTGGAGCAAGCCCTTTTCGTTAATCATGAAATGGATTTCATGCTTCACTGCAGGACCACCAGCAGCCTTCTTGCCCTTCTTGCCCTTCGGGGCATTCGGAACATCGTTGTCGAGAGTCCACACCAATTCTTCGAGCTTGTTATCCGGATCGCTCACGACCTTACTGAAATCAAACGGAGCAAAAGCCTTCTTTTCCTCAATGACAAACGGTTGCACCGGCTTGAGAGTCGGAGGATCGTTCACCGGAGTCACCTCGAAGGTTGCCTTGGCAGAAGCAGAAGCCCCCGCAATATCCTTGACCGTGAATGTCAGTGTTTCCTTACCAAACCAGTTCGGGTTTGGCGTCAGAATCTGGGCACGAGTACCCTTGATATCTACCTTCAGTTCCTTGTTGCCGGAAACACTCCAATGCAACTCATTGGGCTTGTTATCCGGGTCTTCGGCAACCTTGGAGAGGTCGACGATTTCGAACTTTTCCTTTTCCTTGATCTTCTGGCCTGGAATATTCTTCACGACCGGAGGATCGTTCACCGGAGTCACTTCAAAGGTAATCTGCTGAGTGGCCTTTGCACCTTCAGGGTCAACCACGTCAAGCTTGATCTTTTCAGAACCACTCCAGAACTTGTTCGGAGTCGACACCACCAGCTGTTTCTTGGCGTTGATAGAGGCCTTGAGTGCACGAGCCGGAGCAACTTCCAACTTCAAAGCACCAAACGGATGATCCGGATCGGAAACGAACTGAGCGAGATCAAGCGGCTTGAAGTGTTCCTTTTCCTGGATAGAGTGGATAGGAATAGGCTTGATTACAGGAGCATCGTTTACCGATTCAACCTTGAAGTTAACGGTCTTGGAATCAGAAGCGCCTTCCGGATCCTTCACGGTGAAGGTCACATTGCGTTCTCCATTCCAATACTTGTCATCAATCTTCACACGAGCAATGTTCTTGCTATCAATTTCCACCTGGAATCCGTCAGGTGCCGCCGGAGCAGCTTCTTCAGGTTCTTCCTTTTCTTCCTTACCCTTCTTGCCCTTACCCTTCTTGGCGGGCTTCTTAGCCTTCTTGGCAGGCTTTGCAGCCGGAGCAGCGTTCACCTTGTCAACCTTCACCGTCCACACCAATTCAGAGAGCTTGTGGTCAGGATCGTGCACGAACTTGTTGAGATCAATTTCCTTGAACTGGCCCTTTTCCTTAATTTTCTGATCAGGAATCTGCTTCAGAACAGGAGCGTCGTTCACAGAAGTGATTTCGAAGTTTGCAAGGACGGAGGAAGATGCTCCATCCGGGTCGGTCACCATAATGACGATCGTTTCCGGAGCGCACCAGAAGTTCGGATTCGGAGCAGAAACCGTGAGAATTCGGCTCGGAGAGATGTCAGCCTTGAGCTGCTTGTTACCCGAAACCTTCCACTTGAGTTCATTAGGCTTATTATCCGGATCCTTCACGAATTCGTCAAGCTTGATAGGCTTGAAGTGATCCTTTTCCTTAATCTTCTGACCAGGAATCTGCTTCAGAACAGGAGCATCATTCACGCGAGTCACTTCAAAGAGCATCTTATGATGGTCAGAAGCGCCTTCCGGGTCGGTCACCGTGAAGGTGATGGTTTCCTTGCCGTTCCACTGATCATCAGGAACAGACACGATCACCGTGTTGTCCTTGCGCATATTCACCTTGAGACCCTTGTTGCCCGACACACTCCACTTGAGCTGAGAGGCCTTGTGGTCCGGGTCAGAGGCAAGCATCGAGAGATCGATCGTTCTGAACACGCCGTTTTCACGAATCGTTTCGCCCTTCGGAGCCTTATCGGAAATCACCGGAGCATCATTAATCGAGCGAACTTCGTAATGAGCGGTTTTGGAAGCTTTCGCACCTTCAGGGTCAGTCACCGTGAAGGTAATGTCAGCAGCACCATTCCAATACTTGTTCGGGATGGCGATGGTTGCCACGCGGTTCTTGTCGACCTTCACGCTGAGCGTTTCGCCGGCCGGAGCCTTTTCTTCGACTGCGCCCTTGCCCTTCTTGCCCTTGGCAGGAGCTGCACCACCAGCTTTGGAAGGCTTCACATCGAAGCTCCACTTGAGTTCTCCGTTCTTGTGGTCGGGATCCTTCACCAGGTCGTCAAGCTTGATTGTCTGGAACTGCTTCTTTTCGTCGATAGACTGATCCTTGAGTTCGCGTACAAACTGAGGAGCGTCGTTCACCGATTCCACCGTGAAGGTCACGGAGCGGCTGTCGCTTGCACCTTCAGGGTCGGTCACCGTGAACTTGATCGTTTCCTTACCATGCCAGTTCGGATTCGGCTGCGTCACAGAAACATTGTGGCTTGCATCCATAGCAACCTTGAGTTCCTTGGCACCTTCGATCTTCCACTTGAGTTTGCTCTTCGGATGGTCGAGATCTTCGACAAAGTTATCGAGAGCGATCGACTTGAAGCTACCCTTTTCCTTGATAGTCTGATTTGCAATATCCTTCATGACCGGAGGATCGTTGATAGACTGCACAGCAAAGGTTGCCATCGTCTTGGCAGAAGCTCCTTCGGGGTCCGTCACCGTAACAGTGAGCTTTTCGGTACCATTCCACAACGGGGTCGGAGCCCTGACGGAAACTACGCCGTCCTTACCCACATTCACCTTCAGTTCCTTCTGACCAGTCACTTCAATCTTCAACTTTTCATACGGATGATCCGGATCCTTGACAAGTTCCTTCAAGTTAAAGGACTTGAATTCTTCCTTTTCCTTGATGGACTGGTCATTGATCTTACCGATGGTCGGAGCATCGTTCACGGACTGAACCGTGAAGACTGCCGTGCAAGAAGCCTTGCCACCATCCGGATCTTCCACCTTGAACGTAATTTCTTCGGCGCCGTTCCAGTTCTTGTCCGGAATCACGATCTTTGCCATGCGCTGGTCATCCACGCTGACCTGGAGCTGCGGAGTATAACCCTTGGCAGATCCCTTGACCGGCTTGATATCAAAGCTCCAGGAGAGCTGTTCAAGCTTGTGGTCGGCATCCTTCACGATATCGTTCAGGTTGATAATCGCAAATTCACGCTTTTCCTGAATCGTCTGATCCTTGATCGGCTTCACAAATTCAGGCAGGTCGTTCACAGATTCCACCGTAAATGTCACGGTACGCTTATCAGAAGCGCCTTCGGGGTCGGTCACCGTGAAGGTAATCTGTTCAGAACCATTCCAATTCTTGCTCGGAGCAGTCACCGTAGCGACGTGCTTTCCATCGATAGCGACCTTGAGAGCCTTATTGCCAGAAACAGTCCACTTGAGGTTCTTGAGGTCATGGTCTTCATCGCTCACGAACTTGTCAAGTTCAATCGGCTTGAACTCGCCCTTTTCCTTGATGGTCTGGTTGGCGATGTCCTTCATGATCGGAGCATCGTTAATAGACTTCACCGTGAACACGGCGTCAGACTTGGCGGTAGCACCTTCTGGGTCGGTTACCGTGAAAGTCACCTTTTCAGAACCGTTCCAAAGCTTGGACGGAGTCTTAATCGTAGCCGTGCCATCCTTAGAAATGTCAATCTTCAACTGCTTGTTCCCCGAAACAGTCCACTTCAGCTGATTGAAGGCATGGTCTGGGTCAGAAGCAAGTTCAGCGAGATTGACCGAAGCAAATTCCATCTTTTCATCAATCATCTGATCCGGAATCTTCTTGAGGACCGGCACATCGTTCACAGACTGAACGGTGAACAGAGCCTTGGATGTCGCCTTCGCACCTTCGGGGTCAGAAACCGTGAAGGTGATTTCGTCAGCACCGTTCCACATCTTGTTCGGAATCTTGATGGTAGCCACCTTCTGAGCATCAATTTCAACCGTAAGTCCAGCTTCCTTGCCCTTGATTGTAGACTTGACATCAACAGAGAAATTCAGGTCAGAAAGCTTGTTGTCAAGGTCACGAACCATTTCGCCGAGCTTGATCTGCTGGAACTGAGCTTTTTCCTTGATAGTCTGCGGAGCAACCTGCTTCACGAATTCAGGAACGTCGTTCACGGATTCCACCGTGTAAGCGACAGAACGTTCGTCGGTAGCGCCTTCCGGGTCGGTCACCTTGATGGTGAGCGTTTCGGAACCGTTCCACTGCGGAGACGGCGGAGTCACCTTCATCACGCGGTTACCATCGATGGCTACCTTAAGTTCACGGTTGCCCGTCACTGTCCACTTGAGCTTACCCTTTTCGTGGTCGAGATCTTCGACAAACTTGTCAAGTTCCACCGGTTTAAATACGCCCTTTTCCTTAATGGTCTGTTCAGCGATATCCTTCATGACCGGAGGGTCATTGATCGACTTCACGGAAAGCTTCATCTGGGTAGAAGCCTTGCCACCTTCAGGATCCGTAGCGGTAAAGGTCAGAGTTTCAGAACCATTCCAGAGTTCGCTCGGAGTCTTGAACGACACTTCGCGAGTCTTGGCATTCATGTTAACCTTGATGTCCTTGTTTCCGGTAATTTCAATCTTCAGCTTGGAAATATCGTGGTCGGCGTCGGAGAGATATTCGTCGAGCACAACAGAATTGAATTCGCTCTTTTCTTCAATAGACTGGTCAGGAATCTTCTTGAATACAGGGAGATCGTTGATGGACTTGACAGCAAAAGTCACGTCCTGCTTCGCAGAAGCGCCTTCGGGGTCCGTCACAGTGAAAGTCACCACGGCAGTACCGTTCCAGTAGGTATCCGGAATTTCGATAGAGGCCATGCGGCTTTCGTCAATATTTACAGACAAAGTACCAGATTCCGGTTCCTTGCCCTGATGTTTCACTTCTGCTTCCCAGGAAAGTTCAGAACTCTTGTGGTCTTCATCCTTGACAAAATCATCGAGCTTGATTTTTGCAAAGGTCTTCTTTTCATCGATAGACTGGTTAGGAATCTGCTTCACAAGCTGCGGCACGTCATTCACGGAGTTCACAGTGAAGGAATTCTCGGATTCGGCACAGGCATTAGCCGGATCACAGACCTTGAACTTAATCGTTTCGCTGCCATTCCAGAGTTTGTTCGGAATCTTGATCGTAGCGGTCTTGCCGGATACCGTGACCTTGAGGTCCTTGTTGCCGGAAATGGTCCACTTCAGCTGTTCGAACTTGTGGTCAGGGTCCTTGACCAGCTTATCCAGTTCAATGGGCTTGAATTCCTGCTTTTCATCAATCGTCTGTTCCGAAATTTCCTGAACAAATTCAGGAGCATCGTTAACGGACTTCACCGTAAAGGTCGCCTTGGTGCTTACAGCCGCACCAGCAGGGTCGGTCGCCGTAAAGGTCACCGTTTCAGAACCATTCCAGAATTCGTTCGGAATCTTGATGACTGCAGAGCCATACTTGTCTATTTCGAACTTAAGATCCTTGTTACCAGAAATGGTCCATTTGATTTTCGAAACGTCATCATCGACATCGCTCACATAATCAGAGAGATTGACCATATCGAATTCATTCTTTTCTTCGATGGTCTGATCAGGAATCTTCTGTACGACCGGAGGGTCGTTGATGGGCTTCACAACAAAGTTGGCTGTCTTGGAGTCGCTAGCATATTCGCCATCAGTCGCCGTGAACTTGATCTTCGCGGCACCATACCAGTTTTCATCTGGAATAATCACCGTCGCCACGCGATTCGGATCGATTTCAACATTGAGATCGCCTTCAGCCTGGTCCTTACCCACCGGTTGAATGTCGAATTCCCAAAGAATCTGATTTTTCGGATGGTCCGCATCCTTCACATAATCATCGAGTTTAATCTTAGAGAAGGTCTTACCTTCATCGATGGTCTGATCCGGAATCTGGCTCACTTCCGGAGGATTGTTCACGGACTCGACGCTAAAGGTCACCGTTTCGGAACCTGCGGCACCCTTCGTATCCGTCGCCATGAACGTAATGTCTTCGGAACCATTCCAATATTGGTCAGGAATCGTGATCGTCGCAATGCGGTCATTGGAAATAGAAACTTTCAGCTGCTTGTTTCCGGAAACAGACCATTTGAGCTGTTCGGGCTTATCCAGATCATCGGAAACATACTTATCGAGCTTGATATCGGCAAACTTGCCACCTTCATTAACAGATTCACCAGGAATTCCCATCACCGAAGGCGCATTATTTTCAACGGCCGGAGCCGCATCGGCATTCGCTTCCTGAGCAACACCCACGGAGGCGAGTAATCCGGCCGAAGCAAGAAGAGCCGTTACAGACCATTGTTTTCGTTTCATTTACGATCTCCCATAATTTTCATCCACTTTGCTTTTTTGCATTCACAAAAACGTGACCGCCCACACAAGTTGGGACGGTTTTTGAGGTCAAATATAATGTTTTTAATGGCCTTTTATTAATAAAACGCTAAAATTTGATAAAAAAAAAGCAATTCTTCCGTTGACAAATACGGAGATTTTTCTTAACTCATTGACTGTCAACGAGTTAGAATTTTCTACCCTTCCCAAACAAGATCTCAGAAAAAAAATTTACAAACTTTTTACAAAAAACCGGAACAAAAAGTTCCAAAAACAAGGCATTTCGCTTCTTGACAAGGTCTGCATGAATGACAATTCGCTCAAAAAAAACTATTTTGCAATCACAACCTCAAATAAAATCAGGATAAAAAATGAAATTCGTTTTTCTCTGCGACGCCAATTACCTCAAGGGCGACATGGTAAACTTCGTGAACAACTTTCCCACCAACCACCAGCTGGTGACCATGACCTCCGACGAACTTCTCCAGACGAAGGCTATTTTTGACGGCACTTTCGCGGTTCTCGCCGAACGCGCTACCTGGCAGAAGAATTTCAGCCTTTTCCGCTATTTTGGCCTACTTCCGCTTCTGGAAGTTCTCCCGCTCGGCGTAGTGAGCCGTTCTCGCAAGAATGAACCTCTCAAAGGCCGCACTCAGAACAGGAACCAGGAAATCTATTTCAATCCTGCAGCTTCTGCCGAGGAACTCTACCTGCTCGTCGACAAGTTTGTCGCCGCTCCGCCCGCCGGTTTCACCTACCCCCGCGGAACAGCAAAGGCATAACAAGGAGCCATGCAGAAAAAGGTCCTAAACGACCTATATGGGCAAGGTGGAGTCACTAGTTTCGTCTTTCCTGGCGAAAACGAGATTTCACTCAAAGCCTTGCAAGAGCTTGCGCTGGCGTTAAACGCCGGCGCTCGTTTTATCGTAGTTGATTTTTCAGGTATGAACACCTTCAAGGGAAACGCCCCCATCGAGTGTTCCGACCTATACAAAAAAACACTCAGCAAGGACATTCTTGATCAACTAGACTCTGTTACAGACGGATGGACTGTTACCGGGCCTAGGAGCTTTCCTCAAAACGACAACGATTTCAGACTTCTTTACCACAACATTCAGCAGATCAAGAAAAAGATTCCGCAAATAATATTCATCCTCCCCAATAACATCAATGATGCAGAAGCCAATTACAGCAAATTGATTTCTAGGCTCATCGTCATTGACGCAGAAAGTGTCGAAACGGCATCGGCATTCCTAGAGGGCCTATCGCATTTCAACAGCGCGAACCTTTTGTGGCTTCTGCCGCAAAAACCAAACAAAAAGAAATACTACCACGCATACAATGCAGTAAAGCGCAGCCATTCCTTTTTCAAAGAAATCAGGCAATGCAACTGGAAAAAAAATCCCGCAACACTGGCCAAGATCATCGAACCACTGCACAAGATATCTATCCTTGAAAAAAACCCACTCGACGGATCTTCGAAAGCTTTCCGAATATTATTCCCGCTCCTGTTACTTGTCGCCATCGCCGTCCCTTTCTTCTATATTTCAAAGGCAGAGTCTAGCCTATCCACTAGCCGAAACAGGATTCATGAACGCGATCACCTTTCGATATCCCCCTCCTTCGAATACACTTTCGACGGAAAGGAGTCCATGCAACGTATCGCAAGGTATGCAATAGGCCGGTTCAACGCGTTGATTACTTCGGACCGCATGGTGCGACAATATATTGATGTTACGCTCGAAGAAAACGGGTTTCCTCCAAGATCCTGGGAAAACAACAAAATAAACATTCCACCGCAGGGAACTGTCATCAAGTTTTCTAGACCCGATTTTGTCGAGAACACCGCCTCCGATTCTATCGGAGCCGCATGGAAATATTGGACATCGATCGTTTCTGACAGCGTCGCCTATCTCACGGAATTCTACCATGCCAAAGCGACACCGCAATTCAGACAACATAATGGAATCGATGTTGCCAGCAGACAGGGGGCGCGAATCCTCGCCCCCTTTGCCGCCAAGGCTTGGACTAGCCGAGATGAACGAGGAGGAATCATCATTGGACTCGTACGTCAAAAAGATGTTATCATCTTCATGCACTGCGATCAATTGCTGTATCTGGATGGGCAGGAAGTCATGGCCGGCGATCCCATTGCAACAGTCGGACTTACTGGCCACACGACCGGACCGCACGCCCATATTGTCACTGGGATCATCAGCAAGAATGGTGACAAGCGCATCGGCAATGTTAGGTACAAAGTAATAGATCCGATAAAGTGGTTCTATCAATTCAAGCCCAACAAATGATGTTGCGAAACTAGCAACAGTTTGCCACAAGTGATGCCAATCACGCCAGAGAGCAAAAAGTGTTCTCATACCGTTTTTTTTCCCATGTTGTAAGCTATTTATTACATTGCGACCCTCGCCAACAATTTGACATTTAAATAATTTTGTTTCGGAATTAGGGATTTGGTATCAACAAAAAAAAGGACACGATAAATGAAGTTTAGAGTTTTGGCTCTTGCATCCATTGCCACCGCATTCCTTACCGGATGCTCCGGAGTAGTCACCCCTAAAGCTGAACTTGCCGATCACGATTCCGACCACAACATTCCTGCCATTGATGAAATGATTATTTCCTACAAACAGGACTACATCAACAAGTGCTACATGCCCGTGGTCAAGAAACACCCTCCTGAAAACCAGTGCCAGTCCGAACTTTTCCAGATGTTGGAACGCCGTTACCATCTGGACTACAACCAGAACCATGTTGCAATGGCATCTAACACCTTGCTGTTCAAGGACATAGATGCAAAAATCATTGAAATGTCCCGCAACAATCCGGAAGTTCGTTCCGCTATTCGCGCCGGAGCATTCACGAGCACAAGCGAAATGCTCGCCTACTATCACGAAAAGTACCACTTCGATACACAAATCGAACAGTATTAATATTCTTTTTCTTTTTGCAGAAAAGAACCCGCGGTTACCCGCGGGTTCTTTGTTTCTGTGAGGAGATCAAACTCTACTTGGACAGGTACTTCTGGAACACCTGGTAAATTTCACTATACCACTGACCGGAATTCTTGTTATAGGCTTCGAAGCCACCGACTCCAGCGAAGCCCCAGTACTGCCAGGAGAATCCATGCTTTTCGGCAGCGGCAATGACGGCATCGGTCCACTGGGCACGACTGGATTCGGACACCTGGCTTCCACCATTAGTCGTTGCCACGCCAAATTCACCCATATTTATCGGCACGCAACCACCATTAATATCAGGGAACGTCTGGGAAATCGCATCAGCATAGTCCTGGAAATCATTGTTAATAGTCTTCGTCGAGAAGGTTGCCGACGCGCTGGCATTGTAACCATGTCCCTGATGCGTAAAGCCATAGGGTTCATAGTAATGGCCGCTCACAATGATGTTACCATCGGCAGGCAGCGTCAAGTTCTTGATTTGGGCAAACTTGGCGTATCCGCCAGCTTCGAACATGATTGTCTTGCCCGGCGCATTCTGACGAATGACCTTGTAAGCCGAAGTCATCAAATCATTCACCTGATCCACAGTGATTCCATTCGGTTCATTCAATATTTCAAGAACAATCTTGTCATCTCCGTACTTATCCATTTCCTTCGCCACCTGAGCCCACATGGCCACGAATCTTTCCTTTTCGCTAGAGCTGTACTTGGATGCTATAGCATGATGATGGAAGTTTACGATCACGACCATTCCCTGAGCTAGGGCAAGTTCAATGTCAGCCTTCACACCAGCAAGCCTGCTGCTGCTCACATTGCTACCAGAGGCATCATTGTCCCAGCGAACCGGAAGACGGATAGAATTGAAACCGGCATCCTTCGCAATCTTGAACCAGCCATCCTGAATGCAGTTGCTCCAGCCACAATCATCACTTCCCTGAGAATCCCAGGAGTTACCGAAGTTGATGCCACGACCAAGACGCTTATTCATTGCTCGGCCCTTGGAATAGTCAACCGGCGTATTCTTCGTCTTGAGCCAAATATTAGAACTACAAATGTAGTAGTCCGATCCAACCTGGACGATATTTCCAGCCTTATCGGCAGTGCAGGCGCCATTCGATTCGGCAACCTTTAGGTTATCAATGTCCGAGCTGGTCGCCTCGCGCCAGGTTTCCCGGCTACAAATGACATAGCTTCCATCGGCCTGCAGCTCCATTTTGCCCTCGTTCGCTTCCGTACATGCGCCATATTGAGCCGTTGCGCTGTAGTCCGTGAGAATAGCCTTTGTCGCAACAGACCAAGCGCCATCACGGCAAACAAACTGAGAGCCATAACGGCCGCTCTTCGTATTCGCATTCGGCTTCAACTGACGGTCATTGGACGCGTCACACTTTCCGAGTCCATAAGCAGAAGCCCAGATGGCATCAACAGAACTCTGGTAATTTTCGATATCGGAGCCACCCAAGCGAATCAGTTTGTTGTACGCATCCGAAATGTCATTTTCGAAGGCTGCGTCACCAAGAAGTGCCTTGGAATCCTCGTCATCCCATGTGCCGTCCTCGGCAATATCCTGCGATATTTTGGAAAGAAGCACATCAACTTCATCTGCATTACGGTCCATCAGAAGCACCGTCGATACAGCTTGCAAATTACGCACTGCATCACCCGTAGAGAAGAGCGTAATATCTTCAAATAAGGTAGAATCATGCTTGAAGCCGAAAGCTTCCTGTACTTCCTTTTCGGCACGGATTTTAGCAGCAGTAAAGCTCAGTCCTTGTTGAGACACCAAATTCTGCACACGGCCATACTCAATATGAGTAAGGACGTTTACATTGACCGTCTTACGGTTACGCATATCGGTCAGCGACTTAAGAGGAAGCCTTGCAAAATGCTGTTCATCCATCGCAAAATTGACATAGCTACCTGAAACTTCAACACTTGCTATGGCTGAGGTCAAATTGCCCGTTACCGAGAATTTTCCCAAATTTCCGGAAACCTTAGCATCAATCTTAGTGGTAGACGACACCATGGTCTTCGCATCTACAGAATAGACCGATACCGCAGCTCCATCGGCGAAGGGACCGATTTCTGCGGCACCCGAAACATTGATCGCAAGCGAGGTCACGTCAGCCGCACCATCGTCCTTCAGTTCATCTTCAGAGATAGGGGTATCCGCAATGCTTTGTTCCGGTTCTTCCGGAGTCTGGGTCGTTTCGCCAGAACTACTGGATTCACCCGGAACGCCCGGTTGCGTCGGATCAGTCGGAATAGTCGGATCACCCCCAGGAATATTAACATTAGTGGAATCTACAGGGACCTCATTTTCAGAAGTTCCAGAAGCAGAAGAATCATCAGAACAGGCGATAAAGGCTGCAGATGACAGCAACATGGAAGAAAAAACGATCGCCTGGAACGAATTTTTACGAATAAACATGGTACCTCGCTGTTTATACCCTAAAAATACTTTCATAATGCGAATTCTAATGCTTTTTTTTGGGTATAAATCGTTTACTATTGTTACCAAGACAACAGATTTTCAGCAAAACGTGTTCTACATCACTTTTTCCCGTTAAACAGGCATCCCCAAACGCCGCTAGACACCCATTTTCGTTTTTTCTATATTTACGCCGCAATTAATCAGCCTGGAGAATAATTCGAAAAGGCATAAAAAAGAGACAAAATCATGGGAAAATCACTCTATCAGAAGATTTTTGAAAGCCACACGGTAGCTAAGCTCCCGAGCGGCCAGTGCCAGCTCTTTATCGGGCTCCACCTCTGCCACGAAGTCACGAGCCCGCAGGCTTTTGCGCAGCTCCGCGAAGAAGGCCAGAAGGTGCTGTTCCCGGAACGCACTTTCGCCACGGTGGACCACATTATCCCGACCACCTTCCCGGAACGTAACCGCCCGCTCAAGGACGGCATTTCCGAAGAGATGTTCTCCCACATTGAAAACAACACCAAGAACAACGGCATCAAGTTCTTTGGCCCCGCTACCGCCGAACAGGGCGTTATCCACATCGTGGGCCCCGAAGAAGGCGTGACCCAGCCGGGCATGACCGTTGCCTGCGGTGACTCCCACACGGCAACCCACGGTGCCTTCGGTGCTATCGCTTTCGGCATCGGCACAAGCCAGGTGGCAGACGTTCTCGCCACCCAGACGCTCGCCATGAGCCCGCTCAAGACTCGCCGCATCAAGTTCACCGGCAAGCTCAAGCCGGGCGTGACTGCCAAGGACGTGGCCCTCGCCTACATCGCTAAGCTCGGCGTGAATGGTGGCGTTGGCTACGCTTATGAATTTGCCGGTCCGGTCATCGAAGAAATGGGCATGGAAGGCCGTATGACGGTCTGCAACATGGCTATCGAAGGCGGCGCCCGCGTCGGTTACTGCAACCCCGACGAAAAGACTTTCGAATACCTCAAGGGCCGTCCGTACGCCCCGAAGGCCGACAAGTGGGACGAAGCCGTCGCTTACTGGAAGTCCGTGGCTACCGACGCCGACGCCCAGTTTGACGACGAAGTCGAAATCAACTGCGACAACCTCGAACCGATGGTTACCTGGGGTATCACTCCAGCTCAGGCCATCCCGCTGAACGGCAACATGCCGAAGATTGACGAATTCGAAGGCAGCGAAAAGAAGGTCATCTCCGAAGCCTACGAATACATGGGCTGGGAAGAAGGTTCCAAGATGATTGGCCGCCCCATCGACATCGCCTTCGTGGGTAGCTGCACCAACGGCCGCCTCAGCGACTTGCAGGCCGCCGCCGAAATCATCAAGGGCCACAAGGTCGCCCCGACCGTGAAGATGTGGGTCGTTCCGGGTTCCATGAAGATCAAGGTGGAAGCCGAAGCTCTCGGTCTCGACAAGATTTTCAAGGAAGCCGGTGCCGAATGGCGCGAAGCAGGCTGCTCGCTCTGCCTCGCCATGAACCCGGACAAGCTCAAGGGTCGCCAGGTGAGTGCCTCCTCCAGCAACCGTAACTTCAAGGGCCGTCAGGGCAGCCCCACGGGCCGCACCATCCTCATGAGCCCCGCCATGGTGGCCGCCGCCGCCATCGAAGGCTGTGTCACCGACGTCCGCAAGTACATCAAGCAACGCTAAGGAGATTTAAAAAATGAATTCTATCGACATTGTTAAAGGTTCCGGCGTTCCTGTACGCGGCAACGACATCGACACTGACCGTATCATCCCGGCACGCTTCCTCAAGTGCGTCACGTTCGAAGGCCTCGGCGACAACGCCTTTGCCGACGATATCGCAGGCCTCGCCGCTCAGGGCAAGGTCCACCCCTTCCGCGATCCGGCCTACAAGAACGGCTCCATTCTCGTCTCGAACCAGAACTTCGGTTGCGGCTCCAGCCGTGAACACGCTCCGCAGGCCCTGAAGCGCTGGGGCATCCGCGCCATCATCGCCGAAAGCTACTCCGAAATCTTCTTCGGTAACTGCGTGGCTATTGGCGTGCCCTGCTACAAGGTGAGCCACGAAGTTGCAGACAAGATCCTCGCCTGGATCGAAGCACACCCGAGCGAAGAACTCGTCACCAGCACCGAAAGCCGCACGCTCAAGATGGGAGACGAAACCATCGAGCTCACGCTTGCTGACGGCCCCCGCGGTCAGTTCCTCGACGGCTCCTGGCACGCACGTTCCGCCCTCATGGCCAACGCCGACAAGGTGCAGGAACTTGCAAGCAAGCTGCCGTATATGAACTTTTTGAAGTAAGAAGTAGACGGTAGGAAGTAGGCAGTGGTTGGTAAGGTCGCTGAGCCTGCCGAAGTGATCTTACGACGAAGTGTCATCCTGAGCGAAGGGCGCCAGCCCGAAGTCGAAGGATCCAGACCAGCATTACAAAGCGCCCGGTTTAAAAGCCGGGTGTTATTTTGTATGTTTATAGTGAAAAGCTTTTGCAGAATCCGTATAAATGAGAATCAAATTTATCACATCGATCATCATTACACTGATACTCATTGGGTGTGCCAGTAGTTACAATGAATCATCAAGCAAAGAGGGAACTATACCCCTATATCGGCAAAAAGAGCTTCAGGATATATACTGTTATATACAAGCCGGAGACTCAGTTTACATACTAAAATCAAATGATTCATCATCTTTTGCATATAAAAAGGATAAGAAAAACGAAAGCCGTCAAAGATGCCAAGGGTGGATTTCAAATACAATGCTAGATTCCGTGGTGTATACACCTATAGAACACCAAACAATTTACGAATAACCATGAACAAAGTCCAAATCACAGCGATTCGCCAAAGGCGAAGGCAATTTTTACGACGGCTGGATGAAGAATCCCATGAGCGCCATGATCAGTTGCAACGACGGATTTAGACCATTCAGCTTTTATATAGAAGTGATTTAAAGTTCCCACCAAGGGACAGCCCATACATCATCGGATAGTTTGTATGGAACGGGCGTATTGCTAGCGACAATTCCGGCAGCAATGTTTTCTTGCGGGAACGTTTCCCTAAATGAGGCAAAACCCTTGACATCTTTTTTTGTAGGATGCGTCGCGATTTTGAATTCCAGCGGATACAACTTTCCATTGTATTCCAAGACCAAGTCAACTTCAGCCCCCGCATAAGTTCTGTAATGGTAAAGCTGGGGCCTTGCACTCCAAGCATTAATCCGCTTGACAATTTCCATCACCACAAAACTTTCAAAAACATGACCGCATAACGGATGCGACATCAAAACATCGGGAGAATAAATTCCCTGCAACTGGCAAAGGAAACCCGTATCGACAAAATATCCCTTGCTCTTTCCTGAAATTCTCTTGACTGCATTGCGAGTGAACGGAGGAATCGAAATCCACTGATAGGTCGCTTCGCAAACATTTTTCCAACGAAGAGCCGTCGTCCTGTCAATTCCGAGATCACGCCCCAGTTCGCTTTCATTCACCTCTTGCGCTGAAAGGGCCGAAAGCAACCGCACAAAACGAGAGAACAGAGTAAGATTTGAAATTTCAGCAACGGTACGGACATCACGTTCAATGTAGGTACGCATATAACCCGTAAAATAATCGGGAATAAGTTCATCGGGCATTTCCAAAATGCCCGGCATTCCGCCGCGCCACATAAGTTTTGCTAATGCAGGAACAGAACCGTCACCGAAAGCGGAGAAATCATCCGAACCATCTTGCAGCCACGCTTCGAGCACACCGCGTTCAGACTTTTGGAACATTTCCTTATAGCAAAGTGGATAGAGATCGATCACGGCAATGCGCCCCGCCATCGATTCCGCCACTCCGCGAAGGACACTCAGGTTTTGCGAGCCACTCAAGTAAAACATGGACTTGCGCGAGCCTCTTGTATCGACAAACCTTTTCAGAGACGCAAGTACCTGAGGCACAAACTGCACTTCGTCCAAAAAACCAGGAACAGGCATCTGCTGCAAGAACAGATCAGGATCGGCCTTTGCCCCACGAACATCTTCGACAGGATCAAACGTGACCATAGATTGCGACGGGATAATTTCCTTGACAAGGGTCGTCTTGCCGACTTGCCTTGCTCCCGTTAGCAGGACGCAGGGAAAGTACTTGAAAACATTTTCGAGCCTATTTTGGATAAACCTGTGCAGCATACAGCCTCCATTTTCATGGAGAATATACACAAAATTCAAGCCAAAATCAAGTTTCGCCTGTAAAAATGCGGATTTAATCCACAAAAATAAAGGTAAAATTACAAATTACAACAAAATTTCCCGCTCAAGCAACCTTAAGCAGGGGCTTCTTTCGTTAATTTAGGGCGAATACAACTTCTATCTTATAGAAATCCTAGCCGCTTTTTGGTCACTTTCATTCACAAGACGAACAATATAGTTTCCTCGCTTCAGCCGACTCAAATCAAAATCCTTTGAGCCCACTATATATTCATCGAAGTTCGTTATCAACTGCCCCATCATGTCGAACACTTGAATATGGATGTCCGAAGGGGTCAGAGAAGTGACCGAAAGAACATTGCGGCCAAAGCCAAGTTTCAGTCCTCTAAACCATTCTCCCATCACAATCGTAGAAGTTTTACTCGACGAAGATTTCGGCAATACTCTGCTAGAACTAGACTTTGGCTGAACCTTGCTAGAACTACTGGAACTTACAGACTTTACACTGGAGCTAGATACTGGCGGTTCGCTCGAACTAGACACCTCTTCCGATTCAATGCAACCACTATACTGCGCTTCATAATAAGCGTCTTCCGTCACAACAGAAATTTCCGGCGACCATCCGATAAACTTACGGACGCAATCATACATTGCAGTATCTGGAATATTCGGCAATTCAATATCCGAAACAGGCGTATTATAATCATAGGCATCTTTCTCAGCACTGACGCGTCCCTTATACTTGAAAGAAACCCAGTATTTACGAACATAAGACGTATAGGACGCAACATATTCGGCATCGTCTGTCACCACAGATATCGAAGGAGTCCAGCCTTCAAATACAAATGTGTTCGCTGCAGTCGGTTCCTTGGTCGGGTATTCCCATTCATACGAAGGAAGCTGATTCAAGCTGAAAGTATTCTGATGCAAAAGAGTCCCATCGTCATTGCGCCAAGTAATCACAAATTCGGTCTTGGGTTTCTTGACATAGCTAGCCCTATAGATGACATCGCCGACAACATCTCCAATTTCAGGAGTCCAACCCGCGAAATCATACCCCTCTTTAACGGGAGCTTCAGGAACTTCTATTGCAGCAGAATCCGTTGCATAGTCATAAGATAACTTCGCCTTGAGTTCCTTTCCGTCTTCATCAACGAACAACACAGAATATTGCCTTAGAGTCGCCGTCCATGTCGCCACATATGTCGCATTCCCCGTCACATCTTGAATACCCTTCTTGCCATTCAGCACCCAACCAGCAAAGGAATAGGTATACGGAATAGACGGTTCCTTTGTCGGGCTTTCAGGCAACTCTATATCAGACGCCTTGGTACCATAGTCATAGGCTTTGGGTTCTTTCAACACTGTAGAATTATGGTTCTGCGAACCATCGTCATCGACAAAGGAGACTTCATACTGGCGCTTAATGGAATCAAACGCAACCGTATAGACCACGGAATTGCTTACCTCGGTAATTTCCTTGTCCCAGCCTTTCACGACATCGGTCTTGCCCTTCCAGACATAGTCGTATTCATCGGTAGAAGGCTTGGCAATTTTCCAGGAATCGTACGCATTTATCCGGTCCAAATTTTCTTTGAGATTTGCCCCAGAAAATTCCCAAGTTTCCCCGAGCACTGTGCCGTCATAGTTCTTGAATGTAATCTTGTAATCAAGGCGAGCTTTTAGGAACCCCGCCCCATTAACAAAGACATTCTTCACGTTCTTATGGATATAACTACGATTCCACAGCCACTCCTCCGTTTTTTTATGAGACCTTCCATTTTGCCAGCCCAAAAAACGCACATCGCCCGTTTTGGTAGCAAGGATAGATTCTTCCGTAGGAACGTTTTTATCATTTATTAAATAATAATAATAGAGATAATTGTTACGATACAGTTCGGTGCCGTCATCGTTCAAGAATACCACTTCATATTCGCGAGGAACTTTATCAAAAATGGCACAATAAACGGCGGCTCCGTCTACTTCCACAATTGGGACATCCCAGCCCTTCCATTTATAGGTATACACATCATCGGAATAATCTAATTTCGAGACATCGCCCCTAAATTCCGGCATTTCACCCACAGAAAGTTCATCCCTTTGCAAAATCGAATCTCCACGCATAAAATAGACCGTATATTTATCATCCGCAGTCTTGTAAGCAGCCACGAAAGTTGTCGGACCATTCAAGGTGTCACTTGATACACCCCAAGCATCAAAAGTATAAGTTTTGCCATCACGAGTCTTAGACGGAGCCTCAGGGAAACCTAAATCGTACAAAACGGCATCGATTGGGCTTCCAGAACCATAGAACCACACACTGTCGCAATTGCCGACATTACCGCCATTGTTTTGGTCCAAGTCATTATTAGAAGATGCCAAAACTGGGGGCGGTGGGTCAGGGACAGTGCCTGGTCGCGGTCCAACAAGGGATGACTCGTCGGGGGGATCTGGGAACCTAAAGCGAAGAGTCGCAACAAGCGAATCTTTATTAAAGGACAAAAGAGTTCCATCATCATCTACAAATCTTACCGGATAAAATGAACTGTACTTTGTCGCCAGCAGAATAAAGGGCTTCGGATGAAAAACAATCATATCTGCATTCATGGCATTATATGTAAGCTCGCATGTAGATGATGTATCTCCTTCGGCAGAAATAGTTACACATTCTTCTATTCCAAATTTTTTTTCGTTTGCACCCTCTCCAACGGGAAAATACTCTAGTAAGTGTAGTTGATCAACAAAGTTCTTCAATGGAGCACTTTCATCTACCCATAGCTCCCAAAAGTATTCGCCAATTTCAATCTTTACATAAACTTT
Organism: uncultured Fibrobacter sp.; assembly: GCF_937877005.1. Taxonomy (GTDB): domain Bacteria; phylum Fibrobacterota; class Fibrobacteria; order Fibrobacterales; family Fibrobacteraceae; genus Fibrobacter. The sequence goes on along the minus strand of NZ_CALEFV010000190.1, from coordinate 18,022 downwards.
ATAGTGTACCGCCGTAAACTTCATGGGTTCAGAAACGACTTTCTCCTTACTATAGGAGGGGGACCAAGAAATATCCTTAGCTGCACCCCAAACCGAATCACTTAGCGCTAAGTTTTTATATGATGTTCCAGAATCAGCATATTCTTCAAAAATATCTCCGGCAATGTCATACTGAATCCTGTATCGGCAATGATAATTTGGCGTAAGGGTAATGTCGCGTTGAACATGATGCTTGTCTTTCGGTGAATATGAATCGCCCCAATCTGTAGTCCAATCGAGTGGTTCACAAATCTCCGTCGGCGGATTTCCGCGTACAGGAGTTTCCGGGAATTCATCCAGCAGGTCGTTATACTCGTATTCCTTGGAGGATATCACGCTACCATCGCTATCCTTGAAAGTGACCGTATATTTCCTTTTTTCGGTACAGGTAAAATTTGGGTCAAAGATACTACCATCATTTTCTGGAGAGGCTGGTTCCGGGCCGACGAACCAATGGACTGCTGCATCTCCAACATGTCTTGTTGTGCGCCAGGAACCGTCAAAAGTCCATTGGCTGCATGAATCATCAGCGCCATACGTGGGAATATCATCAGCGTCTCGCGTTGGAACGGGTCCGTCGTAAACAGGAATTTCTCCCGGTCCGACTTCCACCCATGACGATTCGTCACAGGATCCCCACTCATTTTGATGCTGGCAAAACTCAAAGGAATAAGTTCTCGGACTCTTTATAAATTTCGCATTATAAATAGTATCACCAGAAACACTCCATCCTCCAAAATCATATCGATATTCCGCATTGCTCATCGCCCATGCGATATCGCCAATCCTATCATAAATTTTATCCGAAGGATTTGGTTCTTCGCCTTCGGCATAGGTTGATTCGTCAAGCAGTTCGCCCCTCGCAAAGAACTTCACTGTGTAGGAAGGCTTTCTTAGGCACTTGACACTATTGAGTTCAAACGCGGGCATTTCTCCTCCTACAGAATCAAAGTCACTCCAGATAAATCGAGCCACATGGGCAAAAACGACCGAAGGTTCGGCATCGTTCCAAAAGCTACTGCGGTACACTAATTCATTCCTTATGCCTGAAGAGCCCAAAGTACCATGTATCAAACGACTACCATCCACTCCCTCTATAATAAAGGAATGCGACGGTCCAATATAATCGTATTGTATCGCATTGCATTGCGACAGGTCTACCGCAGCGTCTTTCGAAAGCTCTATCCCTACGCCAGTATCTCCGAGAGAAATTAAATTCTTTGTGTCGACAGGCCAAGATTCCCCAACAGCAATATCAATTACAGATGCCTTCAGAGGTATTTCTTTAAACTTCGCCGTATAAGTTGTTGGAGTCGTGACAGGAGCAAGTGGTTTATCCCAACCATCGAACTCATAAGCGTATTCTGCGGTAGACTTTTTTGTCGGTTTTTCAGGACATCCCAATGAATCAGGGTTAGGGGTTTCTCCTTTGCCATACCAGCCCGTACACAGCAGTTTTCCGTCGGCATCGTTGAATCGAATACGGTAATCATACCATGATGTATAGGTTGTATCCCCATCAACCCAAAAATAACTACTCTGTATAAAAAAATCACTCTCATCAGTAGAACGCCATCCAAGCCAAGTGTAATCGTCATCACCTCTAGGTTTCACAGAATAATGGAAAGTTCCACCATAAGGTGCGTGTCCTATTTCCAAGACGGAGCCGTCATCATCCAATAACGTCACTGTATAAAATCTGATATTTCTTTCAAATTCTGCCTTGTACGAAGTGCTTTCATACGCCTCATGAACACCTTCATACTTGTATCTGGCGTAATTGGCATCGTACCAATATTTAAAGGAATAATCGTAGTAGCGGTCTGATTCCTTGGTTGGAGTTTCACCTGTATATACGGGCAAATCACCTTCGGCGTATTCACCAGTCTGCACGGTATCGCCACCAATTTCGAAGGAAATCGTGTACATAGGAGTCGCACCGGATGTGTCAGCAAAAGCTGCGGTAGCAAACGCCAATAGAACCGCTACTCTCGTTAGAATATGCTCAAACATGCACCCCTCCCCATTGCAAAATTCGGGCTTAAACCGTTTCGCCAAATTTAGACGATTGGAATACGACATACATATTTAAGTATATACTAAATTACCGAACAAATGTAAAAAAAAATATCCAAAACTACAAAAAATGACTCAGCTCAACAATTTGCCTGTAAAAATATGGATTAAATCCATAAAAATATAGGCGAAACAAACATTTCACCCTTAAAATACACTTTACAACTCACCAGAACAAATTCTTGTAACTCGTTCCGAGGGCGTTTGCGAGCCTGTGGGCCATCTTGCGGCCAATCGGTTCCCTCCCCCGCTCCATGGCAGATATCTGCTGTTTGGTTATACCAACCTTATCCGCAAGCTGCTGCTGAGTGTAGCCAAAAGTCGTGCGAAGCAACTTCAAGCTTTCGGCAGGCGTAGTTTCCGCCTTGATTTGTTTTGAAAGGTCCGTCTCACCCCACTCAACATACTCTTCGTCTCCATTCACGACATCTTCCACATTCGGGAATGCAGACCTGATATAAAGCAGAAGGTGTTCAGGAATGTTCGTTCCTTCAAACGTAAACATCGTTCCACTCACATCCTTACTTGTAAGGCGCATTTTCACGGCTTCCAACATAAGTGACCTCCAATTCAATTCCTTCAATTGTTTCAATCCAACACGCCACCCAATGGTAAGAAAGATGGCAATGATACATATTCGTATCAGTGAGTTTTTTGTAGTTCGGCCAATTTGGCAGAACCGGTCCTTTTTCTTTCAAGTCCTCCACAAGTTTGTCAAAAAGAATCCTTTCTCTCTTTGGCATAATTGCGACAGCCTTCACAATTTTCTTCTTTAAAATGACTCTTCTCATAATTTATATTATTTCTTTACTCCTGTCAAGATTTTTTCTTTACTTTCTATTTGAGCCATCAATCCCACGGTCATGCAACATTTTGCGGACGGCACGATTATTGTCCACATATTCCTTTTCAATTTTTTTTTGCTTGACCAGCCTTTTCACCCGCGTATTATGCAGCGTCATTTCATTTGCCAGATCTTCAGCCTTGGCAAAAACTGTCGAAAAAATTTCTTTAGACTTCATATAGCCTCCATTGTTATGGTCGCATTTGCGACTGGTTGTTTTTTAGAGGCGTTCTTTCTCTTTGGGCGGAAAAGTCCAAATAAAAACGCACTAAGCCGAGAGCAGCGGAAATAAGTTCACTTATTTCCATTGCCGAGGCCAATGCGTTAGCGCTACAAGCGAAAAAGAACGCACCTCGCCTTTCCTTAGACGAGATGCGTTCGGGGATGCAGTAATTGTACCTAAGTTTTAATTATTTGGCAAGGGGCGTGCAAAAATTTTACATTGTGTTATCTGTCGCAGACCACAAATAATCAAGTTCAACAGCGAGTTCTAAAAAACTACATTTCAACCCATGCTCCCCTCACCTATCGACAACATTCTCGTAGAAAAGGCGAAGCGCCAAATGCACTTGCGCAATGGCGAGTACATCGTCAAGACGTACAGGATTTCGTTGGGCAAGAATCCTGTGGGAGCGAAAGTCAAGTCCGGTGACAACAAGACACCCGAAGGCGAATACACCATCGTGCTTCACAACCCCAAAAGCAAGTTCCATTTATCGCTCCGAATTTCGTACCCGAACGCGGAGCAAATCGAGGCCGCAAAAGAAGGCAATTACGAGCCCGGCGGCAACATCATGATTCACGGCTACCCGAACAAGGTTCCCGCATTCCTCTTTAAATTCTGGCACAAGTGGAAGGACTGGACCGCCGGCTGCATCGCCGTCACCAACGACGAAATCGAAGAAATCTACGAAGCCGTCAAAGACGGAACTCCGATAACCATCGTTCCCTAAGTTTTTAGCCGCGATACCTGGTTTTATACCCGTGATTTTCCTTGGGCCGCAAGTCGTTGGGGTACATCACATCGGTGTAGATGTCTTCTTGCAGTTTTTTCACGAGCTTGTACACTTCGGCGTAATCGGCGATGCTGTCGATGGAAATGCCCGCGTTGGCAGAAGTCCTGCGACCGTTCAACGTCGCAGGATTGGACTGTGCCGAGGTCGTTATAATATCTCCCACGCCAAACCACTGATCAAAAATGCCGCGGTGCAAGTCCACATGCGAAAGTTCCGCGAAGGGTTTTGACTTGTATGTTCTTGCGAAAATTCCGCCGGATGTATAGATTCCCTTGTCCGTAACGACATAGGCCTTGTTGCGGTAGTGCTTAAACGAGAGTAAAGCACCACCCAAATAAATCCAGACGGGCAGCAGGTGAAGTGCCATGAAGGGAACAATAAACAAGGCCGTTTCGTTCGCCTTGTCCGAAGAAAAGGCGGCTCCGATAAAGAACAGGTCGATAAGTCCCCAAACAATTGCAAACGGGAGCAGCGGATTGAAAATGCATTCAAAGATGAAGCACCTCTTGTCGGGCTTTCCGGCATAGAGAATTTTCTCGTCCTTCCCTATCAAAAGCGTCAAATCACTGTCCATAAGAACATCCCTTCGACTCATTTCCAATTTAAACATTCATTCTTTAATCAATATATGTTATTTTTTATTGGGCAACTCATAAAAGGATGAAATACATGAAAAAAATTCTTTTTACCACACTTTCCGCAGCAGTTTTTTCTTTTTTTGGCTGCAGTGACGACGCCTCGTCTAGTGCAGAACCACAACCGGAATCTTCGTCTCAAATAGAATCGTCCTCTTCCTCCCAGGAAGACCCCTCCTCCAGCGAATCAATCATCAAAACGGGTCCCACGATCAAGGACAAGGGCAACATGAAGTCCATTAAGGATTACCCTGTCGCAGAATACAAGAACATTCTCACAGACGGAGATTCGGGATTTGCCGCAGCATACTGGGATGCATGTTCTCCCAATTGCACTGATCCAGAATTACTAAAGAGATTCGGTACAGATCCCTACAAGGATTCCTACGGAGCTCCTAGGACCTGTAGCGTACACAGCTACGAAATTCCTGCCTATACATTATCCAAGGACGGAATTACCGGAGTATACGCAGCCGCAATAAACGCCTGTGATTCCAAGAATCCATCCCAGGGAGCATTCACATGTACAGACATGGCTCCCATCGCCGTAAACGATACACTTGCCTACGGATTCGCCGCCGCATACTCTCAAAAGGAACTCCTGTGTGGCAAATGCCTCCATATCCAGTTCACTGGAGATGCCAAATACACCGAATCTCAAGCAACAAAGAGCATCAAGGGAAAACACATGATCGTCATGATCCTGGCGCAGGGTTCCGACGGTTACAATACCCAAGTTGACCTCATGATTCCTGGAAGCGGCATGGGAATACATTCCGAAGTTCTCCCTCAGATGGTTCCAAACAACAATACCGAATGGGGCGACGCTTACGGTGGATTCACCACGGAATGTTATAACTCCCTGGGATTCGAGAACGCACAAATAATCCAGGAATGCATTCGCGAAAAATGCCAGATTGCCTTCGATGGCGAGGACAACCTGCTTGCCGGCTGCCTTTGGTCTGCAAACTGGTTCAACGGAGCAAATATGCCCATGCATAGGATAGAGGAGGTCGAGTGCCCACAATACCTGGTTGACAAGTACAAGTCAACTATCAACACTGAAATAGACAACAATTTCAAATATCAGGAAGACTGGTCCATTTATAAGCCGGGTGACTTCGTCGAAGCCATCGAGTAGTTCCTCAAATGTTTTAACTATTTTTGTACAATGGAAAAAGACGCAAAAAAAATCGGCATTAAAATTTCAGTTATCATGGCTTTTCTGATGAGCCTAACCCTTTCCCTCATTGGAAATATGCTCGCAGACCGCCCAGCCGAAATGCCCATGGCACCCATCGTCATCGGCTTTCTGGAAAGTTTCGTACTCAGTTTCGTCGTCAGCCTAATTATCGGATTCCTAGTGCCAGTACCGAAGGTCAATGCCGCTCTCGGACGCAAGTTCCATCTGCAGCCGCGAACCCCGAAGACAAGTTTCATCCTTTCGCTAGCAACGAACCTCATCTACACTCCGTTTCTCACGACGGTTCTCGTTACCTTCGCCTATTTCGCACTGATTCCTGCCGGTCACAAGCCTCCATTCTTGCCGATGCTCATCAGTTCACAAATCATCTGCTTTGTCGCAGCACAAATTCTAATCATGGTTTTCGTGCCAATCATATTGAAATTCGTATTACCACCAAAACAAGACTATTAAAAAACGGCGGCCTCACGAGGCCACCGTTTTTTTATTAGTTTCAATCGACTAGCCGAGACGCTTATTCACTTCATCCCAATTGACAATACTCCACAACGCCTTAAGATAATCCGGGCGGCGGTTACGGTAGTCGATGTAGTAGGCGTGTTCCCAGACATCAAACGTAAGGAGGGGCTTCAGACCCTTGGTCAGCGGATTCTGCGCATTGCCTTCCTGAGTGATCACCAGCTTGCCGCTTGCATCGGCAGAGAGCCAAACCCAGCCCGAACCGAACAGACCGGCACCCTTCGCCTGGAATTCTTCCTGGAATTTTTCAAACGAGCCAAAATCGCGTGCAATCGCTTCGGCAATCATCCCTGCCGGAGCATTATTTGCCTTGGGGGCAGCAAACTGCAGAAAGTACATAGAATGGTTCAGGAACTGTCCAGCATTGTTAAAGACACCCCCTTCGGCAGTCTTCACAATTTCTTCGAGGGACTTGCCTTCAAAGGCGCTGCCCGGAAGAGCCGCATTCAAATTGTTAAGATAGGTCTGCAAATGCTTTCCGTAGTGGAATTCAATGGTTTCCGCACTCAGGGCTGGGGCAAGTTCAGAAGCCGCATACGGGAGAGCAGGCATTTCAAATTTTCCATTAATAGGATTGGTCATGGGAACCTCTTTGTTAGTCGCCTTAGCGATGGTTACCTTTTCAATATACAAAAGATTTATTACGGAACGGCACCTATTTTACCATATAAATGGTCAAAGACTTGCTGAATTCAAATCCTACGATTAAAAGCGCCTGTCCTGCAAGTGGGCTTTTATCCGCAGGAATGAACAAAATGCCCTCGGGTCCCCGATCTAGCGGATCAATCAAGAAGTCGACGAGGACTGGCGCATCTAAATTCGTCATATCGAAGACAGCAATACCTGCAGTCCGCTCTAGCCCAACAAAGACATAACGCCTATGGTTGACTATTCCAACTGTCAGATTTTCAGGTTCACATCCCTTATCCGGGCTACGGCTATCCATTTTCACCTTACCCTTCTTGGAATTCCAGTTAAAATAATCGGGAGCAAGCCGCGCTACCATACGCTCGAACAATTCGCCGGAATCCCACAGAAGCTTTCCGTCGCTACCGTCAAACAAACTCACGGAACGGCTACCGAAAGAGTAAGCATAAGGGCACTTTCCATTGGGCGTCTTATCAGGGGACCTCGTGCAATGTTCCATACCGCTAACAGTCATGTTCGACAGTTCTTTCAGCAAGGCATCCCTAAACACATAGCGATCCAGGACTTCCTGCTGAGCAAGCATCACCGGAGTCGTTTCATCCGTCCAAGCCTTGTAATCATTGACAGGAGCGCCCTCATTCGCCGTCAGCACATAGTTCTTGCCTCCTAACGAGAACGACGCTATGCCATCGGGCTGACGCAAACCACGTAATGGATAATTCACTATGCGAATTTCCTTGTCGCTAACCGCATCCAATCCAAAACCCGGCTTAGAGTGATCCACATACCCTAATGGAAACACGCGAGACACCCTTTTCGCTTGAACATCCAGCTTGGCAATAGCATTGTTTTCCTGCAGGCTCACCCACGCCGTCCGCGAATCTTCGGAGATGGTGATGTACTCCGGCTCCAGCGACCTCACAAAGCCTTGTGTTCCAGGAGCACGAACGCCAGCAGCCTTCAATGATGCCGTATCCAGATTATCAAAACGAACGACATTCAGTTCAGGATTAACCCACGATTCCGCACTCGATGCATCGGGCACGGAAAGAATTGCAATTCCCCCTTCAGGGTCCTCTACAAAATCATCGCTTGGCGACCCTTCGCAGGCCACCAGCAAATTACGGCCATCAGGAGTCCATTTAATCATATCCGGCTGGCTACATACCCTAAACAATCCAAGGACCTCAAGACTGTCCGTGTAGCGCATCACCTGCACCTGGCCATCCTTCCAAGCTTCGTCATCAATCAGGCTTACCGCAACCAAGTCTCCATGTACACTCACACTAGAAGCGTTCCCCGGAACCCGAACCTCGGCCACTTTTTTCGGAAACGCCGGATTTTTCAGATCGACGATTTCTAGGACTTTCTCCCCGCCAACGACAAACACCAGATTCTTTTCTGGCATAAAATCGGATATTTCAGCCGTAGCCATCGGCAAGGAAGACATTTTCTCGAGAACGCGTCCGGACTGGAACGGTCCTGCAGGAACTGCATTCTTTTTTGCAAAACAAAAGCCCGCGCACAGAAGCAGGCTTACAAAAACAGGGTATCTTTTTTTCATAAGCACCTAGGAATCACTTCATGATTAACCACATGATCAAGAGACCAACACCAATACCACCGAAAAAAGAAGACGAAGTCATCATGGCTGCAGCCTGACGATCATTCTTTTCCTTTTCCTTATTTTTCTCGTTAATCTGAATGGTTGTACTCAACATCTGGGCACATGTTTCGTTATTCGCCTTGACTGTATTGTAGCTCTTTTCCCAGTTTTCGCTTTTTGCCTTCTCAGAGTCAATCACGGCACGCAGTGAGTCCTTTTCAACGGTACAAGCATTTCCCTGCACCTGCATGAGACTATCGCGCGTCGAGAGTTCCTGTTTAAGTTCGGACTCCACCGAAGGTGCAACCGGTTCAGATGCTGCGGGGACGGTTTCTTCGGCAAATGCGGCCGTAAGGCACAACAATAGGGAAAAAGAAATTACTTTAACAAGATAGATCATGACGTAAATATACAAAATTCAAAAATTTATCGAGGAAACTCGATTCGTTTTTTCCAACGGCCATCGACTCCCTTCACATAATAGACTCCAGGATTCAATGTTTCGGAGGCACTGACACGAGAGCCGTCTAGGCGCCTGATTTCGCGGACATCTGCCGATTCGCGCAGAGACTTCAGCAAACCGCCAGCGAGAGTTGTTTCTTCCTCCTCAGAAGAACTGGATCCCATGCTGGATGACGACTTGTTCGACTCATAGCCGCAAGAAAGACGCGGATCATCGTCGCAATCCTCTGACGCAGAAGAAGTAGGCTGCGCGCTTGAAGAGGACTGAATTTTGTTTGCATCAGACAGTACTGCATGTATCAGCTGATACTGCACCTTGGCAATAGAATCAGGAACATTCAGCGAATCAATCGAGCGATTCAGGGCCGATGCGGAATCCAACGCCAGTGAAGTCGCATAGTGATTTCTAACGCTTATCGAAATTCCACCATCCGTCCCCTTTATGGTATCTAGCTCCGTATACATGGCAATAGAGTACCACCACTCGAAATTGAACTCGAAAGTTCTTGAGACCATCAGTTCATCACTGGTATACGAATCCTCTTCAGGAAGGGAGCCCTTTCTCAACGCCAGGACATTGTAGGAGTTCGACGCATTGAAGTCAGGAAATTCATAGATGTTGACATCCATGATACAGGTAGCGTAATCATTATTTTCATCGTTTTCAATCCAGGTCTTGGATCTAGAATCCCAATTAGCGAACTTGAACAAGTTATTCTTTGTTTCGCTACAGCCCGCCGTAATAGACAGAGGAAGATTCTTTTTAAACTGATCTCGCAGCGGATTAAGTTTGGTATAATCGTCGCTATAGTCCATCACCTTGCCGGAATCCTTGTGAGCAAGATCCTTCGAGCCGGACCATGAAATCGCTTCAAGCTTGCTAAGCCGCAGTTCCACCTTGGAAGGATCCTTAAAAGGTAGGGAATCGCATATATTACGGATATAGGTTCCTTCATCGGCAAACGAAACAGCTATCGCCGCAAGAACTAAAACCCCAATTTTTCCAGTCATTCTGCGTTCCTCCCTATTAATCCCTCACTTCAAGGATACGTTTCCAACCATCTTCTGGAATCTGCGCACCCATGACCTGCACAACCTCATTAGAGACAACACTGCCGAGGTTACCGGCACGTTCCATGTCCCAGCCGTTCATATAACCATATAGGAATCCCGATGCCCACAGATCACCTGCACCGGTCGTATCGATAGCCTTTGCGGGTCCAGCCTGCACATGCGTCACTTTGCCATCCTTCGCAATCAGGGCGCCGCGCTTGCCGATTTTAACAACAGCGACCTTCGCCTTCTTTGCAAGGACTTCAAGAGCGGCCTCTTCCTTGACGCCGGCATAGGCATAGGCTTCATCTTCATTCGCAATAATGATATCAATCATCTTGTTTTCGAAAAGTTCATCGAACAACTTGCGGCAGGCATCTACAACACCGAAACTGCTAAAATCAAGAGCCGTTTCAACTCCTAGACTACGGGCAAGCGTAAATGACTTTTTGAAACAATCGCCATTAAAGGCTCGATACCCTTCGGCATACAGCAAGCCAACACCATCGTAGAGGGCTGGCACAAAGTCATCACTCGCAAGGAAATCGGATGCACCGAGGTAAGTCCACATGGAACGCTGAGCATCGGGAGTCACCGCCGAAAACACACAGCCCGTCGCGGCATCCGAAACGCCCATTTTCGATTCTACGCCATTATTTTTTAGATGTTCCTGAAAAAGCTTTCCGAGTTCATCGTCACCGATCTTCGAGATAAAGGCAGCCTTGCCTCCCAGGCGAGAAAGTCCCACCATGGTATTGCAGGTAGAACCACCTGGAACGCGTAGCGGATTCTGAAGGGCACCAAGGAACTTTTCCATCTGCGGCCAGTCCACCATGTTCATGCCACCCTTCTGCACGCCTTGCGCAGCAATCCAGGCATCATCTACGTTTGCCAAAATGTCTACTAGGGCAGCCCCCATACCAAGGACTTTTTTCATTACATTCCTCCTCTGCGGTGACGCAATTTTTCGCTCGCACGCAACAAAAACTGACGTTCTGATTCATTCAACGAATTAATTCCTTCGCTATTGACTTTCTTAAGAATTTCATCCATGCGCTTATTTTCGTCAACATAGAAAACTTCGCCTTCAAGCGGACGATCATCCCCACGATTATCGTTGCGAGATTCGCTTTCTTCACGACCGCCCGTGTGCACCGTAAACTTTGGCCCACGCATTTTTGCAAAGGCCTTGCCCAAGTTTCCAAAACCGCGTTCATAAAAGTGCATGTAAAGAAAACCTCCCACGACGCCGCCCAAATGGGCAAAATGCGCCACGCCATCGCTTGAATGCGCCATGAACACATCAACCGCCACCATAAACCACATGGCATACTTTATCCGCATCGGGAAAAAGAAGAACATCAGCAGCATTCGATTCGGGAAGAACTTGTAGTACGCCACAAAGATTCCCATCAACGCACCGGAGGCACCGATAATCGGAGCATTCGTCATGCCAAGCCAGAACATCACGAGACTAAAAATCGCCGCAAAAATTCCACAGAAGAAGTACATTCCGGCAAAATGCTTCGTACCCATCATATCGGCAACTTCGCTACCGAACATCCAAAGCATGAGCATATTAAAAAGAAAATGCCAGAAATCTACATGAACAAACATGTACGTAACGAAACGCCACACCTGTTCAGGAGCAAAAGGCCAGAATGCGCCAAAGTATGCCACATATTCACGAATGCTGCCGGCTCCCACACCGGGCAAGTTCAGTTGTAGGCCAAGTATACCCCCAATAAAGGCGATTCCAAAAACGACTGCATTGCTAATCAGCAGCATTCGCAAAACTTTAGGAAGATATCTAAAAGGTCTCATATGGAGTAAATAGAGGTTAGTGATTTGTGGTTAGTAAAGGAATGACTTCGGCGGGTACATATTTAGCGAGAATATCTTTTCCGTCGACATCTTTAGCACCAACTTTCAATAGTTCTCGCACAACGGTGCTAGAGATGCACAGATGCTCGGGAAGACTCGACAAGAAAACCGTTTCGCATTCAGGATAAAGATTCCTATTGTTCCACGCCACGGTCTGTTCGTACTCCAGGTCGGCGCTTCCACGGATTCCACGTACCAAGTACTTCGCTCCAACGCGTTTCATGAAGTTCACCGTGAGGCCTTCGAACATTTCCACTTTCACGTTCGAAAGCCCCCCAACTGTTCTTTTCGCGATTTCAATTCTTTCCAATTCCGGGAACAAGTACTTTTTAGAAGCATTTACCGCCAAGAGCACATACAGTTCGTCAAACAGCGCAGAAGCGCGCTTTACGATATCGAGGTGACCAAGAGTGAACGGATCGAACGACCCTGCGAAAACGGCGATTTTCTTCATAATTACAATTTAGAAAAGTAGGAAGTTAGAAGTTGGAAGTTGGAAGTTTTTATTCAAGAAAAACTGTCTACTTCCTACCGTCTACTGTCTACTTCCTGTAAATCACCAGCGAAGATTCTCCGTAACGGCGGACTTGTACCTTTCCCGCCTCGTCGGCTTCCTTTACCCACGCAGGCAGGTTGCGACTCGGAGCCTCGAATACGGCAATGCCTCCCGGATTCAACCATTCCCAATAAGGTCGTAAATCCGGATAGTCCATATCTTTGAACGGAGGATCTGCATATATCAAATCGAAACCTTCACTTGCACATAAAGATTCCCTATCGAGAGTCAAGGCGTTCTTTTCTAACAAAGTAATTTTCGATTCAAGGGACAAGGCCTTGTATGCCTGCAGAACAAGTCTCGCCTGGGCATGAGCCATCTCAACCGCCACGACACTAGCTGCTCCGCGACTCAACGCCTCGATTCCCATGATGCCCGTTCCTGCAAACAGGTCCAGCACACGGAAATTTTCGACACCCTGTAATATGTTGAATAGAGCTTCTCGTGTGCGAGAAGCTGTGGGTCTAGTCTTAGAAGTATCGGGAGAAGGAACATTCCTTCCCCGCATGAGTCCGCCGGTAATGCGAATAGGCATAAAGCCTTACTTGATTACAAACATTTCGAAATTCATTTCCGTGAACAGGTCTCGCTTGGCTTGCGACATCTGCATGCTGCGCAGGCCCATACGGGACGGCGAGGACGCATAAGCGATAACGAACGCCTGCAAATCACTGAAATCGGCCGAAGTAGTTACCTTGTACGAATAGCGCTTGTAAACGCCATAGTCTTCGACAACAGGCTTATCCATGCCGCCGAGGCGGACCTTACTTGCCGTCGCAAAAGTCTTGATATTTTTGACTTCCTCAGCCACTTCGGATGACGGCACAAAGGTGCTTACGGCACCAAGGTTCACGTTGTTCACGTTAAACTTACCAAAAGCGGTAATATCTGTGGCCGGGGCGTTCTCTGGCAGAGGTGGAGTTCTGAAATCAGAACTGACGGACTTGATTCTTTCGAGGAAGGACTTCTGGGAAGTCGGCTTGGTCGCCACGCCACGAACATAGTAGAAGTTCGGAGCCTGGTAGACGCAATCGGAGAAACCGACATCATCCGGAGTGGCCGTGTTCAGGAACGAAATGAACTGACCGAAAGAGGCCTTCTGGTAAGAGATCTTTTCGAGGGGCAGGAATGTCGCGTAATCCGTCCTCTTGTTGTTGAAAAGCACCTGAGGATTGATTTCACTGACGACCTGCTTAACCGTCACAGCCTCGCGCATACGCAGAGCGGCTTCAGCCGCAGCAGCCTGAGCCTCGAGCGAACCACCAGCGGAGGTCCGTTGTCCAGATCCAACGGCAAGGTCCGTACGGCTCGGGTCCACCGCACCGATAAGTGACAGATAAGGTGCCGGCAGCAAGCCCTGCAACGGAGCAGGAACACCGGCAACACTCAAGAAGCAGCTGAAAGCAACTACAACGAACAATGCTGCGAGAGCCGCAGTCAAAGCTTTCTTTCGAGATTTCTTCTGAAGATCCGCAACACTCGTCACATGGACAGGAGCCACGTTTTCGGCCGCAGTCAAGCGTTCAGCGGCATCAATCAGGTTCAAATGAATCATACACCCTCCATCACGTTCAGGGCAGCACCGATTGCGCCGGCACAAGTCAACACGGCGGCAGCATCATCCGCTTCCGTCGGCAGTCTCAAGTTAGAGAACGAATCCATCGGAGTCAACTGACAATCCGAGAGTTTCTGACGCAGGTTTTCAACGAACATCAGGTCTCCGGCCATTTCGCCGCAAAGGTGAATTTCCTTGGTCACGATAGCCGCATTTTCCTGTTGAGCCAGCTGAACCTGCTCCGCAATACCATCCGCAAGAATTTGGTAGGCTTCTTCCTTGGTCTTGTTGACCAAGGGTAGCGTCGAGACGCAGCGCAAAGCCTGAAGATTGTCCTTCGTGAGCCAAAGCATGGTAACACCCGCATAGTCCGCCTTGACAATACAGGTCAATTCGGAATCATTTTCGGCATATCCCATCAAGTTCATCAGGGATATCACATCCACGTCCATTGCCTTCGGAGCGAGCATCTTGCTACGGAAGCCCTTACGCAAATTGTCGACCCACTGGGAACGAACCGCAATAAGGATAACCGTAAAACCGAGAGCTTCCTCTCCACTCAGGATCTGATAGTCAATGATATATTCGCTTGCTTCCGCATTCGTAATGAGAGAGACATACCAGTTCAGGTACTCATCAATGTTTTTGCAAGCCTCGGGCGGAACGAATATTTGACGCACAATGGACCGAAATGCGGGGATAGCCACCGAAACGGCTTCGATATTATCGATCTGGCAGAAATCCAACCAGCCCTGAAGGACCGTCTCGAAAGCATAAACATCATCGAGAGGACTCGTTTCCGTTTCCAAAACAGCCGTCTTCAGGACGCGCTTTTCAGCAGCATCCAAAAGGGCCACTTTCAGGGAAGCGTCAGCCGCTTCGATACCCATGTAAATCTTCGTATCACTCATATTATCAACGACTTATGAAAAAAACTACACCCTAAAACTAATCAAAAATCACCCCCGAAAGGAGGCTTTCCAATTTTTTCTTACCGATTCCAGGCACTTTTTGAAGATCCGAAGGGGTTCTATACGGTCCGGAAGCCTCCCTAACCGCGATAATCTTCTCTGCAAGCTTCGGACCGACACCCTTCAGGGCGCAAAGTTCGTCTACCGAGGCCGAATTCACATGAATCGGCAGTTTTGGGGCTACCCTAGATTTAGAAACACGATCCTTTTTCAGATTTCGATTGTCATAAAGGGAGTCAACAGAGGTTACTTTATCTACAAACGACCGCTTGTCGTCAGCATATTCCAAATTGGAGCGTTCTCCCGACAATTCATCTTGTTTTTCGACAGGAACGATGACCGAATCCCCCACCTGAAAAGATTCAATCGAGGGCAGTCCCCAAGGAAGAATGCGGACAACAAACCCCACCGCGAGGAGAATCACCGCCATGTATATCAGCTTCTTTTCGGGAGCGTTCACTGGGAACCTCATTTTTTCAAGGAAAGAATTCTTTCTACCGTAGCAAGATCGGAAGGGACATCCACAGAAACGGACGGATACGGGCTTCGTACCATACGGATCGGACGACGATCAATAATCCGCAACTGTTCCAAGGAAAGCTCCCGTTCCCGCTCACTCTGCGGCAAAGAGGAAAATTCTTCGCGACATTTCCTGGAATAGGCATAAATGCCCTGATGCTGGAACCAGCATGCTGCATCCTCCGGTGAAATTTCACGTACAAAATCTATAGCATAGTCGTCCTTGAGCATCACCTTCACGACCGTATTGACCATCGCCTCGGAGGGATTCAACGGACAAGCGACACTCACCCACTCGTCCGGATGCTGTTCAAGAGTCTGCGCCACTTCAGCCAGGAGTGCAGGTTCCACCAGGGGTTCGTCCCCCTGCAAGTTAACGACCAAGTCAAGGTCGAGTGCCCTTGCTGCGAAGGAGACTCGGTCAGAACCTGTCGACGCCGGGCCCGTCAGAAGAAACTCGAAACCTGCATTAGAAACGACTTCTGCAATTTCTTCAGAATCGGTCGCGCAAATGACTCGATCGAAACATTCCGCAAGGAGGGCCCGTTCCAAAGTACGCACAACCATTTCCTTGCCAAGAATTCTGGCAAGGGGTTTCCTAGGAAATCGAGACGAGCCAATACGGGCCGGAACAATACAATGAACCGCCATAAGAGAAAACAACCGATAAAAGGAGCTACTTAGCCGCCAATAACCTTAGGAATGGCAAAGTGGTCATTTTCGACCGCCGGAGCATTCATGAAGGCTTGTTCAAGCGAGAAGCCCTGAACCGTGACATCTTCGCGAAGAATCGTAGCACCGTTTTCGACAGCGGTCATCGGCTCCACGTCGGAAAGATTCAAAGCCTTGAGTGCCTCAAGGTGATTGAGCATCTTGTCCAGGTGACCCTTCACGGATTCGATATCTTCTTCGGCAACTTCGAGCCTAGAAAGCTTCGCAAGTTTCAAAACTTCTTCACGTTCGAGCATAAAACCTCTTTTCTTACGCTAACAAGATAGCAAAAAAAAATGAGCAGAAAGCAACAGAATGTTGCAAAAAAGTCATCCTAGCCCACTATTTGCAGCGCAGCATATTTCAGGACAATCGTGCGAACCACATTGTCATTACCAAAGCGAACATCGACTCGTGCATTGTCCCCCGTTCCATAGCACTTGGTGATGACCCCGACTCCATATTTCGTATGGCGCACACGTACGCCCGGATGGAACGGATTTTCGCTGAATTCATCGTAGACGACACGTGGGCCCGAGGGTTCCGCAGGGGCTACAGGGGCAGCGACCTTGATCGGATTGCGGTAAACAATACGCTTGTCGTTCTTCTTCACGGAATTTGGAATAGAAGGACGACTAAAGCCGTGCGAACCGAAGTTGTTCGGACGAGAAGAACTTCCACCAAAGCCTCCCGATGACCTGCGCGGGAAACTGGGCGGAATGTTCGGGCGCGGCGGACGGGAGAACTGCTGTCCGGAGAAATCCTGGTTAAAGTCGTCGCTACCAAAACCGTCGCCAAAATCCGTACACGGTCTAAAGTCAACAACGGACGGATCCAATTCCTTGAGAAAACGTGACGGAGCGAAGGGACGAATGTTTCCCTGGAAGAAGCGGCGTTCTGCATGGTACAGGAAAAGCTGCTTTTCGGCGCGGGTACAGCCCACATAGAACAGGCGGCGTTCTTCTTCCATCTGTTCGTTCATCTCTGTGCCGGACATCATCGTGGACATACGAATAAGCGGAAAAATTTCTTCGTCGCAGCCGGCAATATGCACCGTGTTGAACTCAAGGCCCTTCGCCATGTGGATTGTCATGAGCGTCACCTGGCCCTTGGAATTATCCACCTTCTTGTCTGCATCGGTAAGGAGCGAAATATCCTGAAGGAAGGCGTCGAGAGTCGCCCCCGGATGTTCTTCATCGAATTCGCGAATGGCGTTCACCATTTCGTCCAAGTTGCCGATGCGTTCGTCGGCGGTAATCTCATCTTCCTTGCGCAGAAATTCCTTGTACCCCACATCGTTGATGATTTTTTCGGCCAAAATCGGAAGCGGTGTTTCGCCTGCGGCAAGCAACGATTTCCAATTGAGAACGAGCTCGGTAAAGCCCTTGAGCTTGGGAGCGGCGCGTCCACCGCTATTCGCTTCGGCAAGCAGGTTTTCCCAGAAGGTTCCTTCGCCATTGCGTTCCTTCTCAAGGATATTCTCAACAGTCGTCTTACCGATGGCGCGAGGCGGAGTGTTTATCACGCGCAGATAGGCGGCATCGTCACGCTCGTTAGCGAGCAGGCGCAAGTATGCAAGTACGTCCTTGATTTCTTTGCGGTCCCAGAATCGCATGCCGCCAAAAATGACCGACGGTATACGGCGGTCATTCAGCGCCTTTTCCAAGGCGCGGGACTGCGCGTTGGTGCGGTAGAATACAGCAGTCTTGGCATAAAAATCCTCG
>NZ_CALEFV010000189.1 GCF_937877005.1 uncultured Fibrobacter sp. | reverse complement strand
CCCGAAGAGGTTCATCAGAAGCTCAAATCCGAATTGTTAACGGATTTTTGCGAAGTGTACATTCCCATGGCGCCCGATGTATACACCTACGGAGTGCCCGCCGGAGTAAGCCTTTGCCGCGGAGACGTTGTATGGGTTCAGTTTGCCACCCGTAAAAAGCCGGCCCTCGCCGTGGTCGCACGCGTCCACCAGGACCGCCCCAAGTTTGATGTGCGCCCCGCTTCCCCGCACCAGTCGGGCTACCGCTTTAGCGAACGTTATATGGAAACGCTCGAATGGACGGCGCGGTATTACATTAGCACACCCATGAAGGCGCTGTTCGTTTTTTGGCCTGCAGATTTCGAGAAGTACCTGAACGCACTCGCCGCAGACAGTAGACAGTCGGAAGTAGACAGTAGACAGTCTACCCCAGTAGCTCCGGCGTTGACATTAGAACAAACTAACGCATTCAACACGCTTTGCAAAGAACTGGACAAAGACGGATTCCGCGGCGTATTGCTTCACGGCGTTACAGGTTCGGGAAAGACCCGCGTTTACCAGGAACTCGCCCGCGAAGCCTTGATGCGCCACAAGAAAGTTTTAATCCTCGTGCCCGAAATTGGGCTCACGCCGCAAACTCGCAAGCGCTTCGAAGATTTTCTGCAAGTCCCGATTGTGGTTTTGCATTCCGCACTTTCGGCGCCCAAGAAACGCGAAGGCTACGTCTCAATTTTGAAGGGCGACGCGCAAGTGGTTCTCGGCACCCGCAGCGCAATTCTTGCGCCGTTTGATTTTGACCTCGTGATTCTCGACGAAGAACACGATTCCTCTTTCAAGCAGCAGGACCCGGCGCCGCGTTACCATACCCGCGAAATGGCATTCCACTTGGCGTACAAGTACGGAGCCCTCGTGGTGCTAGGTAGTGCCACGCCGAGCCTTGAAACATTCAACAACGCGAAAGCGAACAACTTAAAGACGGTTACGCTCAAGGAACGCGCCACGCAGGCGCCGCTCCCGAAGGTGC
>NZ_CALEFV010000188.1 GCF_937877005.1 uncultured Fibrobacter sp. | reverse complement strand
CCTGGATCTGACTCCCATCGCAAACGGCATGGAAGCCCTGGTCGCAGGCCTGAGCGTCCCCGGTGCCGCCGACGCCGTCAATCGTGACCGTTTCAGGCTCGCCGGAAAGCGAAGAACTGTGATGGATAACGACTGCAAAGCCGCTCGAAGCGGTAGACAGGTCCACTGCACGGTTTTCCGTATTGAACACCTGGACCTTTTTGCCGTAGTTGGGCGGCAATGGCAAGTGTCCGGCCTCTTCTTCATCATTCGTGAACGACGGATTCTGCAAGGCATTCATCAGTTCCGGGGGTATGATATCTCCCGTTTTAAAATTGATTTTATTCATTTTCATTCTCCACGATAAGGAATTTGTCGCTTTCGAGCTTCAGGAGCTTGCCGTCCTCAAGTTCGAGGAATTTTTCTTTAGAGAGCTGCCAGCGGATCTGCGTAAACGGGATTTTCTCGGCTTCGAGCAGGTCCACGATACGGTAAATGCCGTGCTGCGGGTGGTCGCTGGTCACGGTCCAGGTGTACTGTTCGTCCGGGTCATATACAGGAAATCCAATTCGGGAAACGCCTACCCTGAACATCCTCGGCGGCTTCACGATGTCGATTTCAAAGCCCATCGACGCGGCAAGCGCCTTGTAGTGGCGTTCGGCAATGCCCGAATCGCGGTTGATGGCTTCCAGGAGCGCCGCCCTGCGGGCTTCAATGGTGCCGGAATGGCCTAATTCGTAGAGGTCTTCCCACTTTTCGAGCGTTGCGGTGGCCGAACTGGGGAAGATTTCGCGGTAAACGCCGTCTGCACTTTCCAGGGCACGGTCGAGTTCCTTGCACACCGCATACTCTTCCAGGTCCATCTGGAGCGGGTGCAGCCGCGAGAGCGCCCTGTAATGCCGACTATCGAAAAAATTTTCACTCATTACTGCACCACCAGTTCACCAAGGACAAATCGGTCTGTTTCATTTTCGGGATAGATTGCCGAAGTCTGTTCCTGGTACGCCCCGCCGTTCTTCGAGACCTCGACAACGGCATTGGAACCGCCGTGCTTGAGCACGAACACGACAATCTGGGCGGGGATAAACAGGTCGCCTGCGCTGAGGTCGGCAAAATACTTGGTCACGTCTTCCCGGAAGCCGTCTTCGTCCATATTGGACAAGCCGCTTACCGTGACGCGCAGGGAAAGTGTCGTTTCTACAGGGACATTGACCCATATTTCACGCGGTGCCACCGGGCCTTCGTCTTCGCACTTGACGCGGACGGCTTCGCAGCATCGCATCGATAGCGTGCTCGGGCCGATGAGCATGAGAACCGTGCCCACGCCGTAGTAGTTCTTGAGGCAGCGGGATGTGGACGGAGCCTCGTCGGATTCAGCCGGTTCGTAGATCTCGATGCCGAAGCACTTGACAGCGTTCAGGGATGCAGTCTGCCAGCTTTCGAGCGCCTCGATTTCGTCGAGTTCTACCTTGACATAGCGGGTAGAAACGGATTCGAAGGTGGCCATGGCCCACCAGTAGGCTGCATCGACCTTGCCCTGCTTTGTCCAGGTTGAGCCATCGTCGGACGTATAGACATTGAAAGAAGCCGGTCGGTTGGTAATGAAACCGAGCCCGATGCCGAAAATTTCCTTGGAACCGCCCAAGTCAATCACGACATACTTTTCGGTGTCGCTGGAACCGCAGGTAAAGGCGATGTTCTCGCGGTCGTGCGGCTTGACGGTGTTGGCGGCGCTCAGGTCGGGCATATTGCCGGAAATCATCGAGGATTCGAGCTCGACGGCCTTGCCGGTAGAAGACGCTTCGAGCGCCCAGCGTTCGTAGTCGCTTGGCTTGCCGCCACTCTTCGGGTTGCGGAGATACGACAGGATGAGCGTCAAGAGCTCGCTTGCGGTCAAGTTGCTGTAGTCGAGCCCTCGGTCGTTCGCCCACTGTTCCAGGCTTGCCTGGTTCATCGTGGTCGGGAAAATCTGGTCAAGAGTCCAGTCCATCTGCTTGTACAGGCCCCAAATGGCGGACGCGGCGGTGGCAAAACGGATATAGGTTTCCGTGCCCTGGCTGATATTTATCAGAGGGTCTATATTCTTCGCATCTGTCACCATGCGCTGAAAGATCTGGTCAACTGTTACGGCCATTGTTTAACCTCCACGAAACGGGTAAATTCAATCACGTCGCCATTGTATGCGACACATTCCACATGCACCTGGAGCTTGTCGCTATCGACATAGGTGGCCGTCGATACGACGCTTTTAAGGTGCTTGTAGTCAATCATCCACTGCAACGCCTCGGCGGCGTATGTCTCGGCCCTGCTCCTGGTCTTTTCGGACGCCACTTCCCGGGCAAGTTCTTTGAAGCGGTGGCCAAATTCGGGCTTCTTGTAAAAGGAACCCTTGGCGACGGTAAGCGAAAGCTGGACTTCTTCTTTAATCTGGTCAGTAGTCATTGTAATGTCTCCGGGAAAGGTGACGGGCTCGGCGGTGTTGTGGGCATGGTCTCGGTGACGGTGCAGACGGCGGTCTTCAAGACGGTTTCAATGTCTCCGAAAAGCTTCTTGTATGGCTTTTGAACTTCATTTGTGGTGACGCAGGCCATTATGGCAGCCAGAACGCCCGCCTGGGCAGCCGCGAAGGTCGGAACGACGGACACGACAGCCACACCACCGTGCGACGGGATTCCGGGCTTAGGAAGGCCCTGCCAGTAAGCGCAGAGCTTCGCCGCCATGTTGGCAGGCGTCCCGCTGGACGGGTCGAGCACCGAGAACGCGCTTTCCAGGAGAGACTTGTCGCCACCCGCCGAAAGGTCCGCACCGAGAATGATGCCGCCCTTGGCGTAGTCGTCGTAGGCCTTGGCGAGCTGCGGGGCCACGCTTGTCTTGCCGTCGGCAGACTTGACAATCCGGGAAAATTCGGAATCGAGAGTGTCCAGGTCAAGCATTTACGCCCCCGTGTCCTGTTTGTCCGTCGGTGCCGTAGGAGCGCCGAGGTTGCCTATGTGGGTGTGCTGGTTGTAGTTGTCGCGCAGCTTGGAGAGCTTGCCGCTCACCTCGCCGTTCACGCGCAGGTCGCCATCGACATCGACACCGCCATCCGCCTTGATGGCGATGGTGCCGTCATCCTTGAGGATGATGTAGTGGGCCTTGTCGCTGTAAAGCGCCGTTTCGCCCTCCTTTACGGCGGGGCGGTCCTTGCCGTCACTTGCGACGCCGACAATCACGTTCCCAAATTCCAGGAAGAGAATGCGCGAACCGCTTGGCGGGATGGAAATAAAGCCGAATTGCTGCATCAGCTGGCGGCCTTCGACATCGCGCCCGTTCTCCTTCGCGTCTACGCCGCGAAGCTTGCCCGCGATATCTTTGCAGCTCGAAACAATACTTGTGAAAAATTTCATCATAATGCACCCCCCGGCTGGAGTTCCAGGCGCGTACGCTTTCCGTTCTGCCTGTCAAGAGAGAACGTCACCGACTTGATGAGGTAGCTGTCTTTAGCACCGTTAAATTCGTCATCGACATCGACAAAGCGGTTAATTTCCCAGTTGTTGCCGTTCTGGGAGTGCCCATTTACCGTGTATTCAAGGTGGATTGAGCTCGCCTTTTCTACAGCCGTCTGAAGTTCAGCGGTCTTCTTTGCAGGGCCCTCGTTTTCGTTCCAGTTCACGACAAGAGGCTTTGCAAACGGCATCTGGTCGTTCTTGACGGTCGCCATCACATACTTGATGTCGTTGTCGTCCTGACTTTCGCCCATCACGCGGACTTCGCTATGGACGCCTTCGATAGTCTTTGTCACGGAACCCTCGATG
>NZ_CALEFV010000187.1 GCF_937877005.1 uncultured Fibrobacter sp. | reverse complement strand
CTTCGGGCACAATCTTCCACCGCATCGACCCCGAGCTCCTTGCCGAATCCTACAAGGCGATGAATGCAAGGCTCATCATCATGGAGTACGGCGGAAACCTTGTCCCTGGCACAAACTCCGGAAACATTGACTGGACCAAGAAAATCATCACACGCCAGATTCAAGCCATTCAAAAGGCGAACCCCGACGCCGACATCTTGTTTATTGGCCCCGCCGATATGGCACGCCAAAAAGACGGCCAATGGCAGACGTATTCTGGCCTTGCGATGACCATCAAGGCCCTGCGCGAAGTCGCGCTCGAAAATGGTGCCGCCTACTGGGACATGCACCGCGTGATGGGCGGAAACGGTTCCATGATCAAGTGGGTAAACCGCGAACCGGCACTCGGCTTTACCGACCACATTCACTTTACACGCAGGGGCGCTGCCTACATGGGAGACCTTTTCTGCGCGGCACTTCGCATGCATTACGACTACTTCAAGTTCCGCGACCGCCACAACATCAGCGATGAAAAACTGAAAGACATTCACGAATGGAAGAACGAAGCTAAGGACAGTACCGCAAATGGAGGTGCGCAGAAATGAGACTTCTGTTTCTGACAATCCTGACTGCATTTATCGTCCTTTTCGCTAAAGATGAGGTCCCCGGAAGCTACAGCATCGATCTCTCCCGCTACGACTTCATCGATACTTCCCTGAACGTCATTCAATTTCCCAAGGGCAACGACGCATTCACGCCATTCTTCAACAAGATGGACACTCTCGTCTTCGAAAACCGCGGGCAGGTCAAGATTTTGCATGTCGGTGGATCCCATTTGCAAGCCGACGTGATTTCAGGACGCATCCGCGAGCACTTCATCAAGGAATATCCGGGAGCCTCCGCCGGCCGTGGATTCGTATTCCCTTACTCCGCCGCACGCACCAATACGCCTTCCAGCTATGCCAGCTACTACAAGGGCATCTGGGACATGAACAAGAACGTTCAACGCGAAATCAAGAAACCGCTCGGACTGCTCGGCATTGCCGTGAGTACCAGCGACCCGCGCGCCGAAATTTCGATTCTGCTTGACAAGTACAATTCGACACCGCTCTGGGGCGAAACCAAGCTACGTCTGTTCGGCTACAGCGACAACAATGACGTCGTTCCCGTGCTGCGCGTCGATTCGACGGACATATTCGGTGTTCTCGACACCGCTAGCCAGAGCTATGTCTTTACAAGTCCGCGACCGATCGACTCTATTCAGATTGCTTTCCGCTGGGTAGATTCGCTGAAGCAGGCAGAGATTGCAAAATTCATTACCGACTCCCTGTTCCAGGACTCCATTGCACGCGCCACCGCGGATTCTCTAAAAGACTCAAGCATCGCTAACACCAAGCAGGGCTCCACCGACACAGCCAAGGTGCACATTCCTAACAATGTCGCAATTCCTAAGACGGAAGTAGCGCTAGATTCCATGTACCAGGGCGAATGCGATGTTCTCGACACGGCATGTATCGCCCGCGAAGAAGCCAAGAACCAGGCTGTAGCAGCTCCGCGAAACTGCGCCGAGCGCCTGAACAAGCCTGCTGTGAACTATGCCGACGGCGAAATCGATTCGACGAACTACGCCAACGAGCACTGCATCTCGGAACAGGAAGTCCAGCCCGATTCCGTCAAAAAGAACGCCCGGCCGCGCTTTACCATGACCGGAATTCTGACAGAATCGGATACCCCGGGCATTACCTATACCGGTGTCGGCATTAACGGAGCAAAAGTTCACGACTACTTCGAAGAAGTCTGCCCTCTATTCGAAAAGCAGCTCGCCTATTACAAGCCCGACCTCGTAATATTTGCGATAGGCATCAACGACGCGAACGTGCAGCACTTTAACGACAAGCAGTTCAAGGAAGATTACGACAGGCTCATTGCACGCATCAAGAACGTGAATCCGAATGTCGCCATCATTTTCGAGACGAACAACGACATGTACCGCAAGGTCAAGAAAAAGCGCTACGTGCAACATCCCAACGGCGACATAGCGCGCAAGGCGTTTTTCTCCCTTGCCGACAAGCACAAGGCAGGCGTCTGGGACAAGTTCAGCATCATGGGTGGCTTAGGTTCCATGGCCAAGTGGGAAAAGGCCGACCTCGCCAAGGCCGACAAGGTACACTTCAAGCTTGCCGGCTACAACTTGCTCGGCGATCTGTTCTACAAAGCGATCATCAACAGCTACCAAGAACACATCGCAAACCTCCCCGCCGAAAAGAGGAAAGACTAATCTAACCACAGCCTACTGTCTACTTCCTACTCCTATGCTTGACTATTTAATACCATACCTCACTCGCACATTCTCGTTTGACCCGAACAGTCCGCTGTTGTTTACGCAGTTCTACTTCTGGGGTTTCTTCGCGGTCGTCTTCGCGTTCCTCACCCTCGTCAAGAACCGCATCCTGCTCCGCAACGCCTTCCTGTTTGCGACTAGCATGTTCTTCTACTACAAGACGAGCGGCAGCTATGTTTGCATCCTGGTATTCTGTGTCATCGCGAACTTCTTTATCGGCAAGTGGATTGAACGCGCCGAGAAGCATTGGAAAAAGAAACTCTGGATGATCATCATCGTCATCATCGACCTGCTCGTACTATGCTACTATAAATACTCCTACTTTTTCCTGGACGCTCTTTACGACTTTACCGGCATCGAGCTTCATGTCTACAATTTCTTCGCCGCCGCAAGCAACAAGCTGTTTGGCACGAATTCCCTCGTCGACACCATCATCCTGCCCGTAGGCATTTCGTTCTTCACCTTCCAGGCGATTAGCTACTGTATCGACATCTACCGCGGAAAGATTTCAGCGGTCAAGAACATTCTCGATTTCGGATTCTACCTCACGTTTTTCCCTCAGTTGGTCGCAGGTCCGATCGTTCGCGCCGACAAGTTTGTCCCGCAGCTTTACCGCAAGTACTTCTTGCCGCGCCGCACCTTCGGTATCGCCGTCTTCTGGATACTGAACGGACTTGCCAAGAAGATTATCCTGAGCGACTACCTCGCCACCAATTTCGTGGACCGCGTTTTTGATACGCCGCTCCTGTTCACGGGACTTGAAAACCTCATCGCCCTGTTCGCCTACTCGCTGCAGGTTTACGCCGACTTCTCCGGCTACACCGACATCGCCATCGGCGTCGCCCTCCTGATGGGTTTCCGCCTGCCGCAGAACTTCAACAGCCCCTACAAGGCGCTCAGCCCCACCGAATTCTGGCGTCGCTGGCACATTTCCCTTTCGAGCTGGTGGCGCGACTACCTGTACATTCCCCTGGGCGGCAACAGGAATGCCACCGTCGGCACCTACTTCTGGATGGCGTTCTTGAGCCTTGTGGCAATCATGCTTTCGGGCAGCGTGCTCGTGGGCGTCATGCTTGGTCTCCTGTTCGCCTACATTTCTGTTGTCGCCTACTTTAGGCCCGAATCGCGCAAGTTCATTACCACCAACATGAACGCCATGGCCACCCAGATTGTGGGCGGTTGGTGGCACGGTGCCAGCTGGAACTTTATCATTTGGGGTGGCCTGAACGGCTTTGGCCAGGTATTCAACAAAATCTGGTGCAAGCGCAGCCTCAAGTTCCGCGCCATCGCCTCGTTCATCCTGTTCGCTGCAAGCGCCATAATCTTCAAGCAGACGCACACCGCCATCTTCGCGATCACCGCGGTCTATTTCGGCGTTCTCTTTGCAGGCATCTACGCCGTCATGATTTTCCGTCTGTTCAGCGACAAATACTTCCACGGCCTATACGTGGCCTGGAACGTCACCCTCACCTTCGTGTTCATCACGTTTACGCGACTTTTCTTCCGCGCCGGTTCGAACCTCGATCCCGCCGAAGCGAACGAAGTCGCATGGAACACTGCCAAGAACATGGTGCAGCAGATGGGTACCGCCTGGAAATGGGACACGCTCGGCACCATCGCCTGGGAACACATCAACATCATCCTCGTGTTTGTCGCGGGCATGCTTATCCACTGGGTTCCCAAGAAATTCAAGAGCCGCTACCGTATCGCATTTGCGTCGCAGCCGGTTCCGCTCATGGTGATTTCGACAGCATTCATCATCTTCGTAATCTACCAGTTCATGAGCGCGGACTCCTGCCCGTTCATCTACTTCCAGTTCTAGGGATCGTTAAAGGTCACTGCGCTTCGGGCAAAACCGCCGTATTCCTCATAAACGCAAGCGTTTCTGCCTCGCCCTTCTCGGCAAGCATCTTCAACAGGTAGAGCAGCTTGCGGTAGGTCGTTTCGGTCATCTTTTCGCGCGCCGTACTTTGGGTCAGGTACAGCAGCGGAGATTCCTGCGTATAGTTCGCCCTGTTGTATGTCTTGGAGGCCGCCACGCGGTCGCAGAACATTTCCTTGATGTAACGGTCGGGCATCGTTATCGGCACCAGTTTCTTGGTTTCCATTTCGTAGTCATACCAGAATTCAAAATGGTGTTTGTTGCGGCCCTTATGGTGCATCCACGCAAAGCTGTAACCCTTGTCGAAACGTTCTCCGTTATTCGGCGACTGATTTCCTAGATAATACTTCGCCCCGGGAATGAATTCCGAAGGACTGTACTTAGACAAATCGTGAAAAAGCCCCTGAAAGCCGATTCCCGCCTTGAAACACAGGCGAATCACCTCGTTGCGGTGTTTCGTAATCGTGATAAAGTGCTTTATCGGATGGAACTTCATAGCCTCACCATGTCAGTGCAGGTTTCCGCAACCGCAGAGCGGTGCGTTACGAGAATCATCGTCTTGTCCTTGAGATTTTCAAAGAGACGCGCAAATAGTTTCCGTTCGGTCTCCTCGTCAAGGGCCGAACTGATTTCATCGAATAGCAGAACGTTCCCGGGACGCAACAGGCCGCGCGCAATCGCGATACGTTGAGCCTGTCCCTCGCTCAAGCCGTGGCCGCGTTCGCCAAGTTCCGTATCAAGTCCTTTGGGCAAATCAAAGACAAATTCGGCACAGGCCATCTCAAGCACGCGACGCAAGTCGCCATCGTTTGCCGTCGGGCAGGCCATCAGCAGATTATGCCGAATCGTTCCGCTCATGAGCGTGTTCCCCTGAGGAACATACACAAAATTCGGACGCGTCCTTTCCGAAAGAACTTCTACTGTACCCGAAACATTTCCGTCCGCTTCCGTATTCTCCGAGTACACCAGCATCCGGCCCCGATCCGGTTTCACCAGGCCAAGCAGGAGCCTAAGCAAGGTCGTCTTGCCAACACCCGTCTTGCCCATGACAGCCACCTTGCTGCCGGGCGCAAAATCATAATCAAAACGATCAATTATCTCGCGAGACTGTCCAACATAACCGAAACTCACACCTTCAAGCCGCACGCCAAGCTTTCCCGGTATGCGATCAACGGGTTCCTTGGATTCGGAATCCTTTTCCGACCGTAATTCCTGCAAGCGGTCGATACCCGCCATCGCATGGACAATTTTAGGTCCCATGTTGAGCAACGAGAAAATCGGATGCTGAATCTGCCCCACCAGCTGCAGGAAGGACGTCATGACGCCAAAGGAAATCGCACCGCTACGAAGCCCGAGACCGCCCCACACAAAGGCAATCATGTAGCCAAGGCCAAGCGTGCAGCCGAACAGGATTCGCGTCAGCATCGTAAAGCGCGCACGGATGCGGACATCATGCTCCAGGCGGTCCTGCTGGTCATCGAGCAGTTTTGTCACCCAGCTTTCGCTTTCAAGCGAACGGAGAACCGCATTATATTCCATGCCCTCCTGCACCTGCGTCTGGATGCGGCTTTCGCCTTCGCGAATCGCTAGCGTCATGTTCTTGAGCTTGTGCGAAATCAGCTTGCCAAAGACAACGGCAACCGGCGTAAGCAACAATAGCACCCAGGCCAGCAGCGGATCGAACCAGCGCAACAGCAGAAAGGCTCCGACAAGCTGCAAAGTCGTCACGGCCATCTGCGGAATCGTGTCCATCAGGACTTCGCTAATGGTCTCAATGTCCTTCGAAAATCTCGATGTGATGTCTCCGGAATGGAGTTCCTTGATATCGTAAAGCTTGCGCCGGAAAAGCAACTCGAACATTTCCAGACGCAGCCGACACGAAGACCGCACCGTCGCCGTCGTCGTCATGTAGGTATACGCCTGCCGCAGCAGTACTGCACCGACCACCGTCAGAAGCAGCAACACCGCCATGCGGACAACGTCCTCGTCAGTGCCAGTACGAATCGTCTCGTCAATAAAACGCTTGGAAAGCCACACCATGGCAAGGCCAAGGAGCACGCGCGCAAAACCAATCACCACACGAAAGGCGACATTCAGGCGGTAAC
>NZ_CALEFV010000186.1 GCF_937877005.1 uncultured Fibrobacter sp. | reverse complement strand
TTCAGAAGTAAAAAGATAATGTGCCATGTAGGCTCCTTGATGTTTTCGGCACCAAAAAGAATGTCGCGTTTTTGAGCATTCCCAAGCGCTGAAAAAACGGGTTTAAGTTTTTCTATGCATAAATCTACAAAAACGCATAAAGACTGACAACTCCAAAACGGAATTTTTGGACCGAATTGGGCTTTGGTCTTCTATTTTTGTAAATTGAGTCCGGTTCGCCGAATTGGGAATCTTTTTTATATCCCGGGCAGGGTTATTGCCGTTCCCGAGGGATTTTTGCCCCATAAATTGCTATTTGCCCCTGTTTTGCTGTGGGCTTTATTCTGTTTCGCGCCTGTGCAGGCTGTCGAGCGCGCCGAAAAACCGGTGTCGCTGGATTTTGTGGACACTCCGATTGCCGAGGTGGTGCGCCTGATTTCGCTTGCGTACAAAACCCCCGTGTTGGTGGATGACGCCCTCGATTTGAAGGTGACGTTTCACTTGGACGGCGTGGGCGTACTGGATGCCTTGACCGCGCTGTGTTCCGCCCACGGGCTTGAACTGGTGCAGCAGAAATCCGTGTTCCATGTGCGGCGGGCGAGTGTTCGCGGCGAGCATGAGTTTTCCCTACGCGACACGCTTGTAACGTTGTCGGTCAAGGACAAGGAAGTGGGCGAATTCGTGCGCGAGTTTGCCCTGAATTCCGGCCTGAACATTCTGGCATCACCCGGGCTTGAAGGCCGTATTACGGGCGAGCTTCGCTCCATGCCGGCCGAGGCGGCATTTCGCTCTATAATGTCTGTACATGGTTTTCGGGTTTGGCGTGAAGGCGCAATCTTGCGGGTGGAAAGCCCGCGGTTGAGTTCTGCGGGTAAGGCATCAAGCGAAGCGAGCGATAAAATCCGGATTTACAAGGACGGCGACTTGTACAGCGCCGAGGTGAACGATGGCGATTTGGCGCAGGCGCTGAATGTACTTGCGGAAGTTGCGGAATTGAACTTGGCGCTGTACGGCGACATCCGCGAAAGCATGCGGCTTAAATTGCATGCGGTGACGCTTGAATGCTTGATTGAGTCGCTGTTCAAGGGGCGTCGTTACAGCTTTGCGCTTGAGGGCAAGACTTTGTACGTGAGCGAGGGCGGCACGCACAAGGCGCTTTCGGCGAGTAAGCTCTACCCGCTGCGGCATGTCCATAGCGAACGTGCGCTTGCGTACTTGGGCAAGTTTGCGCCCAGCCCGAACTTCGTGGCGACCGAAATCAAGGAACAGAATGCGCTCTTGCTGGGCGGGTCGCATTTTGAAATCCAGATGGCGGTGGATTTGCTCAAGCAGATTGATATTCCGGCGCTGCAGGTGACGCTCTCTTGCATCGTGGTGGAATTCAAGCGCGGGCGTGGCTTCGAAATCGGGCTGCATAGCGGTGCCACGCGTAAGACCGCGGAACGCGATCTTGGCGCGCGAGGCTACTTCGATTTTATGGGCAAGGATTTTTCGGCGGCGGGCGCTTTCGGTAAAATCGGGCTCTTGCCCGACCGCTTTGAACTGGAGCTCGCCTCGCTCGAAGAAAACAACCAGGCCGAGGTCCTCGCGCGCCCGCGCTTGACCACGCTCACCGGCAATAAGGCGGAACTCAATGTACCAAATACCGTCTCCTACTTGGTGAGCCAAGTGTCTGCCGATGGTTACCCGATTACAGATTACCGCTCGTTCAACGATGGCATTTCGTTGGAACTCACGCCCTCGGTGACGCAAGAGGGGAGAATCACCTTAGAAGTTTCTCCCGAAATCAAGTCGGCCGGGCGCAGCTCCGGCGACGGCCCGCGCGACATTAGTACCCGAAATTTGAAGACGATGGTGGTGCTTGCCGATGGCGAAACGCTTTGCCTGGGCG
Organism: uncultured Fibrobacter sp.; assembly: GCF_937877005.1. Classification (GTDB taxonomy): domain Bacteria; phylum Fibrobacterota; class Fibrobacteria; order Fibrobacterales; family Fibrobacteraceae; genus Fibrobacter. The sequence continues at coordinate 196 of NZ_CALEFV010000186.1, read as the reverse complement.
GCCTGATTCGCAAGAGTAAATCAGAGGTTCGCTCGGCGGTGCCGTTTCTCGGGAGTATTCCTTTGCTTGGGCGTTTGTTCAGCTACACCTCCGAAGAGGAAGAAGAAAATGAAGATGAACTTATAAGAAGAGTTAAAACACTTTCTCAAGAAAATAAAACAGCGTTATTACAAATATTAAAATGTTTAAAGTAAAA
>NZ_CALEFV010000185.1 GCF_937877005.1 uncultured Fibrobacter sp. | reverse complement strand
TGCATACGAAGTCACGACCAAGCAGGGAAAGGTGACCTTCCTCGATACTCCGGGTCACGAAGCGTTTAGTGCTATGCGTGCTCGCGGTTCTCAGGTGACCGACGTAATCGTGCTTGTAGTTGCTGCCGACTCCATGGTGATGCCGCAGACCGTTGAATCTATTGAACTTGCCAAGCGCGAAAAGGTGCCGATGGTCGTTGCGATCACGAAGATCGACTTGCCGACCGCTAACCCCGACAAGATTCGCGCCCAGCTCGCCGAACGCGGCGTGGAAGTGGAACAGTGGGGCGGTTCTACCAGCTGTATCGAAGTTTCTGCGCGTACGGGTCAGGGCATGGACGACCTCTTGGAAACGCTCGCCCTCGAAGCCGAAGTGCTTGAACTCAAGGCGAACCCCGATGCACACGCTCGCGGTGCCGTGGTGGAATCCAAGCTCGACGTGGGTAAGGGTTCCATGGCGACGATCCTGGTGCAGAACGGTACGCTCCATGTAGGTGACCCGTTCGTTTGCGGTATTTACGCTGGTCGTGTCCGTGCTATGTTTAACGAACGTGGCGAACAGATGAAGGAAGCTCCTCCGTCTGCTCCGTGTCAGGTGCTCGGCTTTGACGGTACTCCGCAGGCCGGTGATGACCTGATCGTGGTCGAAGACGAAAAGACTGCACGTGAAATTGCCTCCAAGCGCCGTATGGCTGCCCGTGAACGCGACCTGCGTTCCCGTAACGTGAAGACTTTGGAAGATACCTTCAACGATCGTAAGGAAGGTAAGCTCTCCGAACTCAACCTTATTGTCAAGGCCGACGTGGGCGGTTCTGCAGAAGCTCTTGCAGCAAGCCTCGAAAAGCTTACCAACAAGGAAGTGCGCGTCAACATTATCCGCAAGGGCGTGGGTACCATTACGGAATCCGATATCTTGCTCGCTACGACCGCACAGGCAATCATTATTTCCTTCCACTTGATGCCGTCGCTTTCTATCCGCGAAATGGCCCAGAAGGAAGGCATCGAAATCCGCAACTACCGCGTGATTTACGACTGCATCGAAGATATCACGAACGCTGTGGAAGGCCTGTTGAAGCCGACCATGCGCGAAGAACTCTCCGGCGAAGCCGAAATCCGTCAGGTGTTCAAGATTCCGAAGGTCGGTCTCATCGCTGGCTGTATGGTTACCGACGGCGAAGTCGACCGTACCAGCCATGTGCGCGTGTACCGCAACGGTGTGGAACTCGGTACGACTGTGGTCCAGTCCTTGAAGCGCATGAAGGACGACGTCAAGTCTGTCGCTCGTGGCTTTGAATGCGGTATCGGCCTTAAGGGTTACGAAGACATCAAGGAAGGCGATAGCCTGATCTTCTTCAAGGAAGTGAAGGTTGCCCGTACCCTGAAGGATGTGGCCCGCGAAGAAGCCGAAGAAAAGGCCAAGAAGGCCGAGGAGTCTAATGAGTCGTAGAACGGACAGATTGGACGAACAGTTCCGCGAGGAAATCGGCAAGCTCTTGCAGAAGGGCTTGAAGGACCCTCGCGTGAGCAGCCTCGCAAGCATTACGCGCGTGACGATTACCGATGACCTGAGCTACGCAAAGGTGATGGTCTCGGTGATGGGTTCCGATAAGGAAAAGCGTGATTCGCTGATTGGTCTCAAGAATTCCGCCGGGTATATCCGCACGTTTTTGGGCAAGGCTCTCAAGATCCGTAAGATTCCCGAATTGAATTTTGTTCTGGACGAAAATCTGGAACACGCCATGCATATCGAAAGCATTCTAGCCGAACTGAAGCAGAAAGGGGACTTGTAATTGAGCAATTCCGGCTTCGTTCTGTTGGACAAGATTGCTGGTGAAACTTCTTTTAAGGCCCTTTTCCCACTGAAAAGGGTCTTTTCTACGAAGCGCGTGGGCCATGCGGGTACGCTGGATTTGCGTGCCTCGGGCTTGATTATTGCGGCGACTGGCCGCTGCACGCGATTGCTCCCGTTTATCGAAGCCAAGGACAAGTGCTACAGCTTTAGACTGCATTTGGGTTACGAAACCGACACTTTAGAGTGGGACGGGGAAGTTATCGCTCAGGATGAGCGTGCTGTTGATAAGGCTTCGGCTGAAAATTGCACGCTCACAGGGCCTCGGCCCTTGGCCGACGAATGTTCGCTTAGCGATTCTCAGCCTTCGCCGACAAGAACATGCTCTTCTTTGAGAGCGATTCTTGAAGGTATTCTTCCGCGGTTTACGGGCGATATCGAACAGGTCCCGCCCAAGTACTGCGCCGTGAAAATCAACGGCGTGCGCGCGAGCGACCTCATGGAACGCGGCCGCGACATTGAATTGAAACCCCGCAAGATTCACATTGGCGAACTCAAGGTGATAGGCGAGGGCGAAGTGACCGAGGGCTGCTCCGGCAAGGAATTTGCGACCTTCGACTTGATTTGCGAATGCTCCAAGGGAACCTACATTCGCGCTCTCGGTCGCGATATTGGTCGCGCGCTCGGGACCTACGCCTGCGTATCGCAGATACGCAGACACCGCATCGGCAATGTGACTTTAGATAAGGCGGTGCGTGGCGAGAACCTGACCCGTGAAAACTTGTTGCCGGTCGATGCGGTGCTCGACTTTCCGGTAGTGCGCCTGACCGACGAACAGGTAGCCGTGATCCGCCAAGGCAATTGGCTCCCCTGGAAAGAGGCTGTCGAGGGCGTAGGCCCCGAGGGCCATGTGTTTGCTGCGAATATGCAAGGCGAAGTCTTGAGTTTATGTTCTTATGAGCCGGGGCGAATCAAGCCGAAATTTTATTTGGGCGAGGATGAAAAATGAAGCGTGCTGTGACGATGGGGAATTTTGACGGATGCCACCTGGGACACCAGGCGCTTTTCCGCACGCTCAAGGCCGTTGCCGAAGTGAACGGCCTGACGCCTACCGTCATTAGCTTTGAGCCGCATTCCAATTACGTGTTGCACACTCCCGGTGATCCGTTGCTTTTAACGACTACCGAAGAAAAACGCGAGTTTATCGAAAGCCTGGGCCTTGAATTTCTGGTGCTTCCGTTTACACCCGAAGTGGCGAAACTTCCGTTCGATGTATTCGTTCGCCAGGAACTGATTGAAAAGCGCGGCGTGTGCTCGATGTTCTTTGGACACGACCATTGCTTTGGCGCCGGCGGCAAGGGCAACTACGAAACCATTACCGCCGCATTCCCGGAACTTTCGACGGCTATGCTTTCGATCGTGCTGCACAAGGGCGAACGCGTGAGCTCTTCCGCTGTGCGCAACGCTCTTTTGAATGGCGATGTGTCACGTGCGCAGACTTATCTGGGACGCCCATATCGTTTGTCTGGAACGATCGTCGAAGGCAAGCGTCTGGGACATACCATCGGATTTCCGACGGCGAATTTGCAGGTGGAAAAGTACAAGTTCTTGCCCAAGCACGGCGTATACGTGGCAACTGCACGCCTGCCCGATGGCAACGGGGGAGAACGTTCTTTCCGAGCTGTCGTAAACATTGGCACGCAACCATCTACTGGCAACCAGCGCCTTGCTATCGAAGCGTATTTGCTTGACTTTAGCGAAGACATTTACGGTCGCCCGATGGTGCTTGACTTGATGGCGTACCTGCGCCCTGAGCAGAAATTCCCGAGCCTGGACGACCTGGTGCGCCAAATTGGAATGGATGCCGACACGGCCCGCAATTACAACGGCAATCACTGGGCTGAGTAGAATAAGCGGTAACAGACCATAGAAACCTTCAAAATGTGCTAAAATCCATTTTTTTCACGAAGGTCACTCTCGCGTCAAAATCAATCAATTCGTTAGAACCCTCGATAAATTTGGTGGATGCAAAGGCGTAGAAAAGATTTTATCCGAATTATGCTTTGCGAGTGACCAACGGCGACTCTAATACGCTGCTGATATTTTCGTGCTAGAGTACTCTGCAAGTCTTTGTTCGTTCACAGTAAATTTTTCTATTGTTGAGCAAAAAAGGAGCCATTATGCGCAAAAATCTTGGAGTCAAGACATTTCTGTATCCGCAGCCCACGCTGGTCATTGCGACCTACAATGAGGACAATTCTGTCAATGCGATGGTTGCCGCTTGGGGGTCCATCAGCGACTCGAACCAGGTGGCGATCTATGTGGCGAAGAGCCACAGGACGATGCCGAATATTCTTGCGCGCAAGGCGTTTACGGTGAGCATGGCGACCGCCAAGGTCATCAAGGCGATAGACTACCTGGGAGTCACCAGTGGCAACAAGGTTGCCGACAAGTTCGCAAGATCGGGACTGACTGCTGTCAAGAGCGAGAATGTGGATGCTCCGCTGATTGCGGAACTTCCGCTCGCACTCGAATGCAAACTCGTTAGCTATGACGACGAATCGGAGCTCCTGCTCGGTGAAATCGTGAATGTCACGGCCGATGAATCCGTATTAGACGCAGAAGGCAGACTTTCTGTAGAGAAAATGGAACCTGTGTGCTACGATTCCGCTGGCCACGGCTACTATGTGATGGAACGCCGCGTGGGTAACGCTTTCAGCGACGGCAAGACCCTTTAGTGACGTGAACGCGTTCGTTCAAAATTATTATTGATAATTTTTTTTGAGTAGTGAACTATTGTTCACTACTTTTTTGTTGGACCTGCGGTCTAGGTATGCTTTTTGTATGCTTTCCGAGCGAAAAGGTCCTTTGCATCTTGCCAAAGTGGTAGAAAATGGTAGATTTGTACTGTGTTGTGGTAAAATGTGTCAAACTAGTATGAACTTTACGTCTTTCATAGGTCAAGCCCAAACGGCTATCGATGGAAAGGGAAGGTCTTCCTTCCCCAGGGAATTCCGTCGTCAGCTCGGGCCAACCGAAGGGGATGAATTCGTGATCACGCGTGGTCCGAATCAGACGCTTCGGTTGTTCACCTTGCCGGAATACGAAAAGTTCATGGCGGACTTGGACTCGAGGTCCGACCGCCGTCAAGCAGACCTAGTTCGGAGAGGCCTTGCGCCCACTGTAGTGGAGCTCGATGGTCAGAACCGCATTTTACTTCCGAAGATCTTGTTGGAGTATGCTGGTCTTAAAGGTGAAGTCCTTTACGTACAAGCTAGCGGAAAAACTCTTGAACTATGGAACCCTGAACGCTTTAACGAAAAGTTCGGATTGCAGACAAACGATGCAATCGCCGCATTCGATGCCGCGTTCTATGGAGAAAGCTTGACGGAGGGCCTCGATGGTAAAAAATAGTCCCTGTCAACATTCCGCAGCTGCTCTGGCCGGCATTGAAAACGGCGTGTTCTATCACGATCCGGTAATGCTCCAGGAATGTCTCGATGGTTTGAATATCAAATCTAATGGAACCTACGGCGACTGCACTTTGGGCGGCGGCGGACATTCCTATGCTATTGCGAATAAATTAGATGAAAATGGTACGCTTCACGCATTTGACCGCGACGAAGATGCCATTGCCTTTGCAACCAAGCGCCTTGCCGGTGTAAAGCCCAAGTTCATTGTGCATCCGGTTCGCTTCGGTGAACTGAAGAACGAAATTGCGCCGAATACTCTGGACGGCATCCTTTATGATTTGGGAATTAGCAGCCATCAGGTGGATGACTCCGCTCGCGGCTTTACCTTTGTAGGCAACAATCCGCTGGATTTACGCATGGACCGCCGCGAAGGGGTTTCTGCTCAGGAATGGCTCAAGACTGTTGACGCCGATACGCTCGCTGCGGCACTTCGCAGGAATGCCGATATGGATCGAGCCTTTAAGTTGGCGACGCGCCTGATTGAGATGTCGACCTCCAAAGGCGACCAGGAAATTTTGCCGTCTGACGTGAAGGTTGCGGTGGAAGCAGTTTTCCCCGACAAGAAACGCGAAGTGAATGGGCTGCTAGCCCGTGTATTCCAAGCGATTCGCATGGAAGTGAATGGGGAACTCAAGGAAATCGAAGATAGTTTGCGCGCTGCGGTGGACTGCCTCAAGGTGGGTGGCCGCCTGGTGGTCATGAGCTATCACTCGGTAGAAGACCGCTGCGTCAAGGAAACGGCCGCCGAATTTGAACGCGCCTGCATTTGCCCGGAAAGCTTGCCGGTGTGCATGTGTGGTGGCAATCACCAGCGCTTGAAGAAGGTGAATCGCAAGCCGATTCTGCCTTCTAGTGAAGAAATCGCGAACAACAGCAGGGCTCGCTCTGCAAAGCTTAGGGTGTACGAACGGGTATGAACGAAGAAAACAAGACATCCGTGTTCTACTCGAACCGTACGATTGTATGGGGCTTTGTCTGCGTTGTACTCGTGGCTATTCTTTTGCTGATTTTGCCGCTTTACATGCAGAACCGCATGACTCGCCTTTACACGAAGTCGCACGACTTGTCGAAGCAGGTGGGCCTTCTGCAGCGTGAGCTGCTTTTACAGCAGCTTGAAATAAACAAGTTGTCGTCTCTGGAAAGTCTCTCTGTCTTTGCGGAGTCGAGTGGTCTCGATCTGAACGGCTTGCCAACGAAAGTCCGTGTCGAAGGAGGTCACTGGTGAATCTGATGAATATCGATGCTCTTTCGATTGGAAAAATGCTCGTGCTCAGTGCCGTGGCGGTACTGGCCTGGCAGACCTTCAACATTCAGGTTTTGAACCGTGAAGTTTACCAGGCCGAAACTAAGAGCATGGTAACCCGCACCAAGAATATTTATGCGGAACGCGGTCAGATCATGGACCGCAACGGAGTCGTCCTGGCCGAAAACCTGCGCGATACGGGTGACGCCGAAGACTACAGCCGCATTTTCTTGCAGGGCAAGCTTGCATCGCAGATTGTCGGAAAGGTCGGCTACAATGGCGAAGGAAGCATGGGCATGGAACGGGTCTTTGACCTCCGTCTCCGTGGTAACGAAGGCTTCAAGAGTATTGTTCGCGATGCCAAGAACCGTGAAATTTACGGTCGTTCGGAATATGTGGCCAAGGCGGAACCCGGAAAGAATCTGGTGCTGACGATTGACCGCAATATGCAGGAAATTGTTGAAAAGGCGCTCAAGGATGGCGTGAACGAGTTCCGTGCAGCAAGTGCCTCTGCCGTGGTCGTGGATCCCTACACGGGCGAGATTCTCGCAATGGCTAGCTATCCGACTTTCGATCCGAATTCGAAGAAGCAGGGTGTCGGTCGCATGGCGAAAAACGATATCGTTGCCATGGCTTATGAACCGGGATCCACTTTTAAGGTTATTACGGCTGCGGCCGCCTTGGAAGACGGAATTGTATCGGAAGATAAGGTTTTCCCGAATGAAGGCAGGTGCTGGGATTGGTGGAAGTCGAATCCGAAAATAAGGAGCGACAAGCCCATTTGCGATACGCACGTTTATGGCGACATGGATATGGCCGAAGCGATGGTACAGTCTTCGAATATTGTCTATGCCAAGATTGCCGACGAAGTGGGTGCCGAAAGGCTTTACCGTATGGCCCGTAATTTCGGTATTGGCATGAAGACTTCCGAAAACTTCTATGGCGAGGAATCGGGGCGTCTTTACATGCCGTACGAATTGACTCGTGACGCAAGAACCCTGAAGACGATGGGCTTTGGACATTCCGTGATGGTGACTCCGATCCAGATGGTGATGGCTTATGCGGCAATTGCCAATGGCGGAACGTTGATGGAACCGATGATCGTGAAGGAATGGCGTGATTCCAAGGGCAAGCTGGTCGAGAAGAAGGAACCGGTAAAGATCCGTCGCGTCATTTCGGAACGAACGGCATCCAGTATCCGTAAAATGCTGAATCGCGTCGTCAATAGCGGTACGGCAAAGTACGTCGTCAGCAAGAAAATTCCAGAAGTCGTTTTTGGCGGAAAGACGGGAACGGCAGAAAAATACAACCAGGAAACGGGCAAGTACGATAAGGATCGCCAGGTGGCCTCCTTTATCGGCCTCGCTCCAGTCGAAGATGCCCGTTATGTCTGCCTTGTGCTGGTGGATGACCCGCAGGCGAAACATGTGGGTGGCTTGACAGCTGGGCCTATTTTCCGTCGCATCATGGAAGGTATCTATTACCATCCGGAACTTTCTCCGGCATCGCATGCTCTTGCTATTGTGAATTTGGATTCGCCCTGCAAGGATGACTATGTGGGCATGGTGGCCGATGCGGCCAAGCAACTCGCCAAGAATAGGAATTGCAATGCGCGTTTCGAAGGCGAAGGCAATCGTGTTGTATCGGCCCGTCGCGATGTGGACGATTCTGTAGGAGTTGTTCTGACGCTTGGTTCGATGGATGCGGATCGTATGCCGAATTTTAAGGGACTTTCGCTGAAGGATGCCCTTGAAATTGCAGGTAATATCCGCATGAATGTCGAGTATAGCGGCATGGGTCATGTGGTCTCTCAGTTCCCGAAGGTGGGTGAAACCTTGCGCAAGGGACAGGTTTGCAAATTGACGCTCAAGGAGAAGAGCTGATGATTTCTGAAATGTTGATGCAGAAATTGAATGTGTGTGGCCTTTGCGACGATTCCCGCCGTGTCAGGGCGAATGATCTGTTTTTCTCGATGCCGGGTGAAAAGTCCGACGAATTTGCAAGGTCTGCGATTGCCGCCGGTGCGGTTGCCGTAGTGGGCGAGTCCGTCGCTCCCGAAGGTTTGACATCGAAATGGATTCAGGTGGCCGATGTGAAGGCGGCGCGTCTTGAGGCGGCCAGAATCTTCTACAAGGATCCGTTTGCAAAACTTTGTGCTCATGCCGTGACGGGAACGAACGGCAAGACGACGAGCGCCTTCCTGATGGATGCGATGCTTACCGCAGCGGGGCACAAGGTTGCTTTGCTTGGAACGATCAAGAATAAGATTGGCGACAAGTCCGTTGCTGCGACGCTTACGACGCCGGGATTATTGGATTTGTATGCGTTTGCAGCCAAGGCCGTCGCAGCGGGTTGCACTGATCTGGTGATGGAAGCGTCTTCGCATTCTCTGCATCAGGGGCGCATGGCTGGAGTTCTTTACAGAAGTGGCCTCTTCAGCAACCTCACGCAAGATCACCTTGATTATCATAAGACGATGGATGCGTATTTCGAAGCGAAAAAGCTTTTGTTTACGCGTTACCTCGCTAAAGACGGTGTCGCCGTTATCAATGTTGACGACGCCTATGGTAAGAAACTATACGATTCCCTGACCGAGATAGAAGCGGACCGGAAGGTGGCTGTCTCGCGTCTAGGGGTCGTTAGCGCTAATGTAAAGCCCGAAGGGACTGTTGAGAACACGGAAAACGGGCTCAAGATGCTCTTGCCCGCAATCAGCGCGGAGTGCTTTGAGACTCCCCTGTGTGGTGATTTCAACGTGGATAACGTGATGCTCGTACTTGCTTGGGCAAAGGCGATCGGCCTTGCCGAATCTGCCATGCGCAAGGCGCTTGCAGAAGTCCGTGTCCCGGGCCGCTTTGAAAAGGTATGGAACAAGAATGGCCGTCACGTGATTGTGGATTACGCCCACACTCCCGATGCCCTGGAGCGTGTCCTCACGACTGCCCGTAGCCTCTGCCGAGGCAAATTGTCGTGCGTGTTCGGTTGCGGTGGCGACCGAGACAAGACGAAGCGTCCCATCATGGGCTCGATCGCCGAACGCATCGCGGATAAGGCTTGGCTTACCTCCGACAATCCGCGTACCGAAAATCCGACGGACATCATCAATGATGTGCGTGCGGGGATGAAGACGGACAAGTTTAGCGTAGTGGAAAAGCGAGAAGAGGCGATCGCAAAGGCGTGTGCCGAATTGAACGATGGCGACTGGCTCGTGATAGCGGGTAAGGGTCACGAAGACTATCAGATCGTTGGCAAGACCAAACATCATTTTGACGACCGTGAAGAAGCGGTGAAGGCAATGGAAAATGTTTAAGCTGGATTTGAAAATCAAGGAACTTCTAGAAATTCTCGAAACCTACTCGGTAGGTGTCGATGGTCGCACAAAGAATCGCAAGGTGAACCTTTGCATGGATTCTAGGGAAGATGCCAAGGGTGTCGTATTTTGGCCAATCAAGGGCGAACGCTTTGATGCACATCAGTTTGTCACTCAGATGGAAAAGAATGGAGCATTGATGAGTGTTGTAAATCAGGATGCCGTTGGCATCGAAAACTTCAAGATGTATGCGCCGGTCGATGATACGACTAAGGCGCTCCTCAAGCTCGCTAAGGGCTATCAGAAGAACTTTAAGGTGAAAAAGGTCGCCATTACGGGTAGTAACGGCAAGACGACTACCAAGGAAATGGTGAAGTCGGTCCTTTCGACGAAGTTCAATACTCACGCTACTGCAGGAAATTTCAATAACCATATCGGCGTCCCGATGACACTTTTTCAGCTGAAGCACAGCCACGAAGCTGCCGTCATTGAAATGGGAACGAGTGGTCCCGACGAAATTCGCCCGCTTTCCATGGCGGTGGAGCCTGATCTGGCCGTGATTACGAACATTGGCGCATCCCATCTGGAACGGCTCAAGGATCTGGATGGAGTCTTTGCCGAGAAGAAGACGATTGTTGCTGGACTCAAGAAGAACGGAGTGCTTATCGTGAATGCCGATGATCCGAGACTCTGCAAGTGCCGTAGCAACACGAGTTACAAGGTGTTGACCTTTGGCGTGAAACGCGGCGTGATTAAGCCCGAAAAGCTTGCCTGGACCGAAGACAACTGTGCCACATTCTATGTGGAACGGACCAAGTTTACGCTGAATGTCCCGGGAATCCACAATCTTTACAATGCCCTGGCGGCCATTGCGGTCGGCATCCAGTTCAAGGTTCCCAAGACCGATATAGCAAAAGCTCTTGCGAATTTCCGCTCGACAAATATGCGCATGGAAATAAAGAACGCGAACGGCTTCAAGATTGTTTCCGATTGCTATAACGCTAATCCTTCTTCGACCAAGATGGCTCTACAGACCATTGGCAACATGAAGGTTTCTCGCCGCATAGCGATTCTCGGCGACATGCTGGAACTAGGTGCCCAGACCGATGCGTTGCATCAGGAAATGGGTGCACTCGTGCCGGAGATGAATTTCGACATGCTTTTTACGGTTGGCGAAAAGGCGAAACTTTATGTGAAGGGAGCAAAGGCCAAGGGCATGAAGGCCGCTTGTCACTTTGACTCGGTGGATTCGCTGATTGATGCTCTTACGGATGTTGTGGCCGAAGGTGATGTATTGCTCGTCAAGGGCAGCCGTGGTATGCACATGGAAAAGGTGGTGGACGCAATGCTTCGCCTCACGACAGTAAAGGCTTAGGAACAGGTAGATGGAAAGTTCTGTGACAAATATGGGTATGAACAAGCTGCTGCTGATAGTGGTATTGTTGCTCATTTGCTTTGGGGTTGCCATTGTCTATACGGCATCGGCTCCTTTTGCTGTCGCTCACGGACGTCCCGCTGAATTCTATATGCTTGCCCACTTGCCCAAGGCTGCTGCAGGAATTATTCTGATGCTTTGCATTGCGCGTTTTGTGGATTACGGTCATTGGCGTTGGCTTGGTCGTGCTGTGTTTATCGGTGGCGCCGTCCTGACATTGGCAGCCCTTGTGTCAGGGCACGGAGTCAAGGGCGCAAATCGTTGGATTTTGGGTATTCAACCCTCGGAAATTATGAAGCTCGGGATGTTAATCTGGGTCTGCGCCAAGCTCTCGCAGGCGGGGGAAAACATCAAGAGTCTTGGATGTACCTTGATTCAGCCGGGCATACCCTTCGGTATAACGGTTATTTTGCTCATGTTGCAGCCGAACTATTCCATGATGATCATGGTGACATTTATCGTTGCCTGCGTCATGATTACGGCTGGTGCGAATATCAAGTATATGTTGATGGTTGGTGCCGCGGCAATACCTCTTGGAATTATAAGACTCTTGATGTCGGAACACTCGCGAGCGCGAATCAAGGCATTCTTTGCAGAAGAAGGCGAAATGGTCGCTTCGAACTGGCAGGGAGAACACGCTTTGCAGGCGCTTGGCAATGGCGGCTTTACGGGAACGGGCTTTGGCATGGGTGTTCAAAAACTCGGCTACTTGCCCGAAGCGCATAAGGACGTGATTTATGCGGTAATCGGTGAAGAGTTCGGCTTTATCGGAACGATGGTGGTGCTGATCCTGTTCGCAATCCTTTTTGCACAGTGCTTCAAGATAGCTCGTCGTTCGTCGACCCGTTTTGGCAAGTACCTGACTCTTGCCTTGACTCTTTCCATTTTCTTTAACTTCCTAGTGCATATCTGCGTTTGCGTGGGCTTGATTCCGACGACAGGACAGCCGCTTCCGTTCTTGAGTTTTGGCGGAACGAATCTGCTTTATAGCTGTGTCGCAATCGGAATTCTGTTGAATATTTCTCGACCTGAATCGGGAAGGAAAATTACAGAACCCTATACGAATACAGATTCGCTCGAAAGCAGTGTCTTTAGAAATTTTGAATTTACAAGGAGAGGCGTATGAAAAAGTTCCTTTTCGTGTGTGGCGGTACCGGCGGCCATATTTTCCCGGCCGTAGCGATTGCGGATAGTCTCAAGAAAATGGGCGTGACCGATATTACTTTCGCTGGTCGTAAGGATTCTATGGAAGAACGCCTTGTGGCAAAGAATTGGCCGTATGAATATATTTCGGCAGTACCTCTCCATCGTGGACCATTCCTCAAGAATTTGGCTCTTCCCTTCAATTTGTCCAAAGCTCTTATTCGGGCAAAGAGTGTCATCAAGAAAGTCAAGCCCGATGTCGTCGTGGCTACGGGTGGCTATGTGTCTCTTCCGATAGTTCTTGCCGCAGGAACAGCCGGCATCCCCGTTTACTTGCAGGAACAGAATGCCGTGGCCGGTGTAGCCAATAAGGTGGGGGCCCGCTATGCTAAGACGATTTTCGTGACTTCCGAGGATGCGGCCAAGTCTTTCCCGGCCAAGAAGTGCATGATTTTCGGAAATCCGGTTCGCGAACTTCCCACAGGCGATACGCTTCCGCGCCCTGCCGAATTCGAAACGGGAAAGAAGGCCGTGTTTATCGTGGGCGGTTCCCAGGGGGCCGTCGGTATCAATAACAAGATTGAAGAAAGCATCAAGACGATTGCCACCCGTGAGGATGTGTCTGTCGTGTGGCAGGTCGGTGTCAAGAATGTGGAAGCTATTAGCGCCCGTGTCGGTGAGCTAAAGAATGTGGCGATCCGCGGATTCCTGGATGGCATCTATGCTTATATGAAACATGCCGACTTGATTATTAGCCGGGCCGGCGCTTCGGCTCTTGCTGAAATACTTGCTTTCGGTAAGCCTTCCATATTGTTGCCGTTCCCGCATGCAACTGCGAATCATCAGGAACACAATGCGCGTGTTGTCGAAAAGGCAGGCGCTGCGCTAGTGGAACTTGATTCCGAAGAAAATCACCTGTGGGAAAAAGTGGAGTCGCTCCTGGGCGATGAATCCCGTTTGGGAGCAATGGCTGATGCGGCAAAAAAACTTGGAATGCCCGATGCCGCTGACCAGATTGCGAAAGTTATCCTGGAAAAGGAGAATGGTTAATGCAGATTAATGATTGCAAGCGTGTCCGTAGACTTCATTTCGTGGGTATCGGCGGAGCCGGTATGTCGGGCATTGCAGAAGTGCTTCATGAAAATGGTTTTGTCGTGAGCGGATCCGACATGGGCGAGAGCTCGGTCATCGAGTATCTCAAGAGCCTTGGAATTCGCGTGTTCTCTAAGCATGATGCCTCTAATGTGGTGGACACCGACCTTGTTGTTTATTCCTCTGCTGTTCCGCACGATAATCCGGAACTTGTCGAGGCACGCAATCGTCGTATTCCTGTGATTCGCCGCGCCGAAATGCTTGGAGAGCTCATGCGCATGAAGTACACTCTTTCGATTGCTGGTACGCATGGCAAGACGACCACGACGTCGATTGTAGGTCAAATTTGGGAAGAAGCCGGACTTGACCCTACTATTATCGTGGGCGGCGTGGTCAAGGGTAAAGGGAGTGGTGCCAAGGTCGGTAAGGGCGACTATCTGATTGCCGAAAGCGATGAATTCGATCGCAGCTTCCTTTCGATGATGCCGAGTTCTGCCATTATCACCAATATCGATGCCGATCACCTTGATACTTACGAGAATATTGAGGACATCAAGGATGCCTTTGTCCAGTTTGCAAACAAGATTCCCTTTTATGGGCAGGTCATTGTCTGCCTTGACGATCCGAATGTGCAGCAGATTCTCGCTAGACTCAAGAAGCCGGTAATTACGTACGGATTCTCCCGTCAGGCCAAGTATCGTGTTGACAATCTTCGCTTCGAAAAGGGCTATCCGGTCTTTGAAATATTGAATGATGGAACAAGTCTCGGCGAATTCAAGCTGCAGATTCCTGGCCGTCATAATGTACTGAATGCGACTGCCGCCGTGGCGCTCGCCATTGAAGAGGGCATTTCCGCCGATATCGCCCGAAAGGCCTGTGCCGAGTTCGAAGGAGTCAAGCGCCGTTTCGAATTCATTGGCGAAAAGAACGATGTCCTGGTGTTCGACGATTACGCTCACCACCCGACTGAAGCGACCGCGACCCTTCTCGGTTTCCGCGATGCTTTCCCGGATCGCCGCATTATCGTCGCGTTCCAGCCACACCTCTTTACGCGTACTCGTGACCAGCACGATGCCTTTGGCGGAGCCTTTGCCAACTGTGACGTATTGCTTGTTACCGATATTTATGCCTCCCGTGAAAAGCCCATTGAAGGTGTGACGGGTTCCCTCGTTTCGAACAGTGCTTCGGACCGTGGCCATCGCGATGCACGTTTTGTGGGCGACCAGATGAACCTGCTGCCGATTCTCAAGGAAGAATTGAAACCGGGCGATGTCGTGGTCCTCATGGGAGCTGGCAACATTTGGAAACTGGGTGAACGCATCCTCAAGGAATGTCTCTAGGAGAGCGAATTGAGAGAACGTAAGACCACATTACTTGGCCGCCGTATCGGCACCAATGAACGTCTGCGAAAGCAGGAACGTGCGCGCAAGGTTAAGCACGGCTTTAGCTGCGTGTTCCGTTGGTTCAAGCGTGGCGGCTGGGCACTGGGTTTGATTCTGGTGGTTATTACGGTAATTGCGTACCAGAACCGTTTTTACCTACAGCGTTTCAATCCACTGGAATTGCGACACCTGCAGTATGTTGAAATCGAAGGGAACCGTATGCTTTCCTGGGAAGATGTCATGCAGAGTGCGCAGGTGGAAACGGGAATGCTGATGTCGGAGCTGAATGCCGATTCCGTGGTTACTGCATTGAAGCAGTTGCCGCTGATTCGTTCGGTGAAGGTCAAGAAGAAGTTTCCTTCGTCGTTGTATATCCAGCTGCAGGAATCGGTGCCAGTACTTTCGGTTTTGGAAAACGGAAAGGCGACGGTCTATTCTGAAAAGGGGGTCGTTTTCCCGCTGTCCATGGCGACGGCAATGCGCTTGCCGGTCTTGGATTCAGCTTCTATCGAAAAAGTAGAGCTCTTTGCGGACTTCTTGATGACGATGCGGAGCAAGAACAGTGCCATGTATGAACGAGTCTCGCAGCTGTCCTGGTCAGAAAAGGACAATGCGATTAAGGTTGTTTTCAGGGATGCCGGTTATGTGGTGCTGTTCCCGCCACAGAAATGGGAAAATGAAGTCTTTGTGCTCTGTGAGGCAGTCGAAAAAGGGTTTGTAAAAGACCTTCACTGTGCTGGAGAATTGGACATGAGATTTTACGGCTTTGCTTACATAAGGAATTATGATAAGAGGTGTGTCAATGGATGATAATAAGCAAGAAAAGAAAAAAGAGGACTACATCTTCGGTCTCGATATCGGGGCGTCGAAGATAAACCTTTTCGTCGGAATTTCCGAAGGCGAAAATGTCCGCGTTGTTGAATGCGGCGACTTTCCGCTTGCGAATGCCGAAGAATATGATCAGGTTGTCGAAACCCTGCAGCAAGCTGTGCAGGTGATCGAAAACTCGACTCGCGTAGATGTTCGCGATGTCTATGTTGGCATTGCGGGTAAGCATGTGTTGTCCTTCAGCTACAAAGGCATTGTCACTCTGCCTACCGGTGAAGTCCGCGAAGAAGATATCGAAAATGTAAAGAAGCAGGCGAGCACCTTGCCTGTTTCTGCAGGCGAAATCATCCATGTTTTCCCGGGAGAATACACCCTGGACGACGAGGAACATATCCGAAATCCAAAGGGCCGCTCCGGAAGACGCTTGGGTGTCGAAGTCCAGCTGGTGACATCTCGCCAGAATGCGATGCAAAACCTTGCCAAGTGCGTGAATCGCGCCGGACTCAATGTGGCTGGCTTTGTGCTGGAACCGCTCGCTGCGGCTTGTGCCGTCCTGACAGACGACGAACGCGAACTCGGCGTTGCCCTAGTCGATATCGGTGCAGGCTCTGCCGACATTGCTGTTTTCGTAAATGATTCTGTCCGCTACACCGCCTCTCTTGACCTTGCGGGCAATGTAATCACCAGCGACATCAGTAAGTGCCTCAATGTTCCTATCTCGCTTGCCAAGGCCGAAGAAATCAAGAAGAAGTATGGCACGTGCGTTTTGAGCAACTTGATTGAAGACGAAACTTTCCCGGTCCCTGCTGTGGGTGGCCGTGGAGACGTTCCTTGTTCCCGTAAGCTGCTTTCCAATGTTATTACGGCTCGTGTAGACGAAATTTTCAAACTGCTCGCCAAGGATTTGAAGAAGCATCAGCTTGACGGTATCATCAATGGCGGAGTCGTCCTGACGGGTGGATGCTGTGCATTGGAAGGTATCGAGAATATTGCATCGAAGGCGTTCAACCAGCCGGTCCGTATCGGTCGCCCGAAGGGCATGAGCGGCATTCAGGAAGCATTCCAGAAACCCTCCTATGCGACGGGCATCGGACTCCTTCACTATGCAAATCGCCAACATCGCGACAAGAAGAAGAACGAAACCGGAGCCCAGATCGCAGTTTCTGTGAAAAAGGGTATGAAGCGTATCTTCGACATCGTTAAAACTTATTTCTAACAACACAAACACTCAATATCAGGGAGATTAACACATGAGTGAAATCGACAACATCAATTTCGAGGTAAAGTCTCGCATCATGGGCGAGGAACCTTCTTTCAACAACGCCAAGGTTAAGGTGTTCGGTGTCGGCGGTGCCGGCGGCAATACCGTGAACCGCATGAAGCGTATGAACATTGAGGGGGTAGAATACTACGCCATCAATACCGACGCCATGGCTCTCGACCTGAGCCTTGCCGACCACAAAATTCTGATTGGTGAAAAGACCACGAGAAACCTCGGTGCCGGTATGGACCCCGAAATTGGTCGTAAGGCTGCCGAAGAAAATATTGAAGAAATCAAGGAATCCATGAAGGGTGCCGACATGGTGTTCGTGACCGCCGGTATGGGCGGTGGTACGGGTACGGGTGCTGCTCCCGTGGTAGCCAGCGTTGCCCGCGAACTCGGCATTCTGACGGTTGCTGTGGTCACCAAGCCTTTCCGTTTCGAAGGTAATGCGCGTTCCTCGATTGCCCAGCGCGGTATTTCAGCTTTGCGTGAATCGGTCGATACCATTATCGTCGTTGAAAACAAGAAACTCCTTACGCTTCTCCAGGCTTCTAACCAGAAGGCCACTATGGATGAAGCCTTCAAGATGGCCGATGAAATCCTCGGTAACGCGGTGCAGAGCATTTGCGGCATCATGTTCCGTCATGGCCTTGTGCATGTGGACTTTGCCGATATCCGTAAGGTCATGCTCAAGGGTGGTTCGGCCCTCATGGGTACCGGTTACGCCCAGGGTGAAAACCGCGGTATCATGGCTGCTGACATGGCTCTCGCCTCTCCGCTGCTCGAAGATATTAACATCGAAGGCGCTTCTGGCGTGCTCGTGAATGTGGCTCATGGTGAAAACTACTCCTTGCTCGAACATAGCGACGCTATGGAACACATCTACGAAAAGGTGGGTGAAGAAGGAAATCCGAACATCATCATCGGCGACATTACCGATCCTGCTCTCGGAGACAAGGTCTGCATCACGATTATCGCTACCGGTTGCGGTGGCACGGCCAACCCGCAGGTGAAGGCCCCTGCCTTCAATGCTGGCTTTATTCAGGCTCAGACTCAGTCTTTCGCCGCTCAGCCCGTGCAGGCACCTTCCGCTCAGTCGTCTGTTCAGCAGGCCACCCCGCGTCCGACCGGTTTCAATGTCTTTGACTTTAACAAAATCAAGGATGACAGCGAAGTGGAACTGTTCCGTCGTCCGGCGCCCGCTGCAAAGGCTCCTGTTCAGCAGCCCGCTGCCGAAAGCGCATCGATTCCTTCCCTGACTGAAACTCAGGTGGTAAGGTCTGTCAGCGCTGCCATGTTCGCTTCTCCGGAATTCAACACGAAGGCTCCTGTCGAGGAAGAAGAAGTTTCTTATGGTTCCGAAACTTCCGAATTCTCTGCTGTTGCTGATGAAGACCGTTTGAATGGTGGCCGCGGCTGCCTTGAAACGCCGGCTTACACCCGTAACAATCAGTCTGTGACTGTTGAAGCCCCGGTGATGAGTCGTCCTGCCGTTGCAACAGCCCGCCAAGAAGAGGCCAATTCGCTCAAGGATGTTAGCGTGGATTACAATCTTCCCGCCTATATCCGTATGAACGCCAATGGCGATGGCTTTTAGTCCAACGCAGTCATAAGACAAAAAAACCGGATTTCCTGCCGCAGTATGCTTGCGGCGGGGTGTCAGGGAATACTGAAATCACACACACAACAGATACGCGAGTGCGTATCTACCACAACACAAGGGGTTACCTGGGACTCCCTGCCCGGGTAACCCTTCTTGTGGCTGGACTTTTCGGGCAAATTTTTAGTAAATTTCCTACTATGAAAATTCGTACCCTGATGTTGGCTCTAGGCGCGTTGGTGACCGTCGCGCTTGCTTCTGTAAGCGAATCGGCGCAGGCCGATTCCGTTACGTACAAGGGCTATTTCCAGATTGGTACGGATTTCAATTTCGGCCTGAACGGCGGCCCGACCGATCCTACCTTTGCTGTCGATACAGCCGAATACTACGGCAAGAACTGGCGGGCTCTCCGCGTGCCGCTCGAGACGGCCCGTAGCTACGAGGACCACATCGATCCGTTCTTCATGCTGAGTTTCCGTGCAGGTTACAAGGATTTCCACTTCCTCCTGGAAGCGCCGCTACGCAAGGATATCGAGGCCTGGTACGACAGCGATTTAAAGACGAACTTTACCTACAAGCCGAGTGAACTCGACATCGGCGTGCCCATCAACGCCTACGCCTTGTGGAACAACCCGGTGGGTTATGTGCAGTTGGGCCGCTTTGACCCTGCGGACCTCAAGGTTTCTCCGAACGACCTTACGATTGGCGGAACGCCGTTCCACGATGGTTTGCACTGGAAATTTAAGGCGGGAATATTTCGTTACGACTTTCTGCTTTCTTCTCTGAATGCGTGGCTTTTCGATGATATTGTAGATCCCGAGACCGGCTGTCCGCCCGAAGGTTCCGAGGCTGCGGCGCAGAAGTGCCCCGAAAAGGGCAAGCAGGCTAACAACCAGCGCGACCGCATTTACGACGACAACGTGAAGAACCTCGTGTACCACCGCGTCGGTGTCGAGACGCGGCATTTCTGGACCTACATTATCGAAGAGAGCATGGTGGGCGGCAAGGCACTCGAGTTCCGCTCCATGAACCCCTTCATGTTCCTGCACAATAATTTTGCGGGCGGCTACACCAAGGCGGTGACGACACTTGAACTTGGCTTTACCCCGATTCGCGGCGCGAAATTCTATGGTCAGGTTAACATGGAGGATATCAACAGCCCCGTAGGCGAAGACGACGACAAGGGAACTAACCGCAGCATCATCAGTTTCCTGGCAGGATACTATCAGGAAATCCCGACTCGCCGTTTCGGAGAATTCTGGTGGCGTTTCGATGCCGTCCGCACGGACCCGGTTCATAATAATGGCCGCCTTCCGCTGCTCGAATATTCGAGTCGTCGCCTTTATCGCAGCAACTACCGCGAACAGGACGACCCCGATTACGCCGACATGTACTTTGTGGATTATCCCATCGGTTACCGCCGCGGCTCCGACGCTTTGGACCTGTGGCTTGACCTTGGCTGGAAATATGGCCGCCATACAGCGAAACTGACCCTTGCCTGGCTGCGTCAAGGCGACAAGGAACTCTACACCGATTACGACATCGCGATGGAAGAAGAAAATACTCTCACGGGAGTCAAGGAAACCCAGTACGTAGTCGACGCCCTTTACACCATGCAGTATAACAGTTGGTTTGGATTCTATGTCGGCGGCGGCTTCCGTATATACGAAAACCTCGCTCACGACAAGCATGAAGACGGTGCCGACGGTTGGATCCGTTCCGGCATCAAGATGACCTTTAATCCGGTCGATACGAAGTTCTGATTGAAAAGAATCCCTTTTTCCCCATATACTTCCTACTTACAACTGTCTACTATATCTATATTTTTAGAGTAAACCAAGGAGTTTAATATGGCAGAAATCGGTACACCTCTAAGTTCTAGTGCCACCAAGGTTCTCTTTTGCGGAGCCGGCGAACTGGGTAAGGAAGTCATCATTGAGATGATGCGCCTCGGAGTCGAGGTGATTGCCGTAGACCGTTATGCCAACGCCCCGGGCATGCAGGTGGCTCACCGCAGCCACGTGATTAACATGCTCGACGGTGCCGAACTTCGCCGCGTGATTGAACTGGAAAAGCCCGACTACATCGTTCCCGAAGTCGAAGCAATTGCGACCGACACGCTCGTGGAACTCGAGAAGGAGGGCTACAATGTCATTCCGACCGCGAAGGCCACCAAGCTGACCATGAACCGCGAAGGCATCCGCCGCCTTGCCGCCGAAGAACTCGGCATCAAGACTAGCCCGTACCGCTTCGCCGACAATTTTGAAGACTTCAAGACTGCCGTTAAGGAAATCGGCATTCCGTGCGTCATCAAGCCGGTCATGAGTTCTTCGGGCCACGGCCAGAGCGTCATCAAGACCGAAGCCGACGTCCAGAAGTCCTGGGATATTTCCCAGCACGAAGGACGCACGGGCCACGCGAGCCGCGTGATTGTCGAAGGCTTCGTGCCGTTCGATTACGAAATTACTTTGCTCACCGTGCGCCATGTGGCAGGCACGAGCTTCCTGGAACCCATCGGCCACCATCAGGTGGGCGGAGACTACCAGGAATCCTGGCAGCCGCAGCCGATGAAGCCGGAACTCCTGGAACAGGCCAAGGTCATTGCAAAGAAGGTCACCGACGCCCTTGGCGGTCGCGGCATCTTTGGCGTGGAACTTTTCGTTTGCAAGGACGAAGTTCTGTTTAGCGAAGTTTCTCCGCGTCCGCACGATACGGGCATGGTGACGCTCATCAGCCAGGACCTTTCTGAATTTGCGCTGCACGCCCGCGCCATCTTGGGCCTGCCTATCCCGAACATCGCTTTCCACGGCCCGAGTGCTTCGAAGGCTATTGTGGTGGACGGCAATTCCGACCATGTGAAGTTCGGCGGCTTGGAAGAAGTGCTTGCAGAACCTGATACCGCGCTCCGCCTGTTCGGCAAGCCCGAACTCAAGGGCCACCGCCGCCTGGGCGTGCTGCTTGCCCGCCGCAGCACGGTAGAAGAGGCCAAGGCGCAGGTCATGGCCATGCGTGAAAAAGTCAAAGTGACGCTTTAATAAAATTTCGTTTCTGAAATAAGCTTGAAGCCATTACTCGTCGCAGTGGCTGTAATAGTTTTCTATTTCATAGCGGCTATTAATGAAGAATTTCTTCAGTTTCGGATCGAAGTCCTTTCCCATGCCGTTCATGATGATGTTGAATGCTTCGGAGAAACTGACTCTGTCCTTGTAGCAGCGGAAACTGACTAGGGCGTCGTATACGTCGGCGATAGCGATGATGCGCGCTTCGAGAGGAATCTGCTCTCCCTTCAGTTTCTTGGGGTATCCCGAGCCGTCCCATCTTTCGTGGTGGAAGTTGGCGACATTCTTCACTATCGATACGATCTGCTCGCTTTCGACTCCACGAAGCAGGTTGTCGACAATTGCCGCTCCCTTTTCTGCATGGGTTTGCATAATTCTGTATTCCTCGGGCGTGTATTTGCCGGTGTTGCGCAAAATGGCATCGTCGATTGCAATTTTGCCGAGATCGTGCATAGGAGCCGCCTTGATGACATCGTTCAGGAATGCGGTCAAGTTTCTGTAGCTTTCGTCCTTTTTCATCTCGTTGACGATGATTCGTGCAACTTCGCTTGTGTGGCGGAAGTGACCGATAGTGTTCTTGTCGCGGCTTTCCACGATGTTCGCCATGCCAAGAATCATCTGCTGTTGAATGGACTGAATGTAATTGTCCTTGTCGCGGACATTGGCTACAAGATCGTTGTTGTACTGGTCGGGTAGTTTGATGTAACGCTGGATTTTGGAGTCATCTTCGATGCGGAGCATGTAACCGCACATCTTGCCTCCGTGAATGAGGTTGCGGATGCTGCACTTGTAGTGCTTGCGGCCGAACTGGAAGTTATTTTCGATGCTCGTGTCGAAGGAATTAATCTTGTCGAACTGCTTTAGGAGAATCCTTCCAAGGTCGCTATTATCTGGAATCTTGGCATCAACACGGAAACTCTTCAAATCGGGAAAATGCTGCTGTGCAATATTATTGCTGCCGATATAGCGCTTGTCCTTGGTAAATGAAATGTAGGCGTTCTCGTTTTGGAATTCAAGAGAGTCTAGAATTGTCCCCTGAATGTCGTATTTTCCGATACGGTGAATGATGATCATCAGGATAAATTCCATGATAAGGAATACGGCGGGCATTACCAGCATGTCGCTTCCGAGCTCGCGCGAGACAAAAAACGAACCGATGCATACGAAACCGATAATCCCTAGACCAAGCAGGTTCTTGTAAGAGATGTTCTTGTTTTTGAGAAGCGAATAGACGAAGACGATGAAACCGGATACGAGGTAAAATGCGAGGACAATATTGAACAGTGCATGCGCAGGTCCGTAGACGGCGGTGAAGTCGGTCATGCCGTTGTGCTGGACCAATTCAATTTTTTCGTAGAAAATATTGCTCCATCCGGCACTCGCTGCAAGACAGATGACGATAGTGCTGATCGTAAATAGTATAATGTTCAGCCTGATGGAAATTTTGATGTTGCAAAGGGTGAGCTCGCCAAGAAAAAACAGCATCGGAATGTATACGGCTCCGATATAGGCCATCTTGTTTGCGAGAATCGCTTCGTTCAGGTCTGTAGAAAGTGCAAGGAAAAGGTGACCGGCAATTTGGATCGAAATCAGGTGGAACATGGTCGTGTAATACGACTTGGTCCGATTGGGGTTGAGGTACATCAATATGCCGATGTTTATGAGCGAAATGCCAAGTGCAGCAACAAGATAATAGATGATCATGGACACCCTTTTGAACAATCCCTACTTTATATACAAAATATAATATAGGAAAGATAATAAATTTTAATGATCAGCAGACGATTTTCCCGAGAGCGACAATAGCGGCAGTGCGAGCGCGCAGACGTGTGTTGCCTAATTTCATGACATGAATCTTTCCGTTCTTAAAATTGCGGATAGCTTCGATTTCTTTAGGGGAAAAACCGCCCTCGGGTCCGACCAGCAGGGTTGTGGGGGAGGCAAGGGTGTCAATGGCGGGGGCGCTCCCGCCGTCAATGTCGCATAGGACAAGGTCTCCCTTGTAATTCTTGAGCCATTCCGAAAGTTCGACTGGGCCTTCAATTTGAGTGAGCCAGGGCTTTTTGGATTGCTTTAGGCTGACAAGGCTCTTGAGTTCTGCTCGCCGAACGGTCTTTTTTAGGTCCGAATTCTTGGGTTCCTGCGAAAAGTCCGTTCTCAAGAAAATGATTTGGTCGACTTCCGCCTGTGCTGCATGAAATACGACTTCTTCCAGGGCATCGTCCTTGAGGCAGGCGATTCCGAGAGATATCTTGGGCCTGGGTGCAGTTGCGTCCTCGATTTGGTCGATGCGGACTTCGCAGGCTTTTGCATCCGCTTTGGTAATCACGGCGTCGGCATAGTGTCCGAGTCCGTCGCAAAGCTGAAGGATGTCGCCGGTACTTGCCCTGCACACGCGCACGGCGTGGCTGCTTTCGTTTTCGTCCAGGACAATGGTGCCGGCCGAAATTAACGGGCAATAGAATCTGCTGTCAGGAGTCTTCATATCGTAAAAGATAAAAAAGACTGATTAAAACATCAATTCCTAACCACTAACCACTGCCTACTGTCTATATCCTGCAGTCTACTAATTACTATATTCATTCACATGCAGAAACATTGTCCCGTGAAAGCGGTCGTGTTTGACCTCGATGGCACGCTCTACCTGAGCGGGCGTCCTTACCCCAAGGCCGTCAAGACGGTTTGCCGGGTGGCAAAGCATGTTCCCGTATACTACCTGAGTAACAATACTAGCAAGTCGCCGGTGTTCTATGAAAATCGACTCAAGGTCATGGGGCTTCCTCTTTCGGACGATGCGATTATTTCTGCCCTCTATCTTTCCCTTGACGCAATCCACGAAGAAGGCATCAAGAATGTTTTCTTCTTCGGCAATCCTGAAGTTACGGAATGGTTCGCGGCACAGGACCCGACGCTCAACCTGCGCCCCGATGTCAAGGACACCGAGCTGGAATATGCCCTGTGCCGCCTGCTCTATGAAACCCTGCAGGAGATGACCGGCTACACGCCCCCGTGGGGACTGCTCACCGGCATCCGTCCCGTGCGCCGTGTCATCCAGCTCCTTGACAGCGGCATGACACCCGAACAGGCAAGCCGCCATTTGCAGGAGCGTTTCCTCATTTCCGACGAGAAAATGCAGCTTGCCATGGACACCGCCCTCATCCAGCAGCCCATCCTGCCGCACAGTGCAAAGGAGATCGGACTGTACATCTCCATCCCGTTCTGCCCCACCAGATGCAGCTATTGTTCCTTCGTGTCCCACTCAATGGACAGTGCCATGCAGCTCATTCCCGACTACATCACCCATCTTTGCAGGGAAATTGCAATACTCGGTGAGATCATCCGGAAATACGGTCTGCATGTCCAGTCCGTCTACATCGGCGGCGGCACGCCCACTTCCATTTCCGTGCAGCAGCTGCGGCAGGTCATGGAGGCGATCCGCACGCATATCGACATTGCCGGTGCGCGGGAATACACCGTCGAGGCAGGACGCGCGGACACCATCACCGAGGACAAGCTGCGCGTCATCAAGGAAATGGGCGCGACCAGAATTTCCGTCAATCCCCAGACCTTGCAGGATTCCGTGCTTGAAGCCATCGGCAGACGGCACACCGCACAGCAGGCGATCGACGCATTTCTGCTGGCAAGGGAGCTGGGCTTTGATGACATCAACATGGATCTCATCGCCGGACTCCCGACCGATACCTACAAGGGCTTTGCGGACACGCTCGAACGTGTCATGGCTCTTGCCCCCGACAGCATCACCGTGCATACCCTCACGCTCAAGCGTGCGGCGGATCTCTACAGCGGCGGCTCGGATCAGCATATTGCAGTGGTCGAAAAAATGGCAGGGCTGTCCGCAAGGGCACTCCCCGAAAACGGCTACAGACCGTACTATATGTACCGACAGAAGAACACGGTCGGCAATCTGGAGAATGTCGGCTATGCGCGGCAGGGCAAGGAGAATCTGTACAACATCCTGATCATGGACGAAACCCAGACCATCCTCGGCGCGGGCTGTGCGGCATCGACCAAGCTTGTTGAGCCGAACGGCAAGATCACGCGCGTGC
This sequence comes from uncultured Fibrobacter sp., assembly GCF_937877005.1. GTDB lineage: Bacteria > Fibrobacterota > Fibrobacteria > Fibrobacterales > Fibrobacteraceae > Fibrobacter. Next base: position 6,993 of record NZ_CALEFV010000185.1, on the reverse strand, counting down.
ACAATTACAAATTCCCCTATGAGTACATCAGCCGCTTTGAAAAGCTCATGGGCAAGAAAAATGAGATCGAGGAGATCCTGCAAAGAATGGCAGAAAACGGAGGTGCGGAACATGCTGAAGAAGAATGAGATCTATCAAGCGCAGATCACCGGCATGACCGCCGAGGGCAGCGGTGTCTGCCGCATTGACGGCATGGCAGTTTTTGTGCCCATGACTGCTGTCGGTGACAAGCTGCGCGTGAAGATCGTGAAGGTGCTCAAAAGCTACGCATTCGGCATCATCGAGGAGCTGACTGAGCCTGCGCAGGAACGCTGCGAACCGGATTGTCCCGTCTTCCGGCAGTGCGGCGGCTGTGTCTTCCGCCATGTGACCTATGAGGAGGAACTGCGCTATAAGGCGGAGCAGGTGCGTGATGCCTTCACCAGGATCGGCAGGCTTTCGCCAGAATTTGAGGAAATCGCCGGAAGCGAGGGGAGAACTGCATACAGAAACAAAGCCCAGTATCCGGTTGCCATGCAGGATGGAAAGCTCGTCTGCGGATTTTATGCCAGACACAGCCATCGGGTGATCCCGTTCACGGGCTGTCTGCTCCAGCCGGAGATTTTTACGCAGATACTGGACTATCTCCTGCCGGCATTGCAGAACGCCGGCATTTCGGCATATGACGAACGGACGAACACGGGACTTCTTCGGCACATCTACCTGCGCCGCGGCTATCACAGCGGAGAGATCGCGCTGTGTCTGGTGGTGCGCAAGTCCATCCGCAGAAAGGTGCAGTATCTTCTCGCCGATCTGCAAAGCAGATTTCCGGAGCTTGTGAGCATTACCGAGAATATCAATCCGGAGAAAACCAACGTAATACTGGGAAAAACGCTGAATGTGCTTGCCGGAAAGCCGGTGATTTCAGACAGGATGTGCGGCAATGCCATCGAGATTTCACCCCAGTCATTTTATCAGGTGAACACCGCGCAGGCAGAGCGTCTGTACGGCATTGCAAAGGAATACGCCCAGCTATCGGGCGGAGAGCTTCTGCTGGATCTGTACTGCGGCGCGGGCACGATCGGGCTTTCGATGGCGGACAGGGCAGGGGAGCTGATCGGCGCGGAGGTGATTCCGGAGGCAGTGGAGAACGCAAGGGAAAACGCCCTTAGAAATGGTATCGCGAACGCGCAGTTTCACTGCGGTGATGCCGGCGAGATCGCGCAGAAGCTGAAAGGGGAGGGGACAGCCCCCGATGTGGTGGTGCTTGATCCCCCGCGCAAGGGCTGTGACATCCCCTGCATTGACGCAGTTGCCGCCATGTCCCCAAAGCGCGTTGTCATGATCTCCTGCAACCCCTCCACTGCCGCAAGGGACGCGGCACTGTTCGCAGAACGCGGTTATGCGGTGGAAAAGGTGAGAGCAGTGGATCTGTTTCCGGGGACGGGACACGTTGAGTGCGTGGTATTGATGTCGAGGGATAAGGCGTAATGCCCGAATCCGAGTTTGGATACTGCTTGAGGATGAGTGGTATACCGTGCATGGATCAAATCACGGTAAAGCCCAGTTCTACGCACTTTTTCAAAAATCAACCTGCTGATTTCTTCCTCAGTACAGGCATTTTTGCTGTGCGTGATAAGAAAGCAGTGGAAAATCGGCTTTGACAACAAATACACACACACGCATATTTGTGTGGGGATTGGATAACACGGGTGTGAGAGTGTGGGGTTTGGATGTCGGAGATATTTCATAGAACACGATCATAATTTAGAAAACCATGAAACGATATTTTAGCTACACTGAAAGGAAATCAAGAATGGACAAAATCAGAGAATTTGCAAAGAACAACAAACTTGCAGTCATTTCGTTAATTACGTTTGTAATTGTATATATGGTCACGTTGTCAATGAATATAGCAAGCACTATACCGTTTACAAAATCCTATAATGATGCTGTAGGTATGTCCTCCTATGCGTATACAAAGGTTGGTATTTTATATAACAGTATATTAATACAGCTTAACAAAGGCGTGGATATGGAAGTTATGGATGAAGCACAGGCAGCAGCATATTTCAGCGAATCCCTTCCTGCAATAGATGAAACGTTTACCGGTATTTTTATAAGCTGTTCTATACTATATACGTTTTTTTCATTTATATTTCTTCAGTACTTCCTATTTAAGAAGAACGGGAAAGATGCAAGGAAACAGTACTGGGATGTGGTATTAGGCAGTCTGCTCAGTTTTGCGGTGCAAATTGGAATCGTATTCCTGGTATTACTGTGCAATGGATTCAGAATGGCATTGTTTACTCCAAACATTATTCTGATGCTTATATGTCAGCTGCTTGTTATGTTAGCAGCATCGGCTGTTTACGCATGGATGATACGGCGAATTCGTTTTAGGAATATTCTGGTGCCTGTGCTTTTTGTTCTGTCGGTCGTTTTCTATTATGGCGGCATTATTTCAGAAATTTATCTCAGTAATCCTAAAACAATAGGATCTTTCGATTATCTGTATGAGATTGATGAAAGATACAAAAATCCAGATTTTGATAATTATTACGATAGTGAGACGAATCAGTTTTTCGTTGAAGAAGATGCTTACGACCCTCAAATTGTTCCAAATGAAGAATATGTTGGAGGAGTAAAAAGGGTTGGTCTGATTGCAGGAGAAATTCTGAATCCTCTTGCCAATATCACCCGGTTTACCTTCGATATGGAGGGTGTAACAGCCGCATGGATTACTATTTTGTATATGGTTAAATCAATGTTGCTGCTTGTTCTGGTTGGATGTTCATTTATGAAAGAAAAATTCGATGTTCGGCATAACTGAATGTGTACAAAAACCTGCTGACCGCAAAGGAAAGCAGGTTTTCTTCATGCCATGATGGTGAGCATGAATTCACCCTTTGCGTCCATCGTGTTGATGGACTCTTTCTCGAAAAATACCGGAATGTTCATTGCTTTCAGTTCACGGATGTAATTCAGGCAATCTACAGTATTTCGGGCAAAACGACTGATGGACTTTGTAAAGATCATATCAATTTCTCCCAGTTTGCAGTCCTCAATCATCCTGTTGAACTCCTCACGGTTCTTGGTAGATGTTGCACTGATACCGTCATCAGCGTATACATCCACAAGCACCCAGTCGGGATTGGAACTGATTTTTGGCTTCGAGGATCATGAAGATCAGGTCATCACGGTATCGGGGTTCAAACTGTATGATTTTCATGTTATTTCTCCATTTTCTGAAGCATTACCTTCATAGAAATGCACTCTGCATACCTGCCGTTCCACATAAAGACATTGTAATAGCGGTAGGTTTCCTCTGCTGTCATGAACGCATTGTCAAAAGTGGAATTGGTGTAGGCTGGCACATATACCTTGAAACCATGCTCAAATCCGCATTTTACCGTGGCATCCATGCAGTAGTCCGTTTGTAGTCCAGCAACGATCAGTTCTGTTTCGTCTTTGGATTTCAAGTATTCCAAAAGTCCCGTATCACGGAACGGACTGTTGACGGTTTTATCAAAAATCATTTCGCCCTCATCAGGTGCAAACGCTTCGCAGATCTCAAAGCCGTCTTTGCCTTTGGTAAGAGGCTTGTCCTCGCCGTCATCGTGACGAATGTAGATCACTTCAATGCCGTTTTGCCTTGCGGTATGGATGAGAGTTCTGATGTTGGCTGCAAGTTCCTCGAACCTATATAACCTTTCGTTCATGATGAGTTTCTGTGTGTCTACGATGAGTAATACCATGATGTACCTCCTGAAGATAATCTGTTACTTCCATTCTATCACATTCAGCCCTCTTTTTCAATATACTTATCCCGATATAATGGAATCAATGCCGCTCGCATGGCAAGTGAACGCCCCTATTATGTTCTTTGTTTCCTGTACTCCGACGGCGACACCCCGATATGCTTATGAAACAGCCTGCTGAAATACAGGGGATTGTCATATCCGACCGCTTCTGCAATCTCGGAGATGTTGTACTCCGTCGATTCGAGTAAGCTCTGTGCATTCGCCATCCGCAGGGAGAGAATGTACTGCATCGGTGTGACCTTCACGATCTGCCGGAAACTGCGGATAAACCAGCAGGTGCTCATGTGCCGTGAGGCGGCATAATCGTCAATATTGATCTGCTCGTTGTAGTGTTCATTGAAATAATGGGTGGCACGCTCGATCTCGTTCTGCGCGTCGCTGCCCTTTTTGCGTCCCTCTTTGATGTAGCGGTTGATCTGGATGAAGATGTGCCGCAGATTGAGCGTCAGCAGCTCTTCATAGTTCGGTCGGCACAGCTGTAATTCCTGTATCATCTGACGGTACAGCCACGCATAGTCGGGGGATGTTCCCGTATAGAATACATTTTCCTTTTGCGGCATTTCATAGTTATCCAGAATTCCCTCCACCATGCGTCCTGTAAAATGCACCCAGTACACCTCGGTTTTGTCGGGAGCATGGTAGTAGTAATACTGCATCTCTCCCGGACGGAACAGGATCATGTTACCTTCCGTAATAACCGTTTCTTTCCCGTCAAGTCCATCGAAATAAAAATATCCCTTGCCTTTTGCGATGTACAAAAGCTGATAATCTCTTCTACCCTGCGGACGTTCGGTCGAAACCACGGATCGGCTGTGGACACGATAATATCCGCAGCTGGTGACGATCAGTGAACGACTTTCATCCACCATGTCGGTGAGGGAATTATGCAGATAGGCAACGTTCGTATACATGCACAGACCTCCTTCTGTGTTCTTTTCTCCATTATAGCATATCTGAATCCTCATTGCAATAGCAAAGTATCATTTTGTGCATATTTTGTACCATTGTGTTTATGGATTTGACGCAAAAAACGTGGTAGAATAGAATCAGAAAGTAAAGGCGCCTTTCATCGAATTACAGTACTCCGGATGATACGGATACTGTTCCCAAAGCAGAACTCGAGACCTGCTTCGGACATATGTAAAAATCACAATGAATTCGTTTGAAGGAGAGAGTAACATGACTGAAAAGAAATACCTGAAATGGTACAACAAAATCGGATACGGATCAGGAGATATCGCAGGAAACGTGGTATATGCCTTCCTCGCCACCTTTGTTATGATCTATCTGACCGATACAGCAGGACTGAACGCAGGCATTGTCGGAACGCTGATGATGGTTTCAAAAATTTTTGACGGATTTACAGATGTCATATTCGGTTCGCTGATCGACAAAACCAAAACGAAGCTCGGCAAGGCTCGTCCCTGGATGCTGTTTCCCTACATCGGCTGCAGTATTATGCTGGCTGCAATTTTTGCAATTCCTACAACATGGGGTGATGTCGCAAAATATGCATACTTCTTCATCACCTACACACTGCTCAATGCCGTGTTCTATACCGCAAACAACATCGCCTATTCTGCACTTACTGCACTCATCACCAAAAACGGCAACGAGCGAGTACAAATGGGTTCCATCCGCTTCATCTTCGCATTCGGCACAAGCCTCCTGATCCAGTCAATAACTGTGAAAGCCGTTGACTGGTGCGGCGGCGGTGTAGAAGGTTGGAGAAATATTGCCATCATCTACGCAATCATCGGACTGGTGGTCAACACCATCTCCGTATTCTCCGTCAAGGAGCTTCCCGAAGAAGAACTGGAAAATGAAAATCATGCCGATGAAGAAGCCGCAAAATTCTCCGCAGATGCCTATCCCGACTTTGAACTTGCAGACAAGGAACACCGCACTGATGACGAAAGCGGGAAGTATTCACTGCTTGATGCTGCAAAGCTGCTCCTTGCAAACAAGTACTACATCATCATCTGTGCGGTCTACATCCTGACGCAGCTTTTCTCCGCCACACTCAGTATGGGTATTTACTACATGACCTACATTCTCGGTGATGAGGATCTGCTTGGTACATTCTCACTTGCAATCAACATCCCCATGATCTGCGGTCTGCTGATTACTCCCTATCTTGTCAAGAAATGCAAGGGTATGTACAAGCTCAACTTCACAGGCTACCTGATCTCCACCATTGCAAGAGGACTTGTGGTTGTGGGCGGATATATGCAGAACATCCCGATGATGCTCATCTTCACAGGTGTAGCCGCAATTGCAATGAGCCCGATGCAGGGAGACCTGAACGCACTGATCGCAGCCTGCTCTGATTACACCTACCGCACAACGGGCAAGCGAATCGACGGCACAATGTATTCCTGCTCATCTCTCGGCGTAAAAATCGGCGGCGGTATCGGAACTGCACTCACAGGCTGGCTTCTTGCAGCAGGCGGCTATGTGGCAAATGCAGCTGTACAGCCGGAATCCTGCATCAATATGCTGCACTTCATGTATCTCTGGCTGCCGATGCTTCTCAATCTTTTGATTACAATTCTGCTGTCAAGGCTGACAGTTGAAAAGGCGAATGAAAACTGGGACAAAGAACATAACTCTTAAAGGAGGACATTATGATGAAACCTACACTTGAATGGCTCGCAAATCCCGAAGTATTTGCAGTGAACCGTGAACCGGCGCATTCCGACCATCTCTGTACCGTGGGCGGTCAGCAGCTGAAACAGTCACTGAACGGCACATGGAAGTTTGCATACACTGAACATCCCGACAACCGTCCGGCTGATTTCTATCAGACTGATTATGATGTAACAGGCTTCGACGACATCATCGTCCCCGGACACATCCAGCTGCAGGGCTATGACAAGCCGCAGTATGTCAACACCCAGTACCCTTGGGAGGGACAGGAAAGCCTCATCCCTCCGCAGATTCCGCAGAAGCGTAACCCCGTGGGAAGCTATGTGAAGTTCTTTGATGTGGATGCATCCTTGCTTGGCAAGGAAACATTCATCAGCTTCCAAGGTGTAGAGACTGCAATCTATGTGTGGCTGAACGGCGAGTTTGTGGGTTATGCCGAGGACAGCTTCACTCCCTCCGAATTCAACATCACGCCCTATCTGAAAGAAAAGGGCAACAAGCTTGCAGTTGAGGTTTACCGCTACAGCACAGCAAGCTGGCT
>NZ_CALEFV010000184.1 GCF_937877005.1 uncultured Fibrobacter sp. | reverse complement strand
AAGGAATTATGAAGATCGCTCAGGGAAGACTCTGCGTTCCTACACTTGACCAGGTAGGTTCCGCTGCTCTCTACAACCTGGATCCTTCATACTTCGACGATATCAAGAAAGAGTATGAATACAGAAGAAACGTTTCCGTTGAAGCACTTAACGAAATCGAAGGCATCAAGAACGCTGTCCAGAATTTCGAAGACAAGGTGATTGTCGTCGACCAGGCAACCGGCGCCACGCAGTCTTACTCGATCGAACAGATTATCGCCGCCGTCGATGCGGGCCAGATGTCGATTGACGACGCCAAGAAGAAATTCGACCTTGACCCGGTCATTGTCGACGCCTACAAGAATCACATGATCGATTCCAAGAATGTCAGCAAGTACAACAGCGGAAGCGAAAGGGACATTCAGGAAATCGTAGAGGCAGTGGCCCAGAGTACGGAACTTCGCTACGAAGCGACCTACTACTCTAGCCTCGGTGAATTTGTGAACAGCTACTCTAACGTGATCACTTGCAATGACGACGTGTTCAAAAATCATGGCCAGGGCACCTGCCTCGAAAACAACGGCAAGCTGTTCCTCGCCTGGAACATGCGCGCCAAGAACGGCAGATTGGTATCGACCGGCGTGTACATTGCAAGACTTGCGTACCGCATCAAGGTCGGCAGCAAGACCGTGGTTGACCGCACGCAGGACTTCCTGTGGGGTGTGCGCCGCGGCAAGGCAAACGCGCTTGACTTGGGCCTCTAGGTCCCCCTGTATTAGAACAAAGAAACTCTCTCGGCAAAAAGAAGACCGCACCTTTGGGGGTGCGGCCTTCTTGCGTTATATATTTCGCTAAAGGATTTAGGTTATTTCTTGTCGAGTTTGGCGTTGATTTGTTTCTGGAGTTCTTTCAGGTGCCAGCGGCCGCGCTTGTCTTCAAGGAAAAAGTTGGTGCGGATTCCGCGCGAAAGGCCGCGGTCAATAATGTTCAGCGCGTCGGCGTAACGTTTCTGGTCAAAGCGCAGTTCTGCCAAAAAGTAATAGTTGTACAAGTCGCGCGGGTTCTTTTCGAGTGCGAGGCTCAAGTACTTGTCGGCAAGTTTCTTGTCGGGCCATGAAAGCACCAGCGGCACGTAGGGCAGCACGAAGTGGGCACGCCCCAGCACCTGGAAGTCTTCGGCCATAATGGCCACATCGCGCACAGTGGTAGCCACGCCTTCCTTGACCGAGGTGAGGGCACCGCGCTCGTTGCCCCACATCGAAAGGGCGCTTGCGTATACGTGGGCGATTTCCCTGTTCTTCGGGAACTTCTGGTAGGCGGATTCGCTGATAGTCTTTAGGCTGTCGAGCTTTGCCTTGCGCTGGTGCTTTTCGAAATGCACAAAGCGGAATGCGAAGAACAAGCTCTTCACGTAGCCTTCGGTAGCCTTTTCTTCGACGGAGACGTCGTTCATGGCTTTGCGGTAGCTGTCAATCATGAGCTTTGCGTTCTTGGGATTCGCTTTGTCGCCAATGGCATGTTCTGCACGGGCGTTATAGCAGGAATCGGCAATGCGCAGGTCTTCGTTTGCAAGGCATACGACGCTTGCAACAGACATCAGCAATGTGACCAGGATTTTTTTCATTTTCCCCTTAACAGAAACTACACTCGCCAATTTTGCAGTACTTTATTCAATTGGGCGATCCGCGACTTTTCGTCGTCGGTACCGTGGTAAGTCTTGAATAAAAGATAGCGATATTCCATGAGTGC
>NZ_CALEFV010000183.1 GCF_937877005.1 uncultured Fibrobacter sp. | reverse complement strand
ATTTAGAAGAAGAAAACAAGGTAAAAAATGGCAGAAGAATCTGAAGAAATGAAAAAGGCCGAAGAAGACTACAGCGGCTCAAGCATTACCGTTTTGGAAGGCCTCGAAGCCGTGCGCGTGCGCCCGGCCATGTATATCGGCTCGACAGACATCCGCGGTCTGCACCACCTCGTTTGGGAAGTAGTGGACAACTCCGTGGACGAAGCCCTGGCCGGATTCTGCTCTCACATTGAAATTACCATTTTGCCGGGTAACGGCATCCGCGTGACCGACAACGGCCGTGGCATTCCGACCGATATTCACCCCAAGGAAAAGGTCGGTACCATCCAAGTCGTGATGACAAAGCTCCATGCCGGAGGCAAGTTCAACAACAGTTCGTACAAAGTTTCCGCTGGTTTGCACGGCGTGGGCGTGAGCTGCGTGAACGCTCTTTCCAACAAGCTGGTTGTTACCGTGCGCCGTAACGGCCGCGTGGTACAACAGGAATTTTCCCGCGGCGTCCCGTGCGGTCCGCAGGTGGACCTCGGCGAAAGCGACGGCACGACCGGAACCTCTGTCGAATTCTATCCGGACGATACAATTTTCAGCGAAACCGTTTATGTGTACGATACGCTCGCAACACGCTTCCGCGAACTAGCCTTCTTGATGAGCGGACTCCGTCTGACGCTTACCGACGAACGTGACCCCGAAAACAAGCAAACCGATACATTCTGCTATCCGGGTGGCGTTTCCGAATTTGTGCGCTATGTGGACGAACACCGCACCAAGCTGTTCCAGGATCCGATTCACCTGGTACTTCCCGATGGTCAGTATCCGCTGGAAGTGGCCATGTGGTACAACGACGGCTACCAGGAAAACTTCTTTAGCTTCGTGAACAACGTGAACACCTACGATGGTGGAACTCACGTGACGGGCTTCAAGACCGCCCTCACCCGCGTCATCAGCAAGTTCGCGCAAGAAATGCCCAAGGGCAAGAAAGACATTACCATTACCGCCGACGATATCCGCGAAGGACTCACCGCCGTAATTGCCATCAAGGTCTCGCAGCCGCAGTTCGAAGGCCAGACCAAGCGCAAGCTCGGCAACTCCGAAATTGCAGGCTATGTCGCCTCCGCTTTCGGTGCGAAGCTCGAAGAATACTTCCAGGAAAACCCGGCCGCCGTCAAGATTATCTTGGACAAGGTCTACAACGCAGCCGTGGCCCGCGAAGCGGCCCACAAGGCCCGCACCCTCGCCCGCCGCAAGAACGTTCTCGAAAGTGGCGGACTTCCGGGCAAGCTCGCCGACTGCTCGAGCCGCGACCCCAAGGAATGCGAACTGTTCATCGTGGAAGGTGACTCTGCAGGTGGTTCTGCAAAGATGGGCCGTAACCGCGAGTTCCAGGCCATTCTCCCGTTGCGTGGTAAAATTTTGAACGTGGAAAAGGCAAGCCTTCACCGCGTACTCGACACCGAAGAAATCCAGAACCTGGTGAACGCCATCGGTTGCGGGCTCGGTACCGAATGCAAGCTCGAAAAGCTCCGCTACAACAAGATCGTCATCATGACCGATGCTGATGTGGACGGCTCTCACATTCAGACTTTGCTCCTCACCTTCTTCTTCCGCTACATGCGCCCGCTCATCGACGAAGGTCACGTATTCCTCGCCATGCCGCCCCTGTTCAAGCTCAAGGTCGGCACCAAGGAAACCTACTTGTTCGATGAAAACGACAAGGACGAAGCCATGGCCAAGCTCGAGGATAAGAAGAACGTGACCGTGAGCCGATTCAAAGGTCTTGGTGAAATGTCGCCGGAACAGCTTTCCGAAACGACCATGGACCCAACCAAGCGTTTTCTGAAGCAGTGCTATGTGGAAGATGCCGTCGCAGCCGACCAGATTTTCAGCATGCTTATGGGTGAAGATGTGGAACCGCGCCGCAAGTTCATTGAATCCAACGCCTACAAGGTCCTGAACGACCTGGATATCTAATGGCCCCGATAAAGGAAGACTTTCAAGCCGTTTTGACGCAAGCCCGCGGGCATGTCGCCGACCTTTTGAAACTGACCGAAGAGGTCATTTTTGGCGTTGCCCAGAACGCACCCGTAGGAATTCGGGAAAGGCTCGAATCTCTGTTCCAGCGCAAGGGTAAGCGAATTCGCTCAACGCTCCTCTGCCTATTGGCTCAATGTGGCAATGAGCAGCCTGATTCACAGCGAGTCGCCCGCGCCTGTGCCGGCATTGAACTTTTGCACCTGGCAAGTCTTGTCCACGACGACATCATCGACAATACGGACATCCGCCGTGGACAGAAGACCGCACACAAGGAATGGGGCACGCAGGTGGCCGTCCTTATCGGAGACTATGTCCTTTCACAGTCGATGCAGTGCGTCATTGACGAAGAATCCCATGACATTCCAATCGTTCTTTCTAAAGCAGCCGACAAGCTTATCGAAGGTGAAATTCTGGAACTGGATCATTCCGGAAACACGAGACTTTCGTTCGAAATGTACGACCGCATTATCGATGGCAAGACAGCCGCACTGATCAAGGCTGCCGCTAAAATTGGCGCCATCCTAGCCGGATTCGACAAGGATACCATTGACCGTTGCGCCGAAATGGGAGCTCACTTCGGCATCGCGTTCCAGATTGTAGACGACCTGTTGGATTACGGATACGGCTCCAAAAACTTGGACAAGGCGAAATTCACTGATCTCGCCAACGGTCTCATCACGCTTCCGCTGCTATACTACTTCGACCGATGCAATTCCGACGAGCGCGCCGAAATGGAAAACTTGATTAATCGCGCTTCCGACGACAACGTACCACAGGAAATCATCGAAAAGCTAAAGGTCAAGAAAGCCTTTGACAAGGCAAAAGCAACTGCACAGGATCACCTAGAAAAGGCGCTCGTCATTGCCGAAACGCTTCCATCCAATCTATTCACCGATGAAATTGTCGCCATGTTCAGTTCCATGAGCGACCGCGGAAACTGACCTCTATTTACGGCGCATCCAGAACGCCATAAAAACAAGCACCGATAGAATACACACCGCAATAATTGCCCAGAATGCGAGCGGTGATCCTATGGAAGCATCACCGTTCATACCGAAGGGCAGCTTCACGTTCATGCCGAACAAGCTCGCGAAGAATGTCGGGAGCGAAATAGAAATCGTCACGATGGTGAGGTTCTTCATCAGCGTGTTCACGTTGTTGCTGATGACGCTTGCGCGGGCATCCATCATGGACGTCAAAATGTTGGCGTAGATTTCAGCTTGCTGCAGGCTCTGGCGGTTTTCAATCACGATATCGTCCAGCAGTTCCCGTTCTCCCTCGGTCCAGTTCAAACTGCGGCCAATCTGTAATTTCTTGAGGAGAGTGTCGTTGCTGTTCAAGGCGCTCACATAGTAAATCAAGCCCTTGTTCAAGCTAAACATAGAAAGCAGATACTTGTTTTCCATGGCCGTGCGCAGTTTCTGTTCCAACTCGTCGTTGATGCGGTTGATAATCTTCAAATGCTCGTTGAAGTGGAAGATAGCGTAGCTCAACACGCGCAACACGAAAGTATTCAAGCTATCAATTTTGGAAAAGCGCTTTTCGTCCATGATAGGAATGTCAGAGTCCGTCAAGAGCAGTACCCAGTCCTTGAATATGAAGATACCGAAAGATTCCACGCGGAACTGAAAGTTGTCGCTCGCGGAATAGTTCTTTGGTTTCTTAAACACGATGGTGGTAAAGTCGTCGTCGTACTCAATACGGGAAAGCTCGTCCGAGTCGAATGCGGAAGCTATGGTATGTTCCGTAATTTCGTACTCTTTAACGAGCACGCTACGTTGCTCTTGGCTCAAGGAACCCATCATCACGATGTCGGCGCTATCTTCGTTCGGGGCACTAGCGAGGCGACCCGATTCGATCTTGTAGTACTTCTTGAGCATAGGAGCCCCCTTTATCGAACGGGGGTAAATATAGTAATTAGTAGGCAGTAAGCAGTAGACAGTATGAAACAAAAAGAATAAAGATATAAAAAAGCCCCGGTTTTGAACCGAGGCTATCTCTAGATCCTTCGACTCCACCCTTACGGGCTTCGTTCAGGATGACACTTAAGGATTACACACCCTTCTTGAAGCGCTTGCTCCACCAGAGAACCACGGGAGAGCAGATGCACACAGAAGAGTAGGTACCGATAAGGATACCGAAGCACTGGACCAAGCCGAAGTCGCGGATGGAAGAACCACCCATCACGGCGAGGATCACGCACACGAACAAGGTCGTGAGAGAGGTCACCATGGTACGGCTGAAGCACTGGTTCAGGGACTTGTTGATGGTTTCGGCAAAGTTGCTGGAACCATACACGGCAGTGTTTTCACGAATACGGTCGAAGTTCACGATGGTGTCGTTCACAGAGTAACCGATCATGGTGAGGAGCGAGGCAATCAAGGCGCCATCGAAGGAAAGACCGAAGGCGGAGATAAAGCCAAGCGTAATCACGGTATCGTGTACCAGGCCGAGCACGGCCGCGACACCGAAGCCGAGACCGAACTTACCGAAGCGGAACCACACGTAAATCAGAATGCCGAGCCATGCGAGAATCACAGAGAGGATCGCGTTGAAGCGCAGTTCCTTACCGATGGTCGGACCCACATTGTCCTTAGCGACGATTTCACACTTCTGACCGGCCTTTTCGAAGGCCTGAGCCATCTTGAGTTCGAACTGGGCGTCGTCAGAGGCGCGCATGCTAATCTGATAGGAGTTAGCAGAAGTACCGCCGAGCGTACGGACCTTCGTGCCAGAAATACCGGCAGCAGACAAAGCCTTGCTCAAGTCCTTTTCATGCTTTTCGCTATCCTGATACTGCACGGTATAAACCTGACCACCAGTGAAGTCGATGCTGAAGTCAAAGCCCTTGACTGCAATGAAAGCGATAGAGGCCACAATCAGGATCATGGAAACAAGACCGAAACGACGGCGGTTCGGAATGATCTGAAGGTTCGCTTCGTTGATGGCCTTGAAGCCGGAACCAATCGAAAGCGTGGTACGATCAGCCTTGGCAAGACGCCAGTCAAGAATAGAGCGAGTCACCGTGATTGCGCAGAACAAGGAAGTCAAGATACCGATCGTAAGAGTAAGACCGAAACCCTTCACAGAACCCGTACCAATCTTATAAAGGATAAGGCCGGTAAGTACGGTGGTCAAGTTGGAGTCCAAGATGGCACCGAAGGCGCGTTCGTAACCCTTGGCCACGGCGGCGCGGGCAGTCAGGCCGTTCTTGAGTTCTTCACGAATACGTTCGTAAATAATCACGTTGGCGTCGAGAGACATACCGACCACGAGGATGAAGCCTGCGATACCCGGCAAGGTCAACGTAGCGTTAAACACAGACATCACGGCGGCGGTCACCAAGGTGTTGATCACCATACCGAAGCTTGCAATAAGACCACCGAGGCGGTAGTAGGCAACCATGAACACCAAGCAGAGGATAAGGCCGATAGCACCGGAACCGAAGCCCTGCACAATGTTTTCTTCACCGAGGGTTGCACCCACGCTGCGGCTTTCAATAATCTTCATCGGAGCCTTGAGGGCACCGGCGCGGAGCACCACGGAGAGGCGGTTAGCTTCGGCCATGTCGTCGAGACCCGTAATCTGGGCTTCGCCGTTCGGGATACGGTCACGGATCACCGGAGCAGAAATCACCTGGTTGTCGAGCACGATAGCCATCTGCTTGCCGATGTTGGCGGCAGTCACGGCAGAGAACTTCTTAGGACCAATGCCACCGAACTTGAGGCTCACGGCCACTTCACCGGCGCTCACACCGTCAGACACGCGGTAGGGGCGAGCATCGACCACATCGTCACCGGCCATTTCGGCACGGCGCTTGAGCAAGTAAAGGCGCTTGGCCTTGATCTTGGAATCACGCTGCACCGGTTCGAGACCGCTGCCGAAAGCGAAAGCGACATCGCGCGGAATCAGCTTCTGGACACCTTCGGTAGCAAGGAGCTTCTTCACCTTTTCGATGTTTTCTTCAGCGATGAAGCCACCGTTACCAAAACTCAGGTAGTAAGCGCTAAGAGCAACGCCGACCTCAGATGCCGGTTGAGCCTCGACTGCAGCAGAATCCTTGGCGGAATCGGTAGCAGCGACTTCAGCGACAGGAGCCTTGCCGAGCAATTCGTCATCGGAAAGGGTCTTGGTCGTATCCTTGGCGACCGTAGAATCCTTGGCTGGCGCAGCCGTGGAATCCGTAGCGGCGGAATCAGCCACGATGTCGGTCGTCTGGCGGGTCAGGTACTGGTCAATGAGGCCAACCACCTGCGTAAACTTTTCGGCTTCGGCCAAGATCTTGAATTCAAGCTTAGCGGTCGAACCCACGAGAGCCTTTGCAGTGGAGTCATCCACGCCTGCCAGTTCAACCACGATTCGGTCGTCGCCGGACGGGGAAATCTGCGGTTCAGAAAGACCGTACTGGTCAACGCGGTTACGGATGATTTCGAGGGACTGTTCCTGAATGTCCTTGATATCGTCGCCCTTGATGTTCGACTTGTCGATTTCGAGCGTAATGGCCGTACCGCCGGCAAGGTCCAAGCCGAAGTTGATGGACTTTGCACCCACCTTCGGATTTTCCTTGAGGAAGGTCTGCTTTTCTTCGCCCTTCTTGGTGTGAACCTGGATAGAAGGCCATACCGTGTAGGCAGACAAAACAATGACGAGGAGAATAATCAGTTCTCGCATGCCGAATTTATTTTTTTTCATTTGCAATCCCTTAATAAGGCATTATACACTAAGTTTTGCGCGCAAAGATAGAAAAATTAGACTTCCGTCATTAGAAATTAGTCACTAAAAACGCTTTTAGATAGCATCTGCGAGCCTCAAGCGACTCGTCTAAACGAGTCGTGAAGGCGAGAGTGAGGCAATATCACATTTTTTGCAAACAATCGAGCAGAACTGTCTGTAAGGAGAAACCCTCGAATGTATGGTCGACTATTTATTTTATTTATATAATATTAAACTTAAAATCAGAGCCGTCTTGCAGCACGACGAGCGTCATCGTTTTTTTGCCGAGGGCACGCTCGATGGCAAATCCGTTGTCGGCAGAGCGGATTTTCAGAGAACCGTCGCGGAGGACGGGGTTTTCGCGGCGCATTTTCACCAGATTACAGATAAATTCGTAGAGCGGTTGGGACTTGCGGTTTTCCAGTTCGTCCCAGGGGACGCTTCGGCGGCAGTCGGGGTCCTTGCCGCCCTTCATGGAGAGTTCCTCGCCGTAGTAAATGCAGGACGCGCCGGGCATAAAGAACAGGAGGGCGTATGCCAGCTTGATGCGTTCAAGGCTTGCGCAGGGCTGGGACAGGAGGCGGGTGGTGTCGTGGCTCCCCAAAAGGTTCATGGGGATGTCGCCGCGGCCCTCGGGGAAAGCTGCGCGGACCCGGTCGCAGAATTCCTGGACGGAGATGGGGTTCTCGTCGAAGAGGAACTTCATGACCGCCTTGCGGAAGATGTAGTTCATGACGCCGTCGAACTGGTCGCCTTGCAACCAGCGGGAGGGTTCGTCCCAGATTTCGCCTACGATGTAGGCCTCGGGATTGATGGCCTTGACGCGGCGGCGGAATTCCTGCCAAAAGGAGTCGTCGTCGATTTCGTTCGGTACGTCGAGACGCCAGCCGTCGATGCCTCGGCGGGTCCAGTATTCGGCCACGGAGAAAAGGTATTCCCGAACATCGGGGCAGCCGGTGTTGAACTTGGGGAGCGCCGGGTAGTTCCACCAGCATTCGTAATTGGGCTTGCCCGAATAGGCGTTGAGAGGCCAGCCCTTTACATGAAACCAGTCCACATAGGGGGAATTTTCGCCCAGTTCCAGCAAGCTGTTGAACTGGAAGAATCCGCGAGAACAGTGGTTGAACACGCCGTCGAGAATGATGCGCAGCCCAAGCCTGTGGGCCTTTTTGACAAGGCGGTCGAAATCCTTGAGGGTGCCCAGCACCGGGTCGATTTCGAAGTAATCGACGGTATGGTAGCGGTGGTTGGAATTGCTCTTGAAGATGGGACAGAGGTAGATGGCGTTTACGCCGAGGCCTGCGATGTAGTCCAGATGGTCCTCGATGCCCGCGAGATTGCCGCCGAACATGTTTTCGCGGGTGGGCCTGGAGCCCCAGGGCACGAACCTGCCTACCGCCTGGTAGCGGGGACTGCGACAGAACCTATCAGGGAATATCTGATAGAAGACGGCGTCTTTTGTCCAAGCGGGAGCGAACATCTCATCGCGCCTCATTCCGAAACTTCCAGCAGTCTACGATTCTCTAGAACTTCCAAAGTGGACGACGCTTACGAACATCGACCAGCCTACGGATATCCGACGACAGCGAAGCGAAATCCATCAGTTCGTCAACGGAACAAGGCATGCGGTAACTCCAGTTGGCGCCCCCCACCGTACCCGGAATATTCACACGTTCCTCTTCAGGGCTTCCCTTCGAAAGAGTCGCAGACAAGGCAAAGTAGTCCTGTACGGGCAAAATGCAGAACAGGCTATTGGCACTAAACACATGAGTCAAAACCATACGGGCCACCGACGGAGTCATCTCCTCGGGAGCCTTCCCTTGCAAGTGCGCATGAGACCAGTACAGATCCCGATCGAAATCCGGTTCCTGCCATAGGCCACGAAGAGTCGACGTGTCGTGGCAACTTGTCGCACAAACGGACATGCGCGGGTATTCGTCCATTTCGTAGTACGGAGAATATGGAGCATTCCAGTTGCGGGCCCAGCGTTCGATACGAAGCGAAAGAATATTGAGCTTGTTCAGAACCGCGGGGACACAGGGCGGTACGGCGCCAAGGTCTTCGGCACAGACCAGCATATCCGTTTCCTGTGAAAGTACGGACAGAAGCTTTGTCGCATTCGCATCCCACAGGGCATTCTGCGAATTCTCATTTTCCTGAATCAGGTCACGCAACTTTTCCTGTTCATTTTGCGGAAGCGTAAACAAAACTGGCTGGTTATACCAGTACCAATACGGATAGAAGGTATTTTCGTCACCCGACGGGACAAAGACACGGTTCCAATAAACCTTGAGCAGGGAATCCTTGACTTCCTGCGGTTCATCCAAAGCAAGAATTGCCTTTTCGGAACAGTATTCCGGCTTCAGCACCAGGCGGTCCGGATGACCTTCGAGCTGCGTGAAACAGATCGGAATCAGGCGTTCCGTATTCTCGTGCAAGAATTCACGGAGCTGTTCCACACCATAATTCGGACGGCGCAGGTACTCAAGCGTTTCGCGGATGAAACCCGCAGAGCTCAGCTTGTCCCAAGTGAGCGGCACGCAGGGATTAAAGTATCCGAGGATACCAGTTGTTTCTGTCTGCGGAATGGACCAAATACGGAAGAATCCCAGCACATGATCTATACGATAAGCATGGTAGAACTTGCTAGCTTGCGCCAAACGACGACGCCACCACATAAAGTTATCCTTTTCAAGGACATCCCAACGGTATGTCGGGAAACCCCAGTTCTGTCCGCTATAGCTGAACATGTCAGGTGGCGCACCGGCACGATCCTCAAGCGAGAAGAACTTGCGTTCAGACCAAACATCCGCACTGTCTTCGTTGATGAGAATCGGAATATCTCCCTTGAGACGAAGACCTATCTTTGAAATGGTCGTCACGGCCGTATTGAACTGCTTTTCGGCCTCCAGCTGCATCCAGGCCTGGAAAAGATTTTCCTTCTTGTACTTGGCCCACAGGCGTTCAATATCCTTGGCCGAAGGATTACTGTATTGCGGCCAATCCTTCCAGCTCGACTCATGATTCATCGACTTCAGCGTACAATAGACGCAATAAGGCTTTGCCCACTCGTTATCCGCAATCCATAAATTCAATGCGGAATCTTTTTCGAGAATCTCGTAGCGATTGTCAAAAATTTTCCAGAGGATAGAACGCTTCCAAGTCGAAATACGATAATAGTCGATCTTTTTCTGATTGTCAAACTCCGTCTTGGCTTCCTGAATCTCGTCCTCGTATTCTGATGATCCGGCGACAGACTGGATATTGATAAAGACGGGATTCAAGGCGAAAGCACTTCTCGCACTATACGGACTTGATTCTGAACCCGTATCGTTTACCGGCAAGAGCTGTATGATGTTAAAATCACACGCCTGAGCCCAGCGTCCAAAAGGGATCAGGTCTAGAAACTCGCCTATACCAATACTCTGATGGCTATAAAGGCTAAAAAGAGGAACGGCCACGCCGCTCTGGAAAAAAGAAATGTCACCGTAACGCATGCTCTAAATTTAGAAAGATTCAACCTTTTTTTCTATACTTTTTTTCATGAGCTACGAATGCAGGCATTTGCGGAATACATTTTGCAACAAACGTAAGAAGGAATGTGATCCAGGAGCCCCGGGCTGCGTTTTGCGCGGACGATTCGTATTTCCTTTCAGTGAATCGGCAAAGGCAGGTCCCGTTCCCGGACCAGATCCACACCCGGAGGACCGCCCTTGACCAATTCAAGCAAACGCTAATCACTCTGACGCCAATAAAAAAGCTCCCCTCTCCATCGAGAGGGGAGCTTCTTGTTCATTCGTTTTATTTAAATCAGCCGTAGAATTTCCTGAGTCGTCTGCTCCGCAAAGGAATTATCTTGTACAAAGCGACGAACCTCAGTCGGATTTATTCGGGCATATTCCGAAAGGGCTCGGCCGATTCCATTTCTGATATAATAGTCTTCGTCCTGAGCGCAAGTCAGACAGAACTGCCTTAGAAGCGGCCAATCAGTACGATCCCTGTACTGTATTTGGAATATAATGGCGCTACGACGCACCCATACATTCGGATCGCGAATCCAGGAAGCAATCTTTACGCGGAGGGCCGGCAACCGCAATGCCAAATCGCCAAGGACGCAGGCAGCCAAGGTATCAACCGTATCCCGCCAGGCACGAGTCTTTATCAGTTTCTTCAAGAAAGCCAGATGTTGACCGCCAAGCAAGGACCTATGACGGAACAAATAGTCACATGCCGCATACTGAATTTCACGATACGGCTGCGACCACATGTCCTCCACCCTCGAAACCAACTCGTCACCGTCCTTGGGCGGGTACTTATCGAATATGGGGTAGGTTACTTCGCGACGGGGAACCAGACGAATTCCGAGGAAATCGAATTGTTCACGAGCCTTCTTAGACATTTCATGCGCCTCTTCTTCATTAGAGATGGCGCGGAGTGCAAGTAATATTTCTTGTGTAAACCGAAGCATGTATGCCAAAAATAGTCCAAAAAAAAATTTTTTTCTAGGTCTTGACAAGCACTTTTTTTATTTTTTTTAAATTTGGTGCGGTTTTTTTACATTAAAAAGACATTTTTTACTCTTGACAAACAAAAGAAGCCCCTAAAAAAGCCCTATGATCCAGATTTTATCCAAAAAAGAAGCGCCTATCATGGAAGTCCCTCAAGAACTCCGTGGCTTGTCCGACGAAGAAATAATCAAGAATTCCGAAACAAGGACCCGTGCAACTAACGGAAAAAAAAGAAATGGTTCCTTAAGGCCATCCAAGAGGGAGCGGGAAGCCATCAAAACGCGAAACGAGCGCCAGGAAGCCGAAAAGATTGCCGCGCAGATATTCGGAAATGTGCCGAAAATTCCGCGTTCCACGATTTCGGAACCATCCAGACCGGCATCAGGAAGGGTTCTCAAGGTCTCCTTCGGTGCTAAAACGGGTGAAAAACCTAAATCCGTCATCGTATCAGCAGCTGATCTAGCCAAACAGAAGGCCGAAGAACGAGCCAAGAAAATCCAGTCGATTTTCAAGGCCAAGCACCCCGATGCAACTACTAATCCTGACGGGACTCCCATCAAGCGCGGCCGCGGTAGACCCCGCAAGAATCCCATATAAAGCGTTTAGGCACCCCGAATCTTCTGCAACCCAACTCTTATGTCATAAACAAAAAAACTCCCTCTCGGGGTGAGAAGGAGTTTTAAGAGGCAACGATCAGACTCGAACTGATGAATAAGGCTTTTGCAGAGCCGCCCCTTACCAACTTGGGTACGTCGCCAAAGTG
>NZ_CALEFV010000182.1 GCF_937877005.1 uncultured Fibrobacter sp. | reverse complement strand
CCAGAGCCTTAAGTATGTGGGCCGCCTCGACTTGCAGAGCCGCGGGCTGTTGCTGTTCACCGACGATGGCGAACTCTTGCACCGCCTCACGCACCCGAGCTACGAAATTCCGCGCAGCTACTACGTGTGGACAGACCGCCCGCTGAGCGAGCACGCCGCGCAGAAACTGGTAGACGGCGTTGACATTCGCGAAGAAGGCGAAGAGCAAGAAGAGATTGCATTTGCGACCGACATCTACCTGGAGAAGGGTTTCGCCGAACTCGTGCTGATCGAAGGCAAGAACCGAGAAATCCGCCGCATGATGCGCGCCGTGGGCTACGAGATTCGCGACCTCAAACGCGTGAGCTACTGCAAGCTGACTTTGGGCGACTTGCCCGCCGGAGAATTCCGAGAACTCACCGCCGACGAAATGAACAAACTGCGACAGGCGGTGCATGTCTAACACGCTTATAGGAAAGGAGATGCCGGGTCAAGCCCGGCATGACATTCTAGTATGAACAGTCGAACTCTTTATATAGGTGATGTGCACGGCTGTGCCGACGAGCTCGAGCGCATTGTAGACGCATTCGGCTTTGTGCGCGGCAAGGACACGCTGTACCAGACGGGCGACATCATCAACAAGGGGCCCGACATGTTGCGGGCACTAAAGTTCGTGAAGGACAACGGAATCCTTACCGTGCGCGGCAACCATGAGGAACACCTGATACGCGCGATGAAGCTTTCGGAAAGCGAATGGACCGAGAAGCAACGAGCCCGCTTCGCCAAGCTCCCGATGGAAACTTGGCACGCCATTGCCGCCGAGGTAAGCACCTGGCCCCTGTGGCGCGACACTCCACACGCACTGCTGGTTCACGCCGGTTTAGAGCCCGGCAAGGTCAGACTAGAGGACATGGACCGGGAAGTTATTTTGTCTGTAAGATACTGGAACGACCGTCCATGGTTTGAACAAATTAACTGGAACAAGACGGTCGTATTTGGCCACTGGGCCAAAATGGGGTTCGTGAACCGCCCCGGATTCATTGGGCTCGCCGCGGGTTGCGTGTACGGGTAAACGTTGATGGCCTGGTGCCCCGAAGAAGACAAGTTCTACGAAATCCCTGCCGCACGCGAATACTCTCCGGTCAAGGACAAGGCGAAAACGGCGATCGACGCCCCCTGCATTGTACCCGGCGACAAGCTCCCCGAAAAGGAGCAGCCCAAAACCTTCGACGATATTAAGGCGAAAATTGCAAGCGGTGACATCGCCATTGCCGACGACAGCGAACACGCCAAGGAAATCCGCAAGGCATCGCCGAGTGTCGCCGCCGAATGGGCGGGCTACATGTAACTAAAAGTCGCAGCCCTTGACGCAGCGGTTCTGCTCGAACTCCGATTCCATCACCTTGATGCCGCGGTTGTAGCGGCGGTAGGCACCATGGCGCAGTCCGTGTTCAAAGGTCATTTCTTCTTTTAATCCGCCGAGGTCGTCGAACACCTTGGCGACTCCATGCAGCTGGCCCCTTACATAAG